>JBATES010000140.1:0-21969 GCA_049664145.1 Smithella sp.
GTCTTGGAGAGTTTTGCCAAAGACGGGATGTCTTTTGACGGCCATTTGTACAATCGCACTGCCCATTTGGGCAAAAGTTATGCCCTCAGTTTCCGCCGCGCAGGCCATGCTGGCATCGGAACTGATATCCGCGTTGGGATTGACATCCAGAACATAAAAGATATTGTCCCGCAAGCGGATATCCATCCGGGCGTAATCTCTGCATCCTGTCGCCCGGTAAGCATCAACGCAAACCTTTTCCAATGCCGACTTTTCATCGTTGGTGAGCGGGGCGGGCAAAAGGGTTTTTATTTCTTCGTAGTGCTGCGAGCCGGGAATAAATTTTGCCTCGTAGGAACATAGCCGGTCCTGGATATTGCCGAATGAGGCGAAGTCCATTTCCGCCGCGGGCAGGACAGATATTTTTTCATTCCCCCAAACGGCGACATGAAATTCGCGTCCGTCAACAAAATCTTCCACCAGCGCGGGCTGAGAATATTGATTCAGAACAAAGGATACGCGTTTTTTTAAATCTTCCTGATTCATGACCACGGATTCCGGCGTGATGCCGGCGGAGCAGTGCTCATTCTGTGGTTTGACAATGGCCGGGAACATTTTCCAGTCCTGACCATCCGGAGAGTTGAAAATCCGCCAGGCCGGTGTGGGAATCGAAGCCTGATCCAGAATATTTTTGACGCGCTGCTTGTCCTGCGCCAGCGCAAGGGCTTCGGAAGATGCACCGGTAAAGGTATAGCCCAGTTCTTCCAGTTTTCTGGCCACCAGCCATTCACCGTGCTGCACACCAGGGATATCTTCGCACCAGTTGAAAATTATATATTTCCCGGGATCAAAGTCATGAAGATGAGAGGCAATATCATCGTTGGTGATACAAACCGCAGATAGCGGATATCCGGTTTCCTGCAGGGCATTGCCCAGTTCGGTGGACTGCCTGATGACTTCTGATTTTTCCTCCTGCGTCCACTCCGGGTTGATATTGTATAAAAGAACGACCGGAATTTTCGCTGGTTTTATTTCTGGCAACACTTCATCATCTCCAAAATTTTGTTTTGGGTGCAGGTTTTTGGTTGATGAAACCTGCTTTATGGAAAATGATTCTAGAGAAGCGATTATCGTATGTCAATAAATATTAACCGCTGATCATGTTTTGAAGAAGTAATTTGAAAAGTGAATGGTCAAAAGTGAAAAGTGGTTCGTGGAATTTTAATCCTGCCATAATTCGCGCGTAATCTCTGCAATGCGTTTACGCTGATCATCATTCAACAGCATCTTCGGTGAGTTGTGAACGGTGGTATCGCGGTTTTCCACAATCAGGACAGACGCTTTATGATTTAAGGTGTGATTATGCCATACGCCGCGTTTGACGTTATAAAGTTTGTGCGGCACCATATCAACGGCGGTTATCGCGTTAATGGTATTTTTACCTTCCCCGATAAAAAGGATACAGCGTCCCTCCAGAAGGACAAAAACCTCATCCGTTTCGTCATGCCGTTGCATGGCGAAGATGCGCTCGGGCAGCAGTTCGTCACAATAACGCAGTATCGCCACCCGCCATTGATCATAGTCGATCAGAGGCTTATAGCCCGTGCCGTCGTAATTGCGAATTTCCAGCAATTTTTCATCAATCATTTAAAAAAAACCATTAGGACCTTTTTTGTTAAAATTTTATGCCTTTATCCAGGACAACTGCAACATAATTATTCAGTTGAGAAAACAATGCAAGAAAAAAGGATAAAAATTTTAATTATAAAAGATCAGGACCATAATTTACCCTGGAATGTCACAAATCCTGATAGTTAGCGTACCATAACACTGGCTATTTGTTTTTCAACACAGGAAACACCAGTTTACCGCCGTGCTCTCCGATGAGCGACACCACCGGCAGACAGAAGAAAACTAAAACCGGCACAATCCATTCCTTGCCGGAAGGATTTTGCAGAATGGCGGGTTTGATGATCAGAGCCGCCATGATGATGATATCGAAAATCAGCAGCAAGACGGAAAAAATGGCTTTGCGCACGATCAGAGGATTGGCATTGCCCGAATAGTTAACCAGCCAGGCCAGTACTCCTGTTGCAATGGCCGCCGGCAGGGACATGGTTCCCAAAATATAGAGGTAAAATACGGCGTCGAGGAGTCCCTGTGCCGGACTGATCAGGTAATACCAGGCCAGAAACAATGGAGCGATGATAAAGATGGCCATGGGAAAATGAACGACCATGGGATGGGGGTGCCGCTTGAAAAACGGATAGACCTCCATGAACTGCACCAGCCATTCCGGAAGAAACGGTGGTTTTTCTTCTTTTGCTTTGACCAGCGTGCCCTTCTCCTGGATTTTGGCGAGGATGTCCTTGCCGTGCGGCGAGGCGGCAATGGCTTCCGTCAGATCGACACCCGCCTGATGCCTGTTCATATGCACGCCTTTTTTCCACAGGCGGTTGCCCGTCACATCATAGACCTTGCCATCCACAGCGACAAAAGCCTCACGGTCTTCTTTGCCGTCGTGTTTCGATAATGTTTCACGGTCGAATTCCATTCCTTGGCCCTCCTTGCATTTAGTTTACTTATTGCACAAAATTAAAAATCCGGCGCTACGCTGTTTATTCATGCCGATGGTTGTTTATTGTCATTGTTCTTAAAAGCACGAAAACGGCAGCCGGAAGATAAAAAGCCGTTAAAATAAAAACGGCAAAAAAAGCTTGCTGAAAGTCCCGCTGATTTTGCAGTCCTTGAATCATATAAGCGATGATTAATAAAATTCCTGTCAGATGATGGACGCGGATGGTTAACAAATTTGCCGGCGCCAGTCTGACCGGTTCTCTGAAGTTTCTTTTCAGAATGCAAAATGCCTGAATCGTCCAGGGCAAAGTCGGCAGCGTCAGATAAATCCATGGTGTCGCCATGTCCCATAACGGCGCAAATAGAATAATGGCATATGCCGTCATCATGGCCAGTCCATACAACCAGGCCGCCTGTTTTGCGCCGAACCGAGCCACCAGGGTGTATTTGCCGGCGGCGGCATCATCTTTGCTGTCCGGTATTTCATTGATGATGATCATGGCAAACATCATAAAGCCCAGCGGTAACAAAACCCAGAACGCCTCCCAGGAAAAAGAAACCGTTTGCACAACGTAGGCGCCCAGACCGATGGTTAGGCTGAAATTAATCAGTTGAGAGATTTCACCGAAACCACGGTAGCCGTAACGAACGGGCGGCGCCGTGTAGAAATAAGAACTGGCCATACCGAATAACCCGAAAGCAAGTACCCACCAGGTCTGAACTGCACAAAGATAAAGACCGATGATAATGGTCAGCAAAAAGAACAGTGTAAAAACGAGGCGCATTTGATGATGCTGAATTCTCCCGCTCGTCAAAGTGCCGCTGCCACCGGCATAAGGATTGCTTTCTCTTTTATCGAAGCGATCGACGGCAGCGTGGTAATCGAAATAGTCGTCGGTCATATTCAGGGCGATGTGGTTGAGCGTTACGCCCAGCGTGGTCAGAAAGAAAAACCATTGATTCATGAATCCGGTTTGCGACCAGGCCACGACACCGCCCAGAATGGCCGGCAGGAAACTGGAGGGAACAAAATGGTAGCGAAAAGCAATCCACCACACCTGCAAACATTCCAGTATTCCCCTTTCTTCAACTAACGCACTGTGATTGTCCATTAACAAATTTTCCGGCGGACGGGCTTTGGTTTGGATAATTTATTTTCTTATGGATTACTTGTAACACAGGGATAATTTGCAGTCAAAAGAGATTTACCGCTCAAGCTCTATCCACCCAGATAGGCATCCTTGACACGGGGATTGCCGGTGAGTTCCTTGCCGGCGCCGGAAAGAACGATGCGGCCGGTCTCCAGAACATAACCGCGCGAGGCAATATGCAGCGACATATTGGCGTTTTGTTCAACGAGCAGGATGGTTTTCCCTGCCGCGTTGATGTCCTGAATGATTTTGAAAATATCCCGCACCAGAACCGGCGAGAGTCCCATCGAAGGTTCGTCAAGCAGCAGCATTTGCGCGTCGGTCATCAGCGCGCGTCCGACAGCCAGCATCTGTTGTTCCCCGCCAGAGAGCATCCCGCCCTGTTGTTTTCTTCTTTCCTTCAGGCGCGGGAAAAGCGAAAATACATTTTCAAAATCTTTTTTAATCTGCTCTTGATCTTTACGTTGCCAGGTGGCGAGTTTCAAATTTTCCATCACGGTCAGATTGCCGAAGATGCCGCGGCCCTCGGGTACGTGGGCAATACCGCGGGCCACAATCTGGTCGGCGGCAATATTTTTCAAATCTTTTCCTGCGTAGGTGATGCTGCCGCCGTAGGGAACGAGGCCGGAAATCGCGCGCAGGATGGAAGATTTTCCGGCGCCGTTGGCGCCGATGAGCGTAACGATTTCTCCTTGGCCCACGTCAAAAGATATATTGTCAACCGCGTGAATGCTGTCGTAGGAAACTTTCAGATGATCAACGGCCAGAATTTTTTCTGCGGGTGTCATACGGCCACCTCCACGCCGAGATAGGCTTCGAGCACCTTCGGATTGTTTTGAATTTCGGCGGGCAGACCGGTGGCAATGGTGGCGCCGAAATCCAGCACCACCAGCCGTTCGCAAATGCCCATGACGAGACGCATCTGATGTTCAATCAGAATAATCGTTACGGAAAAGGTTTTACGAATCCAGCCGATGAAATCCATGAGCTGGATGATTTCGTTGGGATTCATTCCGGCGGCCGGTTCATCTAAGAGCAGCAGTTTCGGTTCGGTTGCCAGCGCGCGGGCAATTTCCAGTCGGCGCTGTAAACCGTAAGGCAGATTTTTTGCTTTTTCACCGGCCATTTCGTCGAGTTTGAAAATGGAAAGCAAATCCAGCGCCTGATGGGTGATGCGTTTTTCTTCAGCGCGGAAACGGCCGATGTGCAAAAGCGCTTCCGCGGGTGTGTAGGCAATCTGGCCGTAATGCGCAATGCGGACATTATCCAGAACACTCAACTCCCTGAAGAGCCGTATATTCTGAAAGGTGCGGGCGATGCCCAACTTGGTGATTTGATGCGGCGTCAGGCCGACGAGTTCCTGATTGTTCAGTTTAATGCTGCCCTCGCTCGCGCGATAAACGCCGGTGATTAAATTGAAAACGGTGGTCTTGCCCGCGCCGTTGGGACCGATGACGCCGACCAGTTCATGCGGTTCAATGGCGCAGTTGAAATCCGACACGGCGCAAAGTCCCGTGAAGCGGTGCGTGAGTTTTGATATTTCAAGGAGTGACATCACCGGCCTCCTTTTTCTTCTGTCTCCAGAGTTTCTCCGTCACGAAATCGCGCAGCGGCATGAACATGCGGGCTTCCTTGAGACCCATGATGCCGCGCGGACGGTAAATCATCAGGAGCACCAGCATCAGCGGCATAAAGACCATGCGCCAGACGCCCAGCGGCCTTAAAACTTCCAGTAGAATGGTGTAAATGATCGCGCCGACAATTGATCCGGCAATGGAGGCGATGCCGCCCAGGTAAACCATAATCAGGATGTCGGTGGATTTAATGATGTCGAACATGCGCGGGTTGATGAATTGCAACGCATGGGCGAACAATCCGCCGGCAATGCCCGCGAAAAATGATGAAACGACAAAGGCGATCATTTTGACCTGGCGCGTGTTGACGCTCATCAGGTCGCTGGCAATTTCGTCTTCGCGGATGGACAAAACGCCACGTCCGAAATTGGAATAAACCAGGTTGCGGATGACCCAGACGGACAAGGCTGTCCAGAAAAAGACCCACGGCAGTGTGGTGAGTTTTTCCATGCCCAGAAGACCGCGCGGACCGCCGATAGCGTCGATATTTTCCAAAACGGATTTGACAATCATGCAGAAGGCCAGGGTGACGATGGCCAGATAATCGCCGCGCGTTTTGAAAGAGGGAATCGCCACCAGGAAACCGACCAGCGCGGCAGCCAATCCTCCCGCCAGTATCGCCAGCGGAAATAACAGATTTTGAGCGCCGGACGGAAAAACATGAACGGTTAAAAGTGATGCAACGTAAGCGCCGACCGCCATGAAACCGGCGTGGCCGACGGAAAATTCACCCATGTAGCCGTTGATCAAATTCAGGCTGACGGTGAGAATGATGTTGATGCCCACGTAAATTAAAATCAGTTGCAGGTATAAATCCAGAAATTCAAAAGCCGACGCGGCCATGCAGAATCCAATGCCCACGAACATGAATATCGGCCAGAAATATTTATAATCAGTGAGCGCTTGCCAGCGTTTGGTGATTTTATCGTATGTCGAAGAGAGTTGGGACATGACTACACCTTTTGCGGCTGGGGCTTGCCCAGGATGCCGTAGGGACGGACAATTAAAAGAATCAAAAGCAGCGTGAAGGCCACAAAATCACGATACGTTGACGGGAAGAAAGCGCCTACCATAATTTCCACCGCGCCCAGAATGAAACCGCCGATCATGGCACCGCGGATATTGCCGATACCGCCCACGACGGCGCAGATAAATGCTTTCCAGCCGACCATGATGCCCATGTAGGGATCAATTACCGGATAGGCGAGACCATACATCACGCCCGCCGCGCCGCCGAGGCCTGTGCCGATGGCAAATGTCAGCGAGATGATTTTATCTACCGACACACCCATCAGCGGAACAATGGTCTTATCCCAGGAAATGGCGCGCATGGCCATGCCCGCTTTGGTGTGCTGCACAATAAAATCGAGAATCACCATCAGCGCCAGCGAAAGGACAATGATGAGAATCTGCAGCGAAGAAATAGAAAGCGAGCCGATGGCCCAGATTGTGTTTTCCAGAAGCTGCGGAATATGTTTGGGGTAAGGCGCAAGCGCCAGGGTAAAATTTTCCAGGAAAAGGCCGACACCCAGCGCGGTGATGATGGCGGACACGCGCGGCGCGTTGCGCAGGGGTTTATAGGCCAGTCGTTCGATTATTACGCCTAAGAAGGCTACGCCAATCATGGACAAAAGAAGCGTAGGGACAAAAGACAGATGCAGATAAACGGCCAGTAGAAAACAGAAAAAAGCGCCGACCATGAACAAATCGCCATGTGCGAAGTTGATCATGGTCAGAATGCCGTAAACCATCGTATAGCCCAGAGCAATCAGCGCGTAGATGCTGCCTAATTGCAGGGCATTGAGAGATTGTTGGAAGATATAGGCCATATTAAATCATGGTTTGGCGTTGGCAAACCATGTGAACTGCCCGTCCTTTATTTTCAAAATAACCGCGCTTTTAATCGGATCGCCGGAACCTTCCCGAAACTGCATGTTTCCGGTTACCCCTTCATACTGCGGAATCTTGGCCAACACATCGCGTACAGCCTGGCGTTCCTTGCTTCCGGCAGTTTTGATTGCCTGAAATAAAAGTCCAAAAGAGTCGTAAGTCAGCGCAGCCACGTCATCCGGTGTCGTGCCATATTTGGCTTTATAGTTGGCGATGAATTTCTTCGTGGTGTCGCTGGCCGAATCCGCCGCATAATGCGTGCTGAAATAATAGCCTTCGCAGTCCTGGCCGCAGAGTTTCACGAGTTCTTCAGAGCCCCAGGAATCCGAGCCGATAAAGGGAACGGTAATGCCGAGGCGCTTGGCCTGCTGAATCTGCAGAGGCACTTCGCTGTAATAGTTGGGCAGGAAAATGATCTCCGGCGCGGCCTGTTTGATTTTGGTGAGCTGCGATGAGAAATCCTTGTCATTGGTCGTATAGGTTTCAAATGCGACAATCTTGCCGCCGTTTTTCTCGTAAACATCCTTGAAAATTTCGGCGATGCCCTTGTTGTATTCGGAAGCGACATCATAGAGAACGGCTGCTTTCTTTAACTTGAGATCGTTGAGTGTGAATTTCGCCACAACGCCTCCCTGGAAGGGGTCGATAAAGCAGGCGCGGAAAACATATTTTTTGGGAGCATTGGTTTTGGAATCCAGCGTGGCTTTAGGCGCTGTGGACCAGGGTGTAATCAAAACGGTTTTGCTGGTTTCGGCGATTTCCGCCGCTGGCAGGGTATAGCGGCTGGCATTGGGTCCGACAATGGCTGTAACCTTCTGCTGGGTGATCAGCTTTTGTGCGGCGGCAGCCGATTGATCAGCCTTTCCGGCGTTATCTTCGATCATTAACTTTATCGGATATTTTTTTTCGCCAAGTTGAATGCCGCCGGCAGCGTTGATTTCCTGCACGGCCATTTCGGCGGCGTTTTTACAGGATGCACCCACGGCCGGAACGTCACCCGTCAGTTCGGCAATGACACCTATTTTGATTTTAGATGAATCATCGCTGCATCCGAAAATGCCCAGCGGGAAAATTATTAGAAGGATGATAAGTAATGACGATTTTTTCATAGAATGTCTCCTGTTAAGGTTATATTTTGCCCATAGTCTATAAGGGAAGGGCGGTATGGTGTCAATAGAAAGTTAGTGAGCCTGTGGCTTCCGCAGGAAGCCCAAAGCGAACTATCCCTGAGCGAAGCGAACGGGATAAAATAGTTTAGAACCTTGAACATTCACATGGCTTAAAGCATTTTGCGAACGGACCGGGCGATGGCGGGTGAGGCGGTCATGCCGGGTGATTCAATGCCGACCAGATTGATGAATCCCGGCGCTTCTTCTTTAATAACAAAATCGCGGAAATCGTCATCCGGACCCTGTAACTTGGGACGGATTCCGGACATATCGGGATGAATATTTTCTTTTTTCAGGAAAGGGAGAAATTTGCTGGCGCTTTGGTAAAAGAGTTCCGCTTTTTCTAGCGGAACATTATAGTCCTCTTTTCGTTCAATGTAAGTTGTGTCCGGACCTAGTTTATATCTTCCATTCAAATCCATTGTGAGATGCACACCCAGACCAACCTGTTTTTTTGCCGGGACCGGATAAATCAATCTCTGCACTATCCCGGGTTTTACTCCAGAGATGCTGCAATAATCTCCCTTGCAATAATGCAGTTGATAATTGCCCTCCATCATATTAGCGATGGTATCGGATTCCAGTCCTGCGGCATTAATAACGACAGCAGATAAAAGTTCAAATACTTCCCCTCGAGAATTTTGTGTCACCAGTCTGTAGTATTGCGATTCTTTTTCAATCCCCACAACCTTTGTCCGCCAAACAATTTGCGTTTTATTTTGTTGAGCCGTGAACAAAAAATAATTGATTAAATCATGGACGCTGATAATTCCCGTATCAGGCGAGTAAAGAGCGGCATGCGCATCGACATGGGGTTCTCTATCCAACGCCTGTTTTCTGGTGATCATCTCCAGAGCCGTCAGGCCGTTGGCACGGCCGTTTGCGTAAAGGCGCTCGAGTGCTTCATCTTCTGTGGTGTTTACGGCAACAATAAGTTTTCCGGTTTTTTTATGAGGAATTTGATTTTTCGCGGCTATTTCATAGAGCCTTCTGTTGCCTTCAACACAGAGAGACGCTTTCAAAGAATTCTGCGGATAATACATGCCGCCGTGAATGACCTCGCTGTTGCGCGAACTGATACCGCCACCGTGCGTATGATTTTTTTCCAGAATCAGGATGCTTAAATCCGGCCTGGCGATTTCGGCGGCGATGGCCAGGCCGATGACGCCCGCTCCGATGATCGTGATATCCATTTTTTCCATAGCTTTTTATACACAATTTTATTCTTTGCCGCAAAAAAACTTGAGCGCATTCATCGGTCGTGGTATTAATCAAAAAAATAACAAAGGCGATGTCTGCATTGAAACTTGTTACTTATAATGTAAATTCCATCCGCTCCCGTTTGCATATTGTTTTGCCGTGGCTGAAAGCCAACAGTCCGGATTACTTCTGCATGCAGGAGACAAAAGTTGCCGATGCCGCCTTTCCCATATCCGACTTTGAGTCTTTAGGTTACCATATTGTCTTCAAAGGCGATAAACAATACAAAGGCGTGGCTATTGCCTCAAAGCAGAAACCGCAAACCGTTACTTATGGATTTGATTCGGAACCGGCCGATGCCGACCGCATGATCATTGCGACCTATGATGATCTGACCATCGTCAATACTTATGTCCCGCAGGGGCAGGAAATGGAAAGCGCGCAGTTTGCCTACAAACTGGAATGGCTCGCCCGTTTTAAAAAATATTTGCAGAAACATTTTCAACCGAAGAACGAAATCATCTGGTGTGGCGATCTGAATATTGCGCCGGAAACCATCGATGTGCACGATCCGAAAAGATTACTGGGGCACGTCTGCTTTAATCCGGAAGTCTGGAAAGCGCTGGAAGAGATTAAAGAATGGGGTTTGACCGATGTGTTTCGTCATCACTATCCGGGCGTTGCCGGTCAATACACTTTTTTTGACTATCGCATCAAAGATTCAGTCAAGCGAAAACTGGGCTGGCGGGTTGATCATATCCTGGCGACGCAAGCCCTTGCCGCAAAATCAAAAGGCTGCACGATTGATCTGGAATCAAGACTGGCGGAAAAACCTTCCGATCATTTGATTTTTTACGCGCAGTGGTAAGAGGATAAGATGGATAAAAAAGAAAATATTGAACGCATCAATACAAAAATATCATCCGGTTTTGAAAAAATTGAAATGAAAATGGCCGAAGCAAAAAACGTTGCCGGGCTTTTTGAAATTCTTCTTACGGGGATAGAAGATGGATTTCAGGTGCCGTTTGTATGGCTGACACTGGCCAATACGAAGAAAAATCTGCCCGTTATCGAGGTGGTACAGTCGTCCGGATTCTTGAAAGACAGGCTCAATATTGTCAAACCGGATTTCTTAAGGGAAATTTTTTCTTCCGGAATGAAGCCGGTGCTGGTTAATAACAACCTGACTCATTATTACCGGTTTTTTCCTGAGCACAGAAAATATTTTGTCAAATCACTGGCGCTGGTGCCTTTTAAAATAAACGGCGAACTCTCAGCAAGCTGGAACAACGGCGACGCGGTTCAGTCCCGTTACACGCCGGATATGGAAACCAACCTGCTGCAGAAGTTATCCCGTTCATTGTCTGCCCGTCTGGATGAACTGATTTAGAAAAATAACGGAGAAAACATAGATAAGGTAATAAGACAGAACCCCGTAAAATTTACGGGGTTCTGTAAAAGGGGATATCTTTGAAGGGGAAAAGAGGTTAGTTAATTAAATTTTTGAGTGCTTCAACAACCGGTGCGGTAAATATAGACACCATAAGAGCATAAAGTGCGAATGAGCCGATTGCTTCGCTCATGTATAACCGGCGATATTTTCTTTTCAGGGAGACGATAATCAATCCGCCTACAATTAAACAACCAAGATGAAAGAACGGGAAATCGCTATTCCCGGTTATGCTGAACTGAGCATAGCTAAAAGATGCTGTTACCAAAACTACGAAAGCGGTTAAAAGGGATGTCTGTATCATTTTTCTCATAGCTCTTGATCTCCTTGTGAAATAACTACGATATAATGAATGAAAGAAATGTGCCAAATTTCGTGAATAAGAAATTATATTTGTAAGTAATTAATATAAAAGATTAAATATTATTGTTAAGGCATGGGATTGCTTGAAAAATATTCTTCCAAAAGTTAAAAGAAACGTTAAATATCCGACCAAATATCAATAAATCATTAAATGGCTGCCCGCTGTTAAAAATTATTTTTCCCCTGCATATTTATCTTGACAAAAGATAAAAATACTATATTGATGAATCATCGTTCAAAAATTGAATATGTATTCAAGAAAGATGCGTTCATGGTAAATACTGAAAGAAAAGAACGTGAGTTTAATACACGTCGTGCCGAAATTCTCGAACACGCGGAAAAAATATTTTCTGTCAAAGGCTATCATAATGTCACAATGGCGGAGATTGCCTGCGCTTCGGGTTTTTCTACCGGTTCGCTTTACCAGTTTTTTGATGGGAAAGAAAATCTTTACACATCCATGATTGGCGAGAAGCTAGACTTGATGTACACGGAAATCAGAAAGACAACCGAAAAGGCTTCAAATATTATTGATAAAATAGACACGATCGTTGATGCTCAATTGCAGTTTATGGAAAAAAACGCGGATTTTTGCCGGTTATTTCTGAAGGGTGAAAGCGCTGTTTTGTCGGAAACCATGACATCTTTGAGAGAAAAACTTATCGAGGGCTATTTGCAACATATAAATTTTATTGAAAACCTGTTAAAAGAAGGTATAGAAAAAGGACTTATAAGAAATTTGCCGGTCAATGACATGGCTCAATCCTTGTTTTATTTGATCAGAGCATCTTCAATAGAATGGATGTTGTCGCTGAATAATAAATCACCCACCGCCAAGAAAAAATTTATTCTGGACATTTTTTTTAATGGAGTAAAGACTCATGACAGGTAAAAAATCATGCCTTTTTTTTTAATACTGTTGACGATTATTCTTTTCCCCGGCCTGATTTATGCCGAAGAACCTTTAACGCTGGAGGCCAGCATCGATACCGCTTTGAAAAACAGCATTGTTCTGAATATTGCCAGGGAAGGAACAAAAAGCGCCGTTGCTCAGAAAAAGGAGGCGATGACCGGATTCCTGCCCAAGTTCAGCACGTCATACAATTATACCAAATTAAATGAAGCACCTTTTACGATGTTTCAAGGTTTTCCTGAGGGACCTCTTTACGGTCTGAACAGAACGGAGGTTCCGATAGGCACTGAAGACAACTATAACTGGGTCATGGAAGCGAAGCAGTCGCTGTTTGCCGGAGGAGCAATTCTGGCCAACTATCAGGCCAACAGCATCGGCGCAGACGCTGCGCGTCTGGAAGAAACAGCAAAAATTCAGGATGTCGTGCAGGAGGTTAAAATTGCCTATTTTGATGTTTTGCGGGCGCAGAAAATTCAGGAAGCGGCACGTCAGGCAGTGGTCACACTGAAAGCGCACCGGGATGTCGCTGAAAACTATTTCCAGGTCGGCATGATTCCCAAAAATGATTTGCTTTACGCTGAAGTCGAACTGGCTAACGGCAATCAGACGCTGGTCAGGTCGCAGAATGCTGTCGAACTAGCCAAATCACGTTTTAATACCGTTTTGAAACGCGATATCGTCACACCGGTGGAAGTGGTGGATATCCTGACTTATCAGCCCCTAACGCAAACCTTTGAAGAATGTCTGCAGATAGCCGGCCAGTTAAGGCCGGAGCTGAAAATATCGTCACTCAAGGCCCAGCAGGCGGGTAAATTCGTGCGCATATCACAAAGTGAATATTTCCCCTCTTTCAGTCTGGTCGGCAATTACACGAGATTCGGCGATGACTCTTCCGTTTCCGGCAGCGACTATAAGGATGCGGAGAGCTGGTATGTCATGGCGGTAGCCAATTGGAATTTCTGGGAATGGGGAAAAACAAAATTCAGAGTTGATGCCAGCCGGGCCAGAGAAAATCAAGCCATCGCCGCGTCCAGAGAATTAAACGACCAGGTTACGCTGGAAATCAAAAACGCTTATCTGATGTTAAAGGAAGCGGAAAGTCAAATCGCCGTCTCTCAAAAATTAATTGATCAGGCTGAGGAAAATTTCCGCATTTCCGAGGAAAGATACAAGGAGCGTGTCGGAACTGCCACGGAAGTCCTGGACGCTCAGACGCTCTTAACGAGGGCACGATCGGAATACGCCAACGCTCTTGGGGATTACAATATCAATTATGCCCGGCTACAGAGGGCGATTGGCAATATCTGGCCGTAATTGTGATGGAGTGAAAGGATCAGGGAATGAGAAAATTTTTATCATATATCATCATCGCGCTGGTATCGGTCGTTATCTTTGCCGCTTCTGCAGCGGCGAAAGAATACACGCTCCATGAAATTTATCAGCAGGCGCTTCAAGCGTCGGAAAAAATAGAGATGGCGCGGGAAAATGTCTTTATCGCACAGATGAACAAGAATAAAGCCCGTTCTCTGTTGATTCCCCGTCTGACAGCTTACGGCACCCAGAACTGGTTCACGGAGGATAAATACACCGCTACAGGCATCCTGATTCAACCGGATGAATCAGCCACGTGGGGCGTACGCGCTGATCAGGCTTTTTCACTGAGCGCGCGCGAACTCGACGCTTTGAAAATTGCCGTTCAGTCCATCACCAAAAGTGAATATGATCTGGATTCAGCCAAAGCGGATTTTCTTCTAGACGTCTCGATTTCTTTTTATGATGTGCTGAAAGCTCAGAAAGGGCTGGAAATTGCCGACGCCAATCTGGAAAGACTGACGAAATACCATCATTTCGTGGAAACGAGAGTCAAGGTCGGCGAATTGACTAAAACGGCGCTTTTGCGCGCTAAAGGTGAACTGTCGGGAGCTTCCGCCGATCAACTGAGATCTGCTAACGTCCTGCAGTTGGCAAGAGCAGCTCTTGTCCGTGTTACTGCTGTGGAGACTGATTTTCAACTGAAGGATGAAAAATTGCCAGTATCCGAGATGTGCGATTTAAACAGCTTGCGACAGACGGCGCTGACTGAACGGTCTGATTTGAAAAGTTATGATATGCAGACTCGCATGGCCGAGCAGCAGGTGAAATACGCCCGCGGCGCTTTCTGGCCCAATGTGGGTTTGTTTGCCGTTTATAACCGGGCGGACCAGGAACCGGCCGGCGAAACCTTCAACGACGAGAGTATTTTAGGCGGGGTTTCGCTGTCATTTCCTTTTTTTGAAGGTGGCTTGAGAACGGCAGAATATAAGGAGGCAAAAGCCAAAGAGCGTCAGGCAATGCTGGCTTATGACGATTTGAAGAAGAGCATTGATGTTGCATTGAAGGCAGCCTGTCTTGATCTGGAAACTTTAAGGGGCTCGCTGAAATTTCTGGAAGATCAGCAGATTTTCGCGAAGGACAATTACAATGCGGTCATGAAACAGTTCGAAAACGGTCTGGCCACCAGCCTGGACGTGATGGATGCCAATACACTGCTTTTGACCGCGGATAGAGATGTAACGAGAGCTTTGTACAATTATCAGGTTGCAAACCTGCTGGTAAAGAAAACAAGCGGTACGTTACTGCAATGGATTAATGTGGATGCGGTTTTTTCCCTGAAAGCTGTACCGCTTAATAAGTTAGTTTTCTGGCATCATGAAAATAATGAGTAGAAGTAAATAATGAGAGGTCTTAGCGGCTTAATATTTAGGAGGATAAAATGATGATTGCGAAAAAGCTCATTGGCTTCAATATTAAAAATTCATCAATAGGTGGTTTGTTAAAATCATTGCTTTTGATTTTTCTGATATTGTTCATCAGTGTGCCATTGGTTTCGTGTAAAAAAGAAAAAAAGGTGGAAAAGGAAAACCTGATCAATGTCCGCGTTGCCGCCGCTCAAAAGAAAACCGTTCGGCCTTATATTGAAACAACAGGCTCTTTAAGAGCGGATGAAGAAGTTATGGTCAGCTCGGAAGTGGACGGCATTGTTAAAAGCATCAAAGTCGAGGAAGGAACCGCTGTCAGCAAGGGGAATCTTTTGGTGGAAATAAATCAGACGGATTATCAGCTGGACAAACGACGGGCTGAGGCGGCCCTGAAACAAGCAGAAGCCAGCCTGGCCAATGCTAAATCCGAGTTTCAGAGGAAAGAATCTCTTTACAAGGAAGAGTTGATCACCAAACAACAATTCGACGATATCTCCACAAGGGTCATTTTGGCGGAAGCCGATCTGGCCAAAGCAAAATCAATGCTCGAAACTTCCGCGGAAAGGCTTGCCCGAACAAGAATATATTCGCCGCTCAACGGCATGGTCAAAGAGAAAAAAGTATCCGCCGGAGATTTTGCGCGCACAAGCTCGCCTCTCTTGCAATTAATTAAAGTTGATCCGCTGAAACTTAATTTCACAATCAGTGAAAAAGATATCGCTGGTTTGAAAACAGGACAGGACGTCGATTTTACAGTTGATTCGTTTCCCGATAAAAAATTCAGGGGCAAAGTTAATCTGCTTTACCCCAACGTGGAAGAAAGAACCAGAACGCTGCAGGCTGAGGCCCTGGTTCCCAATTCCGAACGCTTGCTGAAACCGGGATTGTTCGTCAGAGCAATAATTTACACGGGACCTCCGCGTGAAGTCGTTGTCGCTCCTCTGACGGCTTTAATATACGACAACGCAACCGTCAGTCTTTTTGTTGTAGAAGGAAACATGGCGCGTGAACGAAAGGTAACGACGGGCCGCAAATATGGAGAAGACATCGAAATCATTGAAGGCCTGAATGGAAAAGAACAGATTGTGGTGATCGGACAGAATAATTTATCGGAAGGAATAAAGGTTAATGTGGCTCGCTGATACATCGGTAAAAAGGCCGGTATTTGCCACTATGGTCATTATGGCCCTGGTGGTGTTGGGTATCGTCAGTTACCCCAGCATCGGCGTCGATCTCTTTCCCAGAGTTGAATTTCCCATTGTTACCATAACCACCACGCTCAAGGGCGCCAGTCCCGATGTCCTGGACGTTGATGTGGCCGACAGGATTGAAGGCGCCGTCAATACGATAAACGGTGTGAAGAGCATTACATCTACCAGCACGGAAAGTGTTACCCGTACGGTTGTGGAATTTGTTCTGGAGCGCAATATCGATCAGGCTGTTCAGGATGTACGTGAAAAAGTTTCCGCGATTCGCAATAAATTACCCGATGATATCGAGGAACCCAAGATTGCCAAAGTTGATCCAGATTCTTCCCCCATCTTATTTATGAACCTTTCCGGTGATAAGTCGGTGCGCGATCTCTCCACTTATGCCGATGAGGTATTGAAAGAACAATTACAGCGAATCAATGAAGTCGGTGATGTTACTTTAAACGGTTTACGGCTCAGGCAGGTGCGCATCTGGCTGGATGCCGCCAAAATGCGGGCATATGAAGTTTCTCCCGCCGATGTTGTTCTTGCCCTGAAGCGTGAAAATGTCGAACTGCCCGGCGGCCGCATTGAAACTCAGACTAAAGAATATACCGTCCGGATTAAGGGCGAATTTCCTCAGATTCCTGATTTTAACGATATGATCGTCGGTTACTATAAAAGCGCTCCGATAAAAATAAAAGATATCGGCAGAGCGGAAGATGGAATGGAAGAAAAAAGATCTCTGGCACGTTTCAACGGCGTACCGGCCATCGGAATCCAAATTCAAAAGCAGTCAGGAACAAATACAGTGGCAGTCGCTGCCAGAGTAAGAAAGGAAGTGGAAAGAATCAACAAGACACTTCCTCCCGGAATGAAACTCAATATTGCGATGGACCAATCCACTTTCATCATCAGATCCATCGACGAGGTACAAAAGCATTTGATTCTCGGCAGCCTCTTTGCCATTTTTGCTGTTTTCCTTTTTCTAAAGAATATGCGCACAACTCTAATCAGCGCTGTGGCTCTGCCTGTCTCAATAATTTCCACCTTCGCACTGATTAACGCTTTCGGGTTTACCTTCAACAACCTGACGATGCTGGCGTTGTCGCTGTCAGTCGGTCTTTTGATTGACGACGCGATTATAGTTATTGAAAATATTTACCGGCACATGGAAGAGGGGATGGCGCCCAGAGAGGCCGCAAAATTTGCCACTTCGGAAATCGGCTTGGCGGTCATGGCCACTACATTGGCTATTGTCGCCATTTTTTTACCGGTTGCTTTCATGAAAGGACTCATCGGCCGGTTTTTTCTTCAATTTGCCTTAACCATTGTATTTGCCGTTTTGGTATCGTTGCTGGTTTCGTTTACCCTGACGCCGATGATGGCCTCAATTTTTCTCAAACCGCATAATGCTTCTGCTGCCAGTTCAGGAAAACGCGGCAATTTTATTATCAGATGGTCTTTCTGGAAAAAATCGGGAGATTATCTGGAAAAAAATTATAAAAGACTGGAAACATTTTATCGCCGTGTTCTGGAATTTTCGCTCAAATATAGAAAGTCCATGCTGGTGGGAGCAATGGCAATATTTGCCTTGAGTATTTTAATAGCACGGTTTGGTTTAGGCAAAGAATTTCTTCCTCCTGAAGATCAGGGCAATTTTATCGTGCGCCTGGAAGCGCCAATTGATTATTCCGTTGAGCAGGTGGAAAAATATTTCGTTAGTCCGGAAAAAATGATTCGGGAGATTCCGGAGGTCAAATCCGTCTTTTTTGTTCAGGGATATCAGGGTTACTCCAACAAAGGACTTATGATTGTCGGTTTAAAACCGAAAGCTGAGCGCGAAAAAAGTCAGGAAGATATCAAGAAAATTGTACGATTAAAATTGAAGCAGATTCCGGGATTGAAAGGAACTGCGGAAGATATCTCGCTGATCGGAGGCGGAATCAGACAGGTGCCTATTCAGTATAGTATTCGCGGGAATGATCTCTCCGCCTTGCAGACTTATGCCAAACAGATAATTTCAGAATTTTCCAAACTGCCGGGAATAGTGGATGTTGATACATCTCTGGAAGTGGGTAAGCCGGAATTCAAGGTTTATGTTGATCGCGACAAGGCAGCGGATCTGGGCGTGGACGTAGCCACTATTGCCGAGGCCATCAACTTGTTGATCGGCGGTGAAGTGGACATCGCCCGTTATAAAGATGAAAAGAAAGGGAAACGTTACGACATCAGGGTCAGGCTCAATCCCGACGACAGAGAAAGCAGTTACGCCATGCAGAGAATTTATGTACGCGCCCGCGACGGGAAACTTGTCGAACTGGCCAGTGTTGTCAATGTCCAGGAAGGAACAGGTCCTGGCGTTATCAACAGGGTTGATCGTCAGCGAGCCATTACTATTTTTGCATCTCTGGAAGCAAAACCATTGGGAGAGGCCAGGAATGAACTTGATGAAATTGCCGGACGCATTCTGCCCTCGGATTATCTGCCCAGATATCAGGGTATGGGCCAGGTCATGCAGGAATCTTTCGTCTATCTGCTTTTTGCTTTGCTGCTGGGTATCATTATGGCCTACATGATTCTGGCCGCACAATTTGAGAGCTTTATTCATCCTGTAACTATATTATTGTCCATGCCGCTTTCTTTTGTCGGCGCTTTCGGCGCTCTTTTCATCACGGGCAAGACACTGAACATCTTTAGTATTATAGGTTTAATTCTGCTGATGGGTCTGGTAAAGAAAAACGCGATATTACTGGTTGATTATACAAATATTTTGAGGGCGCGGGGCATGTCGCGACGCGATGCTATACTACAGGCGGGACCGGTGAGAATGCGTCCTATTCTCATGACAACTTTTGCCATGATTTTCGGAATGCTCCCGATAGCTTTCGCCGTCGGTGAAGGCGCTGAAACTCGTGCTCCGATGGGTATCGCGGTTATCGGTGGTTTGTTGACTTCTCTGATTCTTACATTGGTTGTGGTGCCGGCTGCTTACGATGTATTCGATGACTGGCAGGAATATTTTAAGAGAAGACGTTCGAAAAAAGAGAAAAAAGTTGGCTGATTTTATCTTGCAGGAAATGTTAAGAAATATTTTCTAATAGAAAGAGGTCATGATTATGAAAATGTTTTATGTTATTTATGCCGAAGCCTCCGATGAGGATATTGTTGCTGCTTTTAAAAATTCCGGTTTTAAAGCTTACACTAAAATGTGTGAATTAATGGGTGAGGGAGAAGAATCCGAGCCTAAGCTGGGCACGCATTACTGGCCGGGTAATAATAACGCCTTGTTATTAGCTGTGAGCGATGAAAAGATTAAGCCGCTTTGTGAACTGGTCAGAAAATTAAAAGTCGAACATCCCCGCGCCGGCCTGAGAGCGTTTACTTTTCCGCTGGAAGAGGAGTGTGTGTAGAGTCAAATATTTTTTGTCATTCCGTGCAAGCGAAGCGCGACACGGCTTTAGTACCCTTTAGGGTGAATCCAGTACCTTAAAAAAATATTCTACTTTTGCGGTAAAATATCTGGATACCGGTCTTCACGGCATGACGATTTTTATGGTTCGTTAAATTATAATAAAGAGCTGTATGGCTGGACAAAGAACAACCCGCAGACAAAAAGACATTTCCCGCCTTCTGCGCGAGAAAAAATATCATCCGCCGCGACCATCCAAAAGAGACAATACATCACCATCAAAAAAGCACAGTAAATAGAAGAAGCGCTTATCTCCATAAAAATCGATTTTTATTAAAAGTTATTAAATGCTATTGTGTTGATAGTACCTACTATGTTGCAATATTGTTGTGGCCGGTAAAGTGTTTCTCTCCAATTGAAAGGTACAACGCGCCGATGAGCGGACACCTTCGTGCCGCTCATCGGCTGGTTAGGTGGATTTTGAAGCATTGATGAATATCTGCATTGCGGATGCGTATCGCTCAAACCCTTCGGCTAGCTGAGTTTCTTTGTTGAATGCTCTTTGCTTGTTGAACGCGCCGTAGTTGTTGGGGTGATAAGTATGCAGCCAAAATACAGGGCCGCACTCTAGTTTGCCAATCGAAGTGAAATCATCGATGCCCGGTGATACTTTCCGTACGATACGTGACATAGCGTCTTTAGCTTCGTTGCCTTGAGTCACGACGATTGCGGGGCGCAAGATCGCAAGATCGCAATCTCGCCCGCCAGGTATCGTCTGCAGTTCTTGAACAAAATGGAGGCGGCCTTTGAATTGTGTTCATTATTCATGCAGCACTTGGCGGAATTGGCGTGTGCGAAGTAGTGCTTCGCTTGATCTAGTAGAAGGCTTGGTTTGAATTTTCTCAGAACGTACCAGGCCAGTTCGTGGGTTCGGTACCAATGGCGGCCTTTTGGCAATGACAAGATTGCACAGTCTACCTCTTCCTGCCTTCGAACGGCTTCCGGCAGTCTTTCGTCTGGGCCTGTCTCCGCGCTCCCGGAGTCAAGAGATAGAAATAGGAGCCTCGGCAATTCGCCTCGCTCATATCCAGTACTGACATAAGCCGACTTCGGTCCGGTGAACATAGGTGAACTGGCCGAGCACACCGACACATGGGGGCAGGTGAAGTCGGTTGCTAGGATTCCGTTCCCAGCGTAGTAGCCGTGGAGCTTCTTTAGCATAAATTAATACGCCTAACGAAAAAATCAGCCGGAGCGCAGCGATCGGCTGTATTGCTTTATGGCTGTCGTTAGTATTTTATGTTGGCATTAGAGACCCATAACTCGCCACTTGCAATCGAAATCTTTACGAAAAGAAACAGGATAAGAATATATACCAGATTTCTCCTTACGTATTACTCCACCGTTTGCAATACCATCATCCTCATATAAGGTGCTGACTTCAATTGACTCATAGTCGCTAAATATTTCTCTGATATTTTCTTTACTCATAGTGGACACTGTTCTTTTCATATCCTCTCTTGCTCCTGGGGTAAAAAAGCCGATTGCTCTTTCAAGATTACCTGAAGCCATTGCTTGAGCCATTCCTGCCCAAGTCTCTTTTATAGCTTGCCTCGCTTGATCTTTCGTTTCATGCGGGCAAGGCTCCTTTCCCACATATTCTTTTTTTAAATCACGTTGAGTTTCTTTCTCAGTTAAATATTGATTATTGATGTTCTTTTCATTAGATTTTGATGGTGCATTCTGTTGTTCTTCGATTGTTTTAACTTTTGATCTTTGATTTTCCGGAATATTGCCTGGATTATCAGTGAAAACAACATTACCCTCTTCATTTGTATATCCGTAGAAATCAGCATGAACATTGACTGCAAACTGAATAATAATGAACATGAAAACAGGAATCAGAATAAACTTCTTCATAATTATACCTCATCTTGCTTTGATTTAAATCTTGCCAAACATTGTTTATAAGGCATGGATCGTTGCTAATACTGCAAACACCGGCAGTTGCTTCCTGTATAATGCTTTTTACTGATTGTTTGACGATTGCGGGTTGTAAGATAGCATAAAAATAGAAATTTGAACATTGCGGATAACAGGAAGTTTTTGACGATACTTACTAATTGGGGAATTCCGGGGATACTTAATAAATTTACCGGCGGTTGATTTGATGATCAATCGCCGGTTTTTTTGTTTGAATTTGCAGGGATGGTTCTAACTGGAGAATCCGCTCCAAGTCGGCACCCCATTCCGGTGCAAGTCGGCACCCTAATCCGGAACATGCCGGCAGGTGATTCCGGAGC
>JBATES010000141.1:0-2259 GCA_049664145.1 Smithella sp.
AAAGGTGACACCATTAATGTCGTATGGGCCACGTTAGCGTGGAATACGAAGAAAGTAACCCATCTCCACCGGCAAAAGAAAGAAAAGCAGGCACAAAGAGAGATGAAACGAGCCGCATAAAGGAAAAAGGAAAAGAGAAATCCCTTTCATCCGCAAATTATCTTCGGTTTTCAAAGAACAGATCAAAATAATGCTTTTTTAAAAGCTATTTTTCAGGACGGACTAGTTATAATTTGTTATCGACTTGTTCGAGTCCGCGCTGGGAGCCAGAAAATAAAGAGCACGTTCAGAAGTGGACGTGCTCTTTATTTTTATGACTTTTTAGAGTAATCGATTTTAAGTATATGAACCATTAGGGAACATCAAAAATTTTCACACCGGCGGGAGGTTGAAATCTGAAAAAACTATCTTTAATTCCTTTATTAAAGGAAACATTGGAAAATTTCAAAGAGGTGGAATTCCCCAAAGCATCATCAAAAACCAGACCTGAAATATAATATTTATTTTTATCAATCGTCAGCTTCACCGAATTGAAGGCTGACGCTTTTTCCCTAGGCACTAAAACCAGTAAATAGTTTCCGTTTTTATCTAAAGCATTGGATTCGGCATATTTGATGATAAAATCATCTTTTAATTTTCCCGACCCGGCAAAAAAATCAATTAATATCCTGGATTGAAAGATGCTGTCCGAATTCTGTCTGTAGGCTACCTTTTGCGAGGAAAGATAAAGCCAAGAAGTCTGACGATTGATCACCAGTTTTTTCCCTTTTGGTCTGGTGTAGTCCCAAAGCATATTTTGGGGATTCTTAAAGAAAACTTTGCCTTCTTCCCTATCGGTTTTCTTGATGGACTTGATGGAGATCTCCTGAACAAAGTCCGCTTTCAGGTCTTTTGTTTTCTCATAAGAGCGCTGAATCCTCTGCACGACTTTTTCAATCGCTGGAAGGTCTTGAGAAAAACCACATGCCGGTACAGCTATGATCGATAAAACAAGGCCAAGAACAATCCACCTTGTCGTAAATAGCTTATTTATTTTAATAAAAAATTTTTCCATTTTCTCTAAAAATATTATCCTTCCTGGCACACTTTTTTTCGTGAAGTTTATATCTTTCAGTAAAAACGGCTCATAAGTGGCCATGAATAAAGGTTATATTGATAAGTTATTGATTATATTGGCTTTTTAAATTGCACAAACCTTGGGCAATTTGGTGTAAAATCGCAACAATTACGCACTTACAGCGCTTATCAACAAAGTTATCAACAACCATTTCCACAGTCTTGTGGAATACAAATCCAGGCAGCCGTTTTCATCAGGAAAATAATAATTTCAACCCCTGGATTTCTTTTTTCCATCTGATATTTTAACCCGCCAGCCAAAAGGATCTTCGGCCGTTCCATACTGAATTTTAAGTATCTCATTGTATAATCTTTCAGCAAGGGCTCCGGTTTTCCCTCCGTTAATTGCATACTCCTTGTCGCGGAAGTTAATGTGTCCGACCGGCGAAATGACGGCAGCCGTTCCGGAAGCGAAAGCTTCTTGTAATGAACCATTTTTCGAGGTTTTGATAACCTCGACAATCGATATCGGTCTTTCTACAACTTTTTTACCCAGATGTCGGGCCAGAGCAATCACCGAATTGCGCGTCACACCCGGCAAAATCGATCCGGCTAAAGGAGGGGTAATTAATTCGTTACCGATCACGAAGAAGATATTGCTGGTACCAACTTCTTCAACATATCTTTTTTCTGAGGAATCCAGCCAGAGAACCTGAGTGTATCCCATGTTTGTAGCGATTCTGCTGGCGTAAAGACTGGCGGCATAATTACCGGCGGCCTTAACATGACCGATTCCTCCGCGCACCGCGCGGGAGTATTCTTCCGACACATACATTTTTGTCGGAGAAAATCCCTGCGGATAATAGGCGCCCACCGGCCCAACCACGATAAAAAATAGATATTCATTGGCGGGATGAACTCCCAGAGCCGCTTCCGTCGCAATCATCGTCGGACGGATATACATGGAAGTTCCGACTCCATGAGGAATCCAGTCTTTTTCCAGAAGGACCAGTTTTTTCATGGCTTCCATAAAAAGATCCTCATCAATATGAGCCATGCAGAGTCTTTCGGCGGACACGTTCATTCTTTTAATATTTTCCGTCGGGCGGAAAAGATAAATGGAACCGTCCTGCCCCCGATAAGCTTTGAGTCCTTCAAAAATTTCCTGACCGTAATGCAGACACATGGCCGTTGGATCAAGCT
>JBATES010000142.1:0-49410 GCA_049664145.1 Smithella sp.
GAAATTGCCGGGAAAACCTGCTACGGCATTTTTAACCATTTCCGTTTTTTCGCCTCTGGGCTGTGGCATGCTCCCCAGTCTGTCTTCAAATTCCATGTAAGCGCTTTTGATGATGAAACACAGGAAATTGATATAGTGCCAGGGATTGTGCTTGCCTTCGTGCCAGCCCTGCGAACTGAGTTTCAGCGTTTCGTAATAACGTTCTTTGCTCTGCTCGATGAGACGTTCCATACTGATGTATCTGCCTACTTCGATTCCGGCATGGTAGCACTGAAGAAGCATCAGCAGGCGGGATACTCTCCCGTTGCCGTCGCGGAAAGGATGGATGCACAAAAAATCAAGATTGTAGGCTGCAAGGGTAATGACCCGGTGCATTTCCGTTTCCTTAACCGCATCTTCCCACGCGGTATGCAATTGTTGCATAGCCTTGGGCGTTTGCTTCGCGGAAACCGTTCGAAACCTGATGCCGGACGAGCCGTTTGCCCTCTTTTCAATAATGTCACTGTCTTTTTCCTTGTATTTCCCGGCATCCCATATTTCGCCGCGTGTCAGCAAATGCAGTTTCCTGCATGTCTCTTCGGTAACGGGCAATTTAGAACCCAACGTGTGAATCAGGTTGAGCGCCTCTCGGTAGCCGCGCACTTCTTCCTCGGAGCGGTCTGAAAGAAGTGATTTGCCGAAGATGACCGTCCCGATGCGTTTTTGTTCCACCTCGACCCCTTCAATGCGGTTGGACGAAACGGCGCTTTCGATCAGGGCATGCTCTTTGAGCGAATTGAGCCGCTGGGGCGATTGCTTTGTATAGAGTTCCTGCCTGCCTTTGGATTCGCTGATCTCGGAAAGATACCAGGACGTCGTCGCAGGAATGGATTCAAGACCTGCAATAAATTGATTTAAGGTTAAGGTCGTCATCTTTCATCCTTTTCGGAAACCGGTTTTTCTTCGTTCTTATCTGTCTCACGCCGGAGCCGGTTAGATTCCGTCTTCGCATCTTTCTTACGACCCCAGTAAGCGCCGCGCCCCTTCTTCGCCCCGGAATGCTCGCTTTTCTTTACCTGTTGCGCCATAATTATTTTCCTTTTATCGCTTTTTGCGGGCATTACCGGCATGAAGCAACAGCTGAAACAGTAAGTGAAACTTGCGATTTTCCTGTTTTCTAAATTACGGCCCCACCTGCCGACATAAATTCTTCCAGTTGCAAGACACCTTTCATGTTCTATCAGCCTGACAATGATATTCCACTACATCCGCCTTGCCGATCAACCCCAGCCGCAAAGATCGCCATGACGCGCCGCGTTCGATGCGCACATCCCCGCGCGATTCATCGCCTTCATCATGCACATGCTCATGCATGATTCGACCTTCGGCGGTCAGACGATTTTCAGATCAGACCTGCTCGACATGAATCAAAGCGCATTGCCGCGAACAAAAGGCATAATGCTGCAAAGCGGAAAGTTGAATTAAATCATCTTCATTATACATATCGCCGGTTATTACCTAATTTATCCTTTGCAACTCCCTGATAGAAGCTTCTTTTATTATAACGTTCATTATCTCGCGTGTATTGGTTATTATCGAGTTTCCTCAACAAAGATTCATCCAATCCGGTTTGATGATTCGGCGCTCAGGATAATTCCCCCTTACTAAAGCATTTCAATCACTTCAACGCCTAAGACTTCTGCCTTAGATTTTATATCCTCAATGTCAATCTTTTTATAATCATCAAAAGAACGTGGTGGCAGGTCTTTCTGATCTTTCTGATCTTTATTGCTTAATTCCACATTTACCATTTCAAATAATTTATGCGCCGGTGCGCATCCTAATTTTGCTTGTTCTTCTTTTTGTTTTCCATCCGTGTCAGTTCCAACATGCTTAAAAACAATCAGCTTCTGCGCGTGCATCCCAGTCCGAGCGGCGGCGGGATCTTGATCAAACATATTCAGCAGAGCAGACCACAGAATTTCCAAATCAGCCTCTGAAAAGTTTGTCTGACCGGCCAGATGTGCAGAAATATATCCATGAACCCGATACAACCCATAAGGAACAATTGATTTTCGAGCGCCTAATCCTTTTTGATCGGGGTCATCTACACTTACCGCAGCCGTTCGTGACATTGGTATTTCTTTCCCCACAATTGAATCAATGCTTTCCGCAAAACCAAATTGGACGGGTCCCCTAATCTGTCCGCATCTCATATCTCCGGTGGACATAACTGCTCCAAACGTGCGAACATCAAAAAAGTTTTTGCACATCCACTGCGCCGCTTTTTTCTCTTTTGAATCAATAAAAAGTTCACGGAGCTTTGCTTTTGCGGCAGGCGATATCAGCTTCGTGTTATTAACGTCTTCCTTTTTCTTTTTCTCTTTCAGTGCTTTCGCCTTTTTCTCTGTTTCTTCCAGTTCAGCTAAAGATAAAACCAAGCATGGCCGATCTCCATTATCAGAAAAAACGATTCCATCCGGATATGCTTCAAATGCTTTAAACTCGGCGACCAAATCTTCAGGAACGATCATATGTATCGTTTCATTTTCAATTGCTAAATGTGCGCGCTTATGATGTTCGGAAAGAAAAGCGCCTTCTCTCACATGAATTTCATAAGGGGCCTGGTTATTTTTTGTGATATCCACATAGTTTCTAATCTTCCGTTTCAAGCAAACATCCGTAACTAATCCTTTTCCTGTTTCATAATCCTGACGAGGCGCATTTCCTGCGTCTGGATCTCCATTGGGATTGCCGTTTTTTACATCAAACAGAAAAACAAACTCATAACGATTTTTGATAGCTCCACTCATTAGTTTTCTCCTTTTTATTCGGTTAATGTTTTAATATCATTAATCTTCTTTTATTCCTTTCTTTCCCACAAATAGGCTTTTGGGGCATCTTGATGAACAGCATTCCAGGCATCCTGCTCCTCCTTTGACTTCCATTTAAGCCATTTACGCATCTGGTGATATCCAAGAACGAACATCCCCTGCTGTTCCTGTGAAAGATACGCAGGGAAGCCATTCTCATAGACGGTTTTTGGATCTTCTGTCTTCTTCAAAGAAATATCAAACTGGCTGCAAATTTGATCAATCAAGTCTTCCAACCTTGCAGTGATCCACCATGTATCTTTTTTGTCTTTAGCCTTGCTCGCATGGTGCCGAGCGTTTCTAAGTAAACTTCCAAATACGCTTTTAGGAGATGCAGAGGCCCCAGCAAAGTACCGATCTATGATGCTCGAATTAACATTATCCAGCGCCTCTGCCTGTAGCTTTTCCAATACGGACATGAGTTGTCCAAGCAAATATCCTTTATCTGTACAATTTGGATTCATTTTTTCCAATACCTCCTCTTGTTTGGATTGTTTCCGATGTTTTCGATTCAGATACGCTTTAATAATTGCCGCACGAGCATCGTTCCAATTCTTTACAAACCAGCCCTTGTTCTCGTCCCTCTCCTTCCCTAATTCAGCTCTATAACGTAAAATTGCCCGGCTAAATGCTGGTTGTGGAAACAATAGTTTTTTGTCAATTGATGCCCGGTAGAACTGTGCGCCGATAGCAGAAGGAATGCCTTCTTTCCGGCGGTCTTTTGGATCAGCAAGCGACTCAAGCAATAAAGGCAGCGAAAAGCTTTCAGGATGTCTTCCTTTTTTAGGCGAAGGACAACAACGCTCAATTCTCAAGTCTGCAAAATATTGTGCCAGACTATCCACTACATGCTGTGTGTTCGACTCTATCCAATCCCGTACCGTTGCCCGTCCCTGGCCGCCAGATAGAACCAACGAGTAGAATTCATCCGGCTTGTCCAATTTATAGGGGATGCCTTTCCAAAGGCTTTTATACATCTCCGCAACCTGCGCTGGTTTCGCTTCGATCTTTTCTTCATCCACCTCAATGGCTAAACCAAAAGAATCGGACAATGCGCTTTTGTTTCGTGTCCAATAGCAAACCACCGTATCTGAGCTTAAATGTACATTTTGCTTCGATAAATTCTGGTTCAGATCTTGAGGATCAGGGGGATTGGGATGTAAAAGACGATTTAATGCTGTCATAGCCAAAAGCGCGCCCTCTGAAGAAATTGAGGCGTTGGCAATTGGTTCATTTATTTCCTCCTTCCATCCATAACTTTCAAAAGCAGGTGAATTATACGAAACGAGAGACACACCGCTGGTGGTTCCGTTTGGCACATTTTTCAATAATGGTATTTTATCGGCTAAAAGTGATTTACGCCCTGTAATCAAACAAATGGCAGATTTGCTGGTCTTTGGAGATACTGCTTTCCAATATCTTCTAATTTCTTCCACTTCGTGAACTCGGCAATCATCTGTCGAATAGGAAAAGGCGAACAAATCGTTTGTCAAACAACCATCAGGCAGATCAACTTCCAGTGCTTTATTTAAAAGAGAATCCAAAAATAGAGCAACGGCATGCACCGCAGGATTTCCTGTTGCTTTCTTACACTGTTCGATTTGATCATAAAATAGCTTTAACCGAGAATATAATTTATCAGCTTCGCGGTCACTTTTTGGATCGAGACCCAATGTATATTCAGATTTACCAACTAAAAAAAATGCGCGGTCACCTGAAGTAACAGACCCTTGATAAGGGACAAACATTGGCATCCCAAACATTTTCGGCTTCTTCTTTGACCCCACAGGAAGCTTTTCCGCTTGCTTCAACGGTTCAATACCCAAAAGATTACCGCCATCGCCAACTCTAATTACCCAAGAGACCGGCTTAATTTCAAAATCAGGATCAGGAACAAGTTCTTCCCGTATCGCTAAATCATAAAGCGCTTTCAATATCATAAGACACCTCCTCCCGACCAATTGGATGCAATGGAATTTCCATTATTCCATTTTCCAATTTCGCATTGAAGAAAAGGGGCGTGTTTTGCCGGACCTTCCCACCGCCGAACTCAATATCCCAAAGCATAATTCCAAGTTCTTTGGATATAGGGATCGCCCGCTCTTTCGCCTTTTCTATAGGAGGTAGAATTTCAGCAATACACTCCCGACAACCGAAATAAGGCTGGTAAAAATGCTGTCCATTATCCACTCTCCGGGTGAACATATCGATAAATTTATAGATATTGTCATCTGAACCGGCTTTGTCAGTAAGCGTAAAAAAGGCCTCGAACTGATAGTCCACGTTTCGTAAGGCCACTGTATTCCGTTGTGCTCGCGTCTGTTCATCCTCTACATTTATGCCATATATCCCGTGCGTAAATTCTCTCATGCCGCAGTCCAGCATCTGCTTTGAAGGCATTATACTT
Source organism: Smithella sp. (assembly GCA_049664145.1). Lineage (GTDB taxonomy): Bacteria > Desulfobacterota > Syntrophia > Syntrophales > Smithellaceae > Smithella. The sequence continues at coordinate 5,260 of JBATES010000142.1, forward strand.
TTACTATTCAGTTCATTCCGCTTCATCGCAGTAAAGGATATTTCATTGAATACATAGATTCGCTCCACATGCCATTGAATGGCGGGCTTCCAGCAAATCGCTTCAAATATTCCGCGCGCAGCTGACGGGGTTGGGACCTCATAACTCACCCGTTCTGTTTTAAGTTCAGGCCGTGTAAATATGGCAAGCGGCCCTTTTGCCCGCAGTTTTAATGTCGGACCCCTCCGTTTTTCCATAATTCCTCCTTTAAACCCTCAGACGTTAAATTTTGAATAATCAGGAAAAAGATTTTCTTCAGACACATCCAAACCAAATCTTTCATCATAAAGCCGTTCATATGGTGGCGATAGATACCAGAACGCTTTCTCATGTATAAATCCAAGTGCGCCTACGTTATTCAGAGCCTGAAACTCCTGAGAATATATTTGAACAATAAATGGTTGAAGTGATCTGAAGTCATCCCGCGATGGTTTGAATTTAGCCCGGACGATCTCCAGTTTGTTATATGCATCTCTGTAAGGAACAATGACGGGATATGTAGCGCTGTCAATCATACGGAAACGCTTTGCAACTTCAGGAAAATCCAGACTTGCGCGGGCATTTTGAACCCCTGCCCCATCCAGTTGAACACCAGAATAAAACAGGCGAAAATATGTATCATAAATAGCGGGGGTCGTTAAATCCAAAGAACCATCATCGCCCCGCAAAACGCCGTCAGATTCACTGGCATTAAGAAAACTTTCCATAATGCCCTTTCCCAAGCGCAAAACCCCAGCCGGAGGTTCTGTTGGTGCGCGAAAAACAATTAAGCGGCCGCCGTCAACAATTTTCCCTTCGCGGTTGCAACGCCCTGCCGTCTGTGAAATACAGTCCAGTCCAGCTAATGCCCTGAAGACGATAGGAAAATCAATATCTACTCCCGCCTCGATTAATTGGGTACTTACTAACCGAACAGTCGAAGATTCATTTTCCAGCAACTCTTTTACTTTTTTAAGAATATCTTTTCGGTGCGAAGGGCACATTGATGCTGAAAGATGATAAGTATCCTCAGGCAGCAAACCGGTAAGCGCTCGGGCATCTTTACGCTTATGGGTAACCACCAAAACACGTCGCATATTTTCTTTTATGATACGTTCTGAAATACCTGAATATTCTGTTATAATACCAGTTTCCCATTCAATGTTCACACGAGCTAAATCACGCGACAGCTTCATTGCGTCCGGAATAATTTCTTTCACCTCATCCAACCCGCACATAAATGATTTGCGCTTCTTCAACGCTGGCTGAGTCGCCGTCGAAAGAACAATTGAACACCCGTAATGTTCTCGCAATTCCCGCATTGCATCCAATATCGGATATAATAGCCCAGGTGGCAACGATTGCACTTCGTCCAAAATAATAACGCTTTTAGAAATGTTATGAAGTTTTCGAAGTCTGGAATTCTTGTTTGTGTATAATGATTCGAAAAACTGAACATTAGTTGTGACAATGATAGGCGCATCCCAATTTTCCGATGCCAGTTGATTTCTCTCAGTGTCTTTTTCAGGATCAAGATTTGAATGATGCTCAATTACGTTTTTCGCGCCAAGAACCTCTGCATAAACGGCTGCATTTTGCTCGATTATACTTGTATAAGGGATAACGACAATCACACGTTTCATCTTATTCTTCACAGCATGATTCAAAGCAAAGGACATCCCGGAAAGCGTTTTTCCGCCACCTGTAGGAACAGTCAATGAAAAATATCCTGCTTTGGTCATTGCAGATTCTCTGCAAGCATCCCAAATGTTTTTTCGTTGAGCGTTGACTGGCGTCCAATTACTTTCTTTCGCCTTAGCAACCTTATCATCAATATGTCCGTCCAGTTCATCTCTAAGCATGTCAATCGAAGGAAAAGTCGGCCTTTTCGGTGTATCCGGGTCCCGTTTTTCGGCATCAAGCCAATCAGCATCAACCAAGCAGGAATGAAGCATTCGTATCCAAAATTCCAAACTTCTCTTCCACTCATCTATTATCTTTTTTTCAGCGGCGTCATTCGGTGGCATCAGCCACTCGGGCCACTCTGGAAGATTTCTTTTCAGTAAATCATTAGGAACATTTTTAATAGCATCTTGTACCAACTGTGCTGCATTGACTAATCGCTTTCTGAGAGCTTCGCTATTTTGCAATCCGGTATGGTGACAAGTAATTGCAAACTGCAATGCTAATTTGCGAAGAGGATCATCAAATTGATCTGTTGCGTACCGCCCTCCCACAACAGCATGTTCAATGCGCTGTTCGTCTTCAAGCATATACCGTTGGAACGCCTCCATGAATTTTCCTAAATCATGCCAGTCGCCCAACAAAGCGCCCCAAGCTTCACACCCAAATTCTTTGGAAAATAAAGATGCATTACGCCTAACGCCATCAATATGCATTATCAGCTTTTGACTCTTGTTCCCGTCAGCATAAAAATCCATCTATTGCTTCCCCAGATCATGCCATAATCCATAAATGTATTCCCATTCCGATGCACCAAATTCAAAAGCAAATTTGGCAGCTAATGTTGCTGTATGTTTTAGATGGTCATCAAGATTATGGAGCCCTTTGTCTTCAGTAATATGCGCAAGCGGGGCTTTCAAATTATTCATTATTCCATTTACCAGTGAATGAGTATTTATATAGGTAACAAATTCTCGTCACCATCTGCGCTGTCAGTAATATTTTCATTTCCCTTGCTTCCTTCTTTTGAAACTATTTTAAATATGCTGCCTTGCGGCAGATTATTTGTTGATAATTGTGTATGCTTTTACAATACAATTCCATGTCATTACCATAAAAATATTGTCGGCGAATCACTTTTGACTCGCAAAATTTTATTTTGTCTTACCACCCCTCCACCCCCATAGCGTGTCCTATGAAAATATTTATTTTGCGTGATGATTTAGCGCAAACGCGGCGTGTTCGGGGAACGCGCCCTACAGGGAGCGGATATAGCAGCAAAAATTGCAGTGGCCGGCGTCATCATAGAATTGCCAATAGAATAAAATTGATAGAAAATGTGCGCCAGAAGTGGATTACGGGCTATCGACACATGCGGGCCTTGCAGTTTTTCGATGGTTAAAACTGCCGATGAAATATTTTTAGGCTTCATCATTTCAGCTCTCTTATTGCTGGTAATAATAGAACTTGTTGAATTATTTTTGGAAACATATGGAACTTTCTCATGTTTTATAAACCCAATTTTGAAAATTAGCAATCCCTCCAAAGAGGGGGTCATTTCCATCAAACTATATGTCGCCATGAAACCATTATAGAGTCGCCTTATCTCCACCTCTGCTTCGGGATGGGCGTGCCCAGTTTATGACATTCTTGTTGTTGTTTCAAGCTCACAACGACAAAGGTGAGTCGCATTATTTTAATTCCAGCGAAAATTTTTCCATAAATTGGATTTGCATTGATTGATTTTAGTCACGGAGGCGGAAGAGGGCACTGGTCCGGCGAAGAAGAAAGTGCAAAGACGACTGTCAATAATAAACTGTTAATGCTTTGTCGATTCAATTTCCCGGATGGCAGCGGCAATTTCAACGCTCAACTGTCCCAGAGCCCGGCTGTGCGCTGCAACAAGGGCGGCAAAGTCGCTATCCTGAGCCGGCTCTGTAATCGTTGTCCGTCCGTGATGTATTGGTCCATCCTTAGTGGAACTCACCTTCCACAAGGCATCAAGTGTTGCCGCCTTGCCCGGTTCCGAATCAAAGTGTAAAATATCAATGATGCAGCGATAGGATGTATCAGAAGCTAATGATGATGGGAATATGGTGATCTGAGTCGTTCCGAGGAGCGTCATCAGATTCTCGACGATGACTCTGGCGATGTCATCCTTCAGCGGGGATGCCCAGCGGTCGAATTCGTTGATGGAAACCCGGTGGGGATCTGTTCTTACAACAATCTGCGGCCGGTTAACCACAGCAGGAACCGATACGGGGCCAACCGAAACGGAGTAGTTGGCCTGTTGCGTTGCTTTTGGCGCCGGGGTGGAATTCAGCGTATAGAAGCGCTGAGGCGAAGAAGCACATCCTGCGGTTAAGGCAAGGGCTGTAAAGAAAAAAATACTGGCGGCCAATCTATTCATTTTTATCTCCCTCCTGTTTCCCCCGGATGAGTGCTTCGGGATTTTTTTCCAGATACTCGGTTAGATTCCTTATCCCCTGCGCCGCTCTGGTAATTTCAGTCAGTGCCTCGCGCAACTGATACTGCGTAGGAGCATCCTTGCCGACCAGAGTGGTATCGGCATTGGCCAGAAGCCGCTCAAGTTGATCCAGCGTTTTTGTCAGCTCCGGAAGGGTCTCCTTATCGACGCGCCTGAGCAGATTGTTGGTTGTTGCCAGAAGCGTCTTTGAACCATCGCTGATTTCCTCAATGGGTATTTTTTCGATTTTGGCAAAAATGGCATTCAGCTTATCCTGCAAATCCTCTAAATCGCTGGGCACTACCGGCATTTCCACAGGAGACCTGGCCAAGTCAATCTTCACCTTGGGCGCTTTCGGGAAGATATCCAGAGCAACATAGAGTTTTCCGGTTAATAGATTCCCGCGCCGCAGCTGAGCACGAAGTCCCCGCTCAACAGCATTTTGAACAAAGGAATGGGGTTGCGCCTCGTTTAATACTTTCTCATGCATAACAGAAGTTTTTTGCAAATGCGTGAAAAACCGGTTCGGATACACGACAATATCGACTCGTGGACGCACATTATTCTTTTGGGGCATGAACTCAAGGACAACGGAAGTGACCTCACCCACGGGCAATCCGAAATAAGTAACCGGCGCTCCGACATGAAGTCCGTTAAGTGTCTCATTGAAATACAGCACATAGGGCGTGATCATTTTTTCCGGTTTGGCCATGGCCTCCAGACGACTGTTAAAAAGTGTAAAGACGGCTTTTTCGCCGGCGGTTTTGGCATCTTCGGAGAAAGGAGGCGTTTCAAAAGCGATTCCACCTACCAGCATGGACAGGAACGACTGGGTACGTACCGAAAAACCTTCGGATCCCATAGAAATGTCGATGCCGCTTGCCTGCCAGAAAAAGGTCTGATCGGTAACGTATTTGTCGTAAGGGGCACGCACAAAAACTTCGATATTGATTGATTCCCCGTTTTCGGACAGATCATAACCGATGACCTGTCCCACGTTGAACTGGCGGTAATATAAGGGGGAGCCGTTTACAATTGATCCGAGAGTCGTCGTCTTCAGCACGAACCGTTTGCCCTGTTCGTCAAAGGTAATGGACGGCGGGATCTCGAGTCCGGTGAATTCGTGCTGTTCCTTCCGTGATTTTCCGGGTTCCAGACCAATGTAGTTACCGGACAACAGGGTGCCGAAGCCGGAAACTCCACTGAGGCTGGCGCGCGGTTGTTCAATCCAGAATTTTGTGTCTTCAAGAAGAAGTCCCGCTGCGCTTTTGTCGATTTTTGCCGTTACCACAACTTTCCGGAAATCTTTCGAAAGCTCTACTTTCGTGACGTGGCCAATTGCCACTTCCTTGTATTTCACAAAGGTTTTCCCGATTTCCAGGCCTTCGGCCTTGACGAAGGTTATGGTGATTGTCGGACCTTCCATCAAAATACGCTGAACAGCGATACCGAGAGCGACCACTGCCGCGATGAGGGGAATAATCCAGACCACAGATAATTTATTATGTCTTCGGGGCACGGTGGTGGTTTCCGGTATATTTTTCAGATCGATGTTTTCAGTCACAAGCGTCTCCTTTTTCATTAAGAGAATCCCAGATTAATCGGGGATCAAAGCTGTCGGCCGCCAACAGGGTCAGCACGACTACGGCTGCAAAAAAATGTACGCCAATGCCCGGTTTAACAGACATCAGCGGCTGAATCTGAATAAGGGCAACGGTAAAAGTGACGACAAATACGTCAAGCATTGACCATCGTCCCACAAAATCAACCAATCGATACAGTTGCAAACGCTCGTGCTGCTCTTTGATGGAACGGCGCTGAATCGTGATGAGCAGAAAGGCCAAAACCATAATCTTGGCCAGAGGAATCACCATGCTGGCGATCAAGACGATCAGCGCCAAATGCCATGATCCCGTCTTGTAGAGTACGACGACGCCACTGAGAATCGTGTCATGCTCTGAAGACATCAGTGTGGTCGATGCCATGACCGGCAGCAGATTTGCCGGAATATAGCAGATGAGTGCCGCGATGATGAGAGCCCATGTTCGCTGAATGGCATTGTTCTTTCTCAGGGAAATACGACTGCCGCAACGCGGGCATTTTCCTGGCTCATGGATATTTACCGGCCTGGATAAGAGTCCGCATGATTTGCAGGATACAAGGCCGATACGCATGGCCGTCAGACAACAATCCTGTTTTGATGAACGGCTCACAGGAAGCAGGGCAGACGGCATGCCCGAGAACTTTGGTGGCATTGAACCATTGGCCCATGCCATTCGATGCCATACACTTCGGGGATCGAAAACGACCGTCATTGCGGCAATCAGCAGAACAAGAGCTCCTGCGGCAAACATGCCAAGTCCGGGAATCACGGTTGCCACTTCCGCAATCTTAATCAAGGCCACCAGGATGCCGAGAAGCATCACCTCCACCATGGTCCATGTCTGGTGCCACCTGGACCAGATCAGCAGTCTGCCGACCAACGATGGCACAGGCGACTGTCGGGCTGCCAGCAGAATGGTGAACATGATTCCGATATGGATAGCGGGGGCTAAGACCGTGCAGAAGGCGACAAGCACAGCCGTGACCGGCTCGCCCGCGCGCCACATTTCCAGGGCGCCACCGAGAATCGTTGTACTGGTCTGACGTCCCGAAATCGAAAGTTCCATGAGCGGCGAAAGGTTGGCGACAATGAAAGCGATAGCAGCCGTCAGCGTCAGAGCCAGAGTGAGTTCAAGCGAGCCAGGCCTGTTAATGGCCATCGGATATCCACAGCGTCTGCATCGGGCTGTGGCGCCCGGCGGAAGTTCAGGAATGCGCTGCAGCAGGTCACAATCGAGGCAAGCAACAATGTTCTCAGAAAGATGCATCATGGTTTCGCCAAACTGACAGACATTTTCTTTACGGCAATTTAATTAATATCTAATGCTGAAACTGTTGAATTCCCCTGTAAAGGATTCTTCTTCAGTCAGCACTTCTTTGACCCGTGCTGCCGGTGGACCAATGTGGCACCATTCCAGCATTTTATTCACATTTTCATCTTCGCCTTCCAATAAAGCTTCAACACTGCCGTCGGTCCTGTTTCGCACCCATCCGGTCAGCTGAAAACCGTTGGCCGCTCTTTGGGTTTCCGCACGGAAGAACACTCCCTGAACTCTGCCGGAAATCAATACATGAATTCTTCTCATAAAATTACGTGCCGATAAGTTTGAGAAATTCTTCTTCAGTGATAATTTTAATGCCGGAGGACTTTGCTTTGTCCAGCTTGGAACCCGGATCACTTCCGGCGACAACATAAGTAGTTTTCTTGGTTACACCGGAATGGATAGTTCCGCCCAGATTCTCCACAATGATTTTGGCTTCGTTTCTGCCCATGCTTTCCATCGATCCTGTAAAAACAAATGATTTGCCCGCTAAAGGCGCGTTGTTCTGAATTTCTTTTTTCTGAGGCATGACGCCCGCTTTGTTGAATTTTTGCATCACCTCAATATTCTTTTGCTGGTGAAAGAATTCCAAAATGCTCGCGGCGATTTCCGGCCCGATTTCATTAATGGCCATCAAATCTTCTTCCTTGGCTGACATAAGATGATCCATGCTGCCGAAATGATCCGCCAGAAGCTTGGCGGTTCGTTCTCCGACATGTCTGATACCCAGCGCGTAAATGAATTTGTCCAGAGGGGGATTTTTGGATTTCGCTATCGCATCGATTAAGTTCTGCGCGGATTTTTCAGCCTGTCTGTCCAGCGCGACAAGTTGTTCTTTCGTCAGGTAGTAAATGTCGGCGGGATCGGCAATCAGTTTGGCATCAAAAAGCTGGGCGGAAACTTTTTCTCCGAGGCCTTCAATATCCAGCGCGCCGCGAGAAGCAAAATGACGGATGTGTTCTTTCAACTGCGCCGGGCAGGAAATATTGACGCAGCGGTGTGCCACTTCGCCCTCAAAACGGACAACTTCCGAGCCGCATTCAGGGCAGTTTGAGGGCATCTTGAACGGTGTAGCCGTCTGTGGTCTTTTTTCAAAAATAACGCGGACAACTTCGGGGATGACATCCCCGGCGCGCTGAATAACAACCGTGTCACCGACACGCACATCTTTTTTAAGAACTTCATCTTCATTGTGCATGGTGGCTCGGCTGACCATGACACCGCCGACATTAACCGGTTCCATGATGGCAACGGGCGTCAGGGTTCCCATGCGTCCAACACCGACCTGGATTTCTTTGACCACTGTGCTGGCCTGCGCTGCGGGAAATTTGCAGGCTAACGCCCAGCGGGGATTGCGGGAGACATTGCCCAGGGTTTTCTGAAGGGCCAGATTGTCAACTTTCAGAACGACGCCGTCAATTTCATAGGGCAGGTTTTCCCGCATGTCGGCGATGCGTTCAAAATATTGAATGCAGGCGTTGATATCCCTGGCTTGTTCAATGTGCGGATTTACGGGAAAACCCCATTCAGAAAGCATTTGCAGGGATTCCCCGTGAGTAGAAAAATCAATGCCTTGAGCTTTTCCGATTCCATAAAGATAAATACTGAGCGGGCGGCGGGCTGTGATTCTGGAATCGAGCTGCCGCAGGGAACCGGCAGCGGCATTGCGGGGATTGGCAAAAGGTTCTTCGCCATCTTCCGTGCGCCGGATGTTTAACTTGTGAAAAGGTTCCTTCTCAATATAAACTTCACCCCTTATCTCCATGAAAGAAGGGATGGGATTGTCCACTGAATGCTTCATTTTCAGGGGCAGAGAAGAGATCGTCTTGAGATTATGCGTCACATCTTCGCCTATCGTTCCATCACCGCGTGTTGCCCCTTGCTTAAAAATGCCGTTTTCATAAATTAGATTAACAGCGAGACCATCAAGTTTCGGCTCTGTAATGTATGAAATATCATTAACCCCCGAAAGGCGTTTGATGCGGTTGTCGAATTCGATTATTTCTTCGCTGGAAAAAGCGTTGGCCAAACTGAACATTGGAGAGGGATGATTGAATGGGGAAAATTTAGCAAGCGGTGCGGCGCCTACCCGTTGTGTTGGTGATGAGGCCGAATATTCCTCCGGATAGCGTTCTTCCAAGTCCTGAAGTTCACGCATCAGGCAATCATAGTCCGCATCAGATATTTCCGGGGCGTCCTGCTGGTAATATCGCTTATTGTGATATTCGATGACGCGTCGCAGATCGGCGATTCGTTTTAAATCAGCTTGCTTATCCATTACTTAACCAGCTTTAAATAATGTTTTTCTTTAGGTTCTTTTGACGTTGTTTTGATTTGTTTTGGATCGTTTTTTTTCAATATGTTTTCGTTAAAAATGACATTTTTTGCCTTGACGGCATTGATGATCGAAAAAATAATCACGGCTTTTTCCCATTCAGCGGATTGGGAAAATTGTTCGGCCTTTCTTCTGTAAGTATCCCACAGAGAAGTGAGAGAAGCCTCATCAATATGCAAAATCGTTTCAGCAATTTTATCTAGAGATTTATCCAGACTGTTCATGATGAAAATATTAACTTTACTTGACCTTAAAGTCAATTAAAGCTTGTATTTTTTATGTCTAATCGTTAAATAAACCTGCGAACTGGTTTTAGCTCATGACGAACAGTAAATTAAAAAAAATAGGGGTTATTTCCGATACTCATCTTGATGATTACGATGAAAAGTTGAGGAAAAGCATTGAAGCGCATTTTGGCGACGTCGATATGATTCTGCATGCCGGTGATATGGTGGATATGCGGGTTTTGAAAATATTCGGCTATAAGGAAGTCAAGGCTGTTTGCGGGAACATGGATAACTACGCGATCCGTGAGAAATTTCCCGAACATTTGCTTTTTGAAATCAACGGATTCAGGTTCCTCCTGATTCACGGTTGGGGATCGCCCTGGGGACTGGAAGAAAAGATAGCCGCTCGATTTCAAAATGTCGATTGCGTGGTTTATGGACACACGCACAAACCGGCCAATCATCTCCAGGACAAGATTCTTTTTTTTAATCCCGGTTCGGCGGCGGATAGATTTTTTAACTCTTCCCGCACCGTCGGCATATTAGAAATTGACAAAGAGATAAGAGGTAGGATAATTAAAATATAAAAAGAGGTTAGGGTCGATTCGAACATGGAAACAATTTTTGCGCCCTGGCGCATGGATTATATAAAAGGCGAAAAACCGGACGGGTGTGTGTTCTGCAAATGCTCCATCCGGTGCGATGATTATATTATTTACGAAGGTAAAACGTCATACGTGATGATGAACAGGTATCCGTATGTTAACGGTCATTTAATGATCATTCCCCAAAGACATATCGGGAAATTGGAAGACCTCACCCGGGAGGAAAGAATAGAGATATTCGATCTTCTGGAAGTTTCCATAAAAGCTCTCGGGGAAGCGATGAATCCCGGCGGATTCAACATTGGAGCAAATCTCGGCAAGGCGGCGGGAGCAGGCATAGAAGAACATTTTCACGTGCATGTTATTCCACGCTGGGAAGGCGATACAAACTTTATGAGTGTGGTCACGGATGTCCGTGTGATTCCGGAAGCGATTGAGAAGACAGTCGCCAATCTGACGCCTCTATTTAAAAAATATTGCAGGGAGGTATAAATAATGAGAATTCTTTACATGATTCTTGTTATCGTTTTTGCGTTGTTTATCGTTACTTTTTCACAACAGAATTTAATGCCCATCCAGTTAAAATATTATCATTATTTGCAGAATGTTCCGACCATTCCGCTCTACATCATTATTTTCGCGTCCCTTCTGATTGGCATCATCATTACGGCGTTCTGGGGGATTGTGGAACGTTTTCGTTTAAATCGCACCATCAGAAATCTCAACAGACTGGTTCGAGATTTACGCAAGGAACTTGGCGCCCGCGAAAATCCGCCTATCATTAATGAACAGCTCCCCAAAAAATAGTTTTTCATCTTTGTCGTCTAAAGATTTGAAATTTCTCACCGATGCCAGTCTGGCCCGACTGGCCAAATGGCTGCGGCTGCTGGGATACGATACGGTTGTGTTTCCCAGAGAAGCCGGCCGGGAAATGCTGCGACTGGCGGATAAAGAAGGGAGAATCGTCCTGACACGAAGACAGGACATGACCGAACGCCAGTTTGCGGGAACGCTTTTTTTAATTATCGATGTGCTTGTCGGCAATCAACTGAAGAGTGTTATCGAAAAATTTTCCCTCAAACTCGATCGTCAGAAAATGTTCGGGATTTGCATGGCGTGCAATGAAAAATTAAATCCTGTGAGCAGGGAAGAGGTTTGTGATTTGGTGCCGCCTTACGTTTTTGAAAATTGTGATCAGTACAACCGGTGTCCGCGCTGCAATAAGATTTACTGGATGGGGACGCATCCTCGCAACGCTTTGAGATTTATGGAACGGCACATTCCGAATCATCTCCTTTGATTTTTTCGATGGCGTGTTTCAGGGCAGGGAGAACGACGGCCAGGTTTTCTTTCGCGCCTTTGGGGCTTCCCGGAAGATTGATAATCAGGCTTTTCCCGCGGATGCCCGCCACCGCGCGGGAAATCATGGCATGCGGGGTAACCTGCATGCTCTTTTGACGCATTGCTTCGGCCATGCCGGGAATCTGTTTGTCAATGACCTCCAGCGTCGCGTCGGGCGTCAAATCGCGGGGGCTGACACCGGTGCCGCCGTTGGTCACAATCAAATCCAAATGCTTTACATCCGCGAAATCAATGATCGCTTTTTTTATTTCAGTTGTTTCATCGGGAATGATGACGGTGTGTTTTATTTCGAAGGCGGCGCCCGCCAGCATTTCTGCGATGGCGGGGCCGCTCAAATCTTCACGCTTACCCTGAGATCCTTTGTCACTGACTGTGATGATTCCGGCTTGGATCATTGTGAAACTCCAATTGCGCAAGCAAAGCGCAGCGGAATTGGTAAGTTGAACAATCCCGCAAAGCGGAGAGTATGGATTCGCAGATATTTATAAATCCATACCCGTGGTGGTTATTCTTCTTCTTTATCTTTCTTGTACGCGGCAACAATTTTTTCAGCGATAAAAGCGGGAACTTCCTCGTAATGTGAGTGCGTGTAGGTGAAATTGCCCCTGCCGCTGGTCATGGAACGAAGATCGGGCGCGTATTTCAATATTTCCGCCAAGGGAACCTGACCTTTAATGATCTGATTGGAACCGTTGGCATCCATACCCTGAACGCGACCGCGACGGCTATTCAAATCTCCAATCACGTCGCCCATGTATTCATCGGGTATTTCGATTTCGACATTCACGATCGGTTCCAGAAGAATCGGCTGACAATCCATGACACCTTTCTGGAAGGCCATGGAACCGGCAATTTTAAAGGCCATTTCCGATGAGTCAACGGTGTGGTAAGATCCGAAAGTCAGATTTATTTTAAAATCCACGACAGGATAACCGGCGATCACGCCTTTTGCCGCTGCTTCCACAATTCCTTTTTCAACGGCCGGACGATATTGTCCGGGAATAACACCACCGACTATTTTGTCATGAAACTCAAAACCGCCGCCGCGGGGGAGGGGCTCGATATCGATCCAGCAATCACCGAACTGACCGCGACCACCGGATTGTTTCTTGTATTTGCCCTGCACATTGATTTTGCCTTTAATGGTTTCCTTGTATGGAATTTTGGGGGTGTTCAGATTTACTTCGACGCCGAATTTTCGCTTCATCTTTTCAATGTTCACTTCGATATGCACCTGTCCCATTCCGGAAAGAATCATTTCCTTGGTTTCCACATTGCGGGTAAAGACGATGGTCGGGTCTTCTTCGGTCAGGCGGTGTATCGATGAGGCAATCTTGTCTTCGTCGCCTCGTGTTTTTGGTTCCATGGCGTAAGACATGATGGGTGGCGGCACGGGCACTTTTTCAAAGACAATCGGAGTTTTCTCATTGCAGAGGGTATCTCCCGTTGTTGTTTCCTTGAGCTTGGCTACGCCGGCAATATCACCCGGGATAAGCGTTTCCGCCTGTTTCTGATTTTTACCTTCGAGGAAGAAAACATGCCCGAATTTTTCCGTAATTTTTCTCGTGGAATTATAAACCGGCGTATCGGAATTGAGTGTGCCGGAATAAACACGGAACAGGGTCAATCTGCCTGCGTAAGGATCGGCGATGGTCTTGAAAACGATTGCAGAGAAGGGTGCGTCTTCCGAAGGCTGCCTTTCTTCAACATCATCCGTTTTCGGTTTCTTGCCTTTAACGGGACCGCGATCAACAGGAGAAGCAAAAGAGTCAACTATCAAATCAAGCAGTAAAGAAACACCGATGCCTTTCATGGCAGATCCACAGATTACCGGAATCAGACTGCCAAAGGATACGCCTTTTTTCAAACCGGCTTTTAATTCTTCGTCGGAGAGCTCGCCGGTTTCCAGATATTTATTCATCAACTCATCATCGGACTCGGCAATGTCTTCCACCATGGAGTCACGCATGAGTTTTACGTCGTCCGTCATTTCAGCGGGAATATCGACAACTTTTCCCGTACCTTTGTTATCACTGAAAAGATAAGCCTTCATGCTGATTAAATCAACGATGCCGTTGAATTTATCTTCGGAGCCGATAGGAAGGCAGACAGGGGTGGCTTTTCTCTTGAATTTGTTTTTAATGCTGTCCAGCGCGGTGTTAAAATTGGCGCGTTCACGATCCAATCTGTTAATAAAAATAATGCGGGGGAGTTTAAATTCATCGGCCATTTCCCAGACTTTTTGTGTCTGAAATTCAACGCCGCCGACAGCGTCGATGACCACAACAGTGTTTTCGACAACGCTCATGGAACATTTTATATCATAGGTAAAGTTAGAATCGCCCGGTGTGTCAATAAAATTAATCTTATTTTTTTCCCATTCGACAAAATTTGCAGCCGAACTGATTGATCCTCGCCTTTTTTGTTCTTCCGGTTCAAAATCCATGCAAGAGGTCGCATCATCAACCCTTCCCAATCGTTCACTTTTTCCCGAGACAAACAACAAAGATTCACACAGGGATGTCTTTCCGGTTCCGCCGTGTCCGACTATCGCTAAATTTCTAAGAGATTTGCTATCGTACTTTGCCATGAAAACTCCTTTCAATGCTTTAAAAAACAATTAAAAATTAAACTTGGGGTGTTTATCGTATAAGGCAAGTAAAATCAAGACAAATTTGAACTTGCTTGTTTCAAATATCAGAAAAAAGGCAGGGGAGTGCTTGAAAATGGAGAAAGAAATCAATGATGATGGGAATTCAGGTTATAAGGAGTTCAATTGAAAAACGGTTAGGTCTCATGAGCCCAAAGAGACCCCATGCCTCGTCGCTCCGGTAACATCGGGTTATGAGTCAACGATCTTCTTTTACCCACCCCCGGCAGCATTTAATTTGAGGCCATTCGATTAAATCAGAAGCATTGATAATTTTTTACGATAAGCGTATAAATGTTACAAAAATGCTTATTTATCATTTTAAGAAACCGAGGATTTTATCTTGGAAAAGATAAAATGAACTTCTAATCAGCCAATACTAAAAGGAGGATGTTATGATTAATGCGGGTTGCGGTCCAACTATGACAGATTAGTTAATTATTTTCTTCATTAACTGATGGGCAGGAACGAGAATATTATCTCTTTCCTGCCCATCATTAATTTATTCATCATTTTTATCAATTCGAATAATGTTATGCTAAAAGAAACAAAGGCGATTTGTTTTACATGTCATACGCGCTGATTTTTACAACTTTTGTTTCTCTTGTTTTGCTCGTTGATGCGATGCATCAAAGAAAATCTTAAGCATCTTCCATAGGGAGAACGTATACAAGATATGGTTCCCTTCATAAAAGATATTACAATAAACATATTAATGTACAGAACCAGACTATGGAAAGCCGTCCGTAAATATGGCATTGATCTTAGAATCTTTTTAACTATTCCCAGTGCTTTTATCACCGGCAGCGTTGGAAAAACAACAACCTGCCGCATGCTGACATCTATATTAGCTGCCAATGGAAAAGTTGTAGGGCTTTCAACTACGCAGGGTGTTTATCTTGGAAAAGAAACCATCAGGAGCGGAGATTCCGCAAATTGCCAGTACGCCAGTCAATTACTTATCGACAAACGAGTTCAAACAGTGGTCTTTGAGCTGGCCAGAGGCGGCCTGATACAACAAGGTGTCGCCTTTAACGGCTGTGACGTCGGGGCCGTATTGAACGTGTACGACAATCATTTGGGCTTAGACGGTATTAAGACCAGAGAAGCCCTGGCTGATATCAAGAGTCTGGTTATAAAATCCGCCCGAAAAATGGCCGTGATCAATGCCGACGATCCCTTATGCTTGGCGATGCGCGATAAGAGTGTAGCCTCCGAAACATGCCTGGTAAGCATACATTCTGATAATCCTTCAATCAGGGATCATCAGAAAGCCAAAGGATTTACAGCATTCCTGAATAATGAAAAAAATCCGGTAATCCATTTTTGTAGAGGGGACGCATTAATTGGTAAAATCGCGGCAACAGAAATTCCTGCCACTTACAATGGCCTTTTCCGGCCGGCTTTATCAAACGCCATGTTCGCTATGGCAATAGCTTATGGGATGGGCGTTGAATTCAAGGTTATTCGAGATGCCCTCAGCGCCTTTCAATCCAACGCAGAAACCAATCCCGGAAGAATGAATGTCTTTGAACACCTCCCCTTTAAGGTTCTCCTCACTTTGGCGGACGGTGTACGGGCATTAGAAGAACTTGGACGATATATAATAAGTTTGAATCACTCCGGGAATAAATATTTAATGTTTTGTTCAGTGGGCAATCGATCAAATCAATTCATAAAAGATATGGGGAAATCAGTTGCCGGTATTTTTACGCACTACATATGTTGCGATTATGATGACCTGAGAGGAAGACCGCCTTACGAAGCCGCGTCATTGCTCAGTGAAGGATTGATTGAACAGGGTGTGGGCGGGGAGAAAATTACAATTGCGTCCTCTCATCAAAATGCTCTGGAAACAGCCTTAAATAAGCCATCCGCTAATGATCTTCTTGTCATTTGTTCCTTCGCCTCTGATGCGGCCAAAAGAGAAATATTATCCAGAGGGAATGCATCAACTTCAAATCAAATTCATTAAAAAAAAATATTCAATAGGTCTAAATAACAAAAACATGAACGTCATCAAGATGAAAAAATTCGGAAAAGTAGAAGCCTTTGAACTCGGGTATGGTCTTTTGGGAAAGCCGGTTATGAATGTACATTTCTTTCTGGTTGACGAAGTTTGCATCGACACCGCGCAATCCTTAATGAGGAAGCACTTTCTGGAAATCATTAAAGAGAAAAAAATCAATCAGGTACTTTTAACGCATTTTCATGAAGACCACAGCGGTAATGTGGCGGCTGTTCAGAGGGCAAAAAACGTTCCCATCTTCGGCAAGTGCTGGAGTTTGATTTCCAAACCCTCTTTTGCGCGCACAATCCGGAAATGACAGAAGGCAAAAAAAGATTCGGGAAAAATTAAAATACCTCGAAAACTTCTACGGACAAGTTGCCACACTCTACCAACGTGGCTTAGATGAAAGAGAGATTATTAAAAACTTGCCCTGCAAGGAAGTCCGCTTAGTAAAGATGATGACCACGGGAAATGACAGCCTGTCACGCATGATACAATCAACTATTCGTGCAATAGAAAAGGCCCATTGACCCCATTCTCGCTGCGAATGACCCAATGGCTCTTTCTATTGGATGAGCCTGGCAGGAAGTGCGTGAATATGGCGAAAGAAATAGGTACTGAAGTTAATATGATAGCGAACATTTGCAGTTATTAACTTGAATATCTGAATCTTTTACTTTATAAACGCTCGTTGTTTACGGCAAATGAAAATCGTTTCACGTGTGATGATCAATGATTGATTATAGAAAAGAACTGAATCAGGAGCAATATCGTGTCGTCATGGAAGAGGGCGGCCCTCTGCTGGTGCTTGCGGGCGCGGGCAGCGGCAAAACCCGAACGCTTACTTATCGGGTTGCCCGTCTTCTGGAGTGCGGTGTCGCACAGGAAGAAATTCTTTTGGCCACCTTTACCAATAAAGCATCTCATGCCATGCTGAACCGTGTCGAGAGTCTGATTCATGCCGATACGAAAAGAATCATGGGCGGCACGTTTCATCATGTTGCGCATGTCTTTTTAAGAAGACACGCCCATTATCTCGGTTATAAAACCAATTTTTCGATTGTGGACAGCGAAGATTCCCGCCAGATTATTTCCACCTGCCTGGCCGATTTGAAAATCGATCCGAAACTGAGCAAGTTTCCCAAGAGCAATGTTATCAATGAGATCATCAGTTTAACGGTTAATACGCAGACGTCCCTGGATGAAATTCTCATGTCGAGATATCCGTTTTTCCTTCACCTGTTGAATGAAATTACCCAGGTGGCCGCTCTTTATGAACAGAAAAAGAAAGAACTGGCAGTGATGGATTTTGATGATTTGTTAAACAATTGCCGGACGCTGCTCAAGGAAAATCCCGATGTTTTAAAAAATCTTTCCGGCCGTTTTACGCATATCCTGGTGGATGAATATCAGGACACCAACGTTATTCAGGCCGACATTGTTGATTTACTGGCTTCCACGCACAGGAATTTGATGGTGGTGGGCGATGATTCGCAAAGCATTTATTCCTTCCGGGGCGCGAATTTTAATAACATTATTAATTTTCCTGAGCGCTATCCGGACTGCAAAATATTCAAGTTGGAAACCAACTATCGCAGCACGCCGGAGATCCTGCATCTGGCCAATCTCAGTATTAATAACAACGAAAAACAGTTTCCCAAAGAATTAAAAGCCGTACGCAAGAACGGCACAAGGCCGGTGATGGTGTCCGCCCGGAATGTTGTGAAGCAGGCTGATTTTGTGGCGCAGCGTGTTACGGAACTGATTCGATCCGGCGTACCACTCAGGGAAATCGCCGTTCTTTATCGCGCTCATTATCATTCGATGGAAATGCAGATGGAATTTGTGCGGCGGGATATTCCCTTTGATATGCGTTCCGGCATCCGCTTTTTCGAACAGGCGCACATTAAGGATGTGACGTCTTATATGCGCATCCTTGTCAATCCGCGCGATGAACTGGCCTGGCGGCGTCTGCTGATCATGTATCCGAAGGTAGGGAAGGCGACCTTCAATAAAATCTGGCATTATTTGAAAAAGGAAGAAAATCCGCTTAACGCAATTTTACAAGATGAATTCATCAAGAACATGTCGAAATCCGCGAAGCCGGGGCTGGAAGAATGCCGCAAGACGATTGCGCAGCTTCTGGAACTTTCAGAGGTTGAGCGTATTCCGGAAAAGGTGATCGATGTTTTGCTGAACAGAGGCGGCTATCGTGTTTATTTGCAGGACAATTATTCCGACGCTTCATCAAGGGAAGAAGATTTAATTCAACTGGGGAATTTTTCCGCCCAGTTTTTAAAGATGGAAGATTTTTTAAACGAACTGGCCTTGCTCACCAATATGGCCAAGGAAGAAAATATTGGCGAAGAAGAGAATGAAGACAAAATAGCCTTAAGCACCATCCATCAGTCCAAAGGACTGGAGTGGTCTTATGTTTTTTTAATCTGGTGCGCGGACGGCATGATCCCACTGCAGAGGGCGTTGAAAGAAGATGGTGGTGAAGAAGAAGAAAGAAGACTTTTTTATGTCGCCGTGACGAGAGCCAAAGATCAGCTTTATTTGTGTTATCCGGCGCTCGATTATACCCGTTCTTCCGGTGTGTTAAATCTGGCGCCTTCCCGGTTTATCCGGGAAATAGCGCCATTATCCGAATATGACGCTGATCGTCCTTTTGAACAGTGGGTGGTTTACGATTAGACTCAACGATGACCAGTGAACCGCGGTAATCTTTGCAGGAAAATTCAGTCGCTGGCATGTTCAGGTTTCGGCAGATCTTTCATAACCGAGTGACCATATTCTCTGCCGGTATTGAAAGCGTTAATGTTGTTGTCCTTCGTGGAAGGCGGCACGGAATCCCCAATCGCTTTTTTTAAAGCATCCGCATGGACAAGATGCTCGACAGCGGAAAGAAATCCCAGCATGACAATATTGGCCATCATTTTCGTGCCCAGTTCTTCGGCAAAGCGAGTCGCCGGAATGTTGTATGTCTTGCAATTGACATCCGTTTTCCGGGTATGGACAAGATCCGTATCCCAGATCAGTGTTCCACCCGGGCGCAGTGATTTAATGTTTTTGGAGAAGGCTTCCTGGCTCATGCAGACCAGAATCTCGGGATTTTCCACACAGGGGAAAAGAATTTCTTCGTGACTGATAATGACCTGACTGGAACAAGCGCCGCCGCGCGCCTCCGGTCCATAATTCTGCGTCATGGTTGCGAACTTATGATCGTAAATAGATGCCGCCTTGCCCAGGATATCGCCGGCCAGCACAATTCCCTGACCTCCGAAACCGGTGATGATGACGTGTGTTTCCTTCAGAGTTTTCATTTCATTTACCGTGCTTGATGATTAGGAAGTTGAACGCCATTGCGGTATCTGCAGGCTATTAAACTTCGCGTAGTTATCCAGGAATGTGGGACGTTCGATATCGACAAACTTGCCCACAACGATTTCTTTATCAATATCCATTGGCGCATCTTTCGGGTCAATATCGCTGCGAATGACCGAACGGCCATGATAAAACTTCAATATTTCCAGGGGGCTTCCCATGCGGTTACGACGCCCGAAAGAAGAAGGGCAGGGCGTGATCACTTCCACAAAGCTAAAACCGGTTTTGTGCAGAGCCTCGCTAATAGAATTGCGCAGCGAGCGGACCTGCATGGCCGTCCATCTGGCCACGTAAGTTGCCCCGCAGGAGGAAGCCAGATAGCAAAAGTTAAAAGGTTCCTCCGGCGAACCGTTGATGGTTGTTGTTGTTTTAGCGCCGAGCGGCGTGCTGGGCGCCTGCTGACCGCCTGTCATTCCGTAAGTAAGATTATTGACACAAATCACAGTGATATCCATATTTCTGCGGGCGGCGTGAATAAAATGATTGCCTCCGATGGCGAAGAGATCCCCATCACCCGAGACGACGATAACCTTGGTCTGAGGTCGTGCCAGTTTCAAACCGGTGGCAAAAGGCAATGCCCGGCCGTGAGTGGTGTGAAAGGAATCCAGCCTGATATAGCCGGCCATACGACCGGTACAGCCGATTCCGGAAACCATCGCTATGGAATTCGGATCCCACCCCGTATTTTTAATCGCGGCGAGAACGGCGTTAAACACAGTGCCGATCCCGCAACCCGGACACCAGATGTGAGGAATCCGCTCTGTGCGGAGCAGGGAGTCCATCGGATGCGGTTTAACATTTCTGGGATTTTGATGAGTCGTCATGATTTTCCTTTGATTACTTTGTGCATTGAGCTGAGAATCAAGCCGGGATGGATGATGGATCCGCCAAAGTTGGACACAAGATGAACAGGGCATGCCCCGCCGGCACAACGTTCCAATTCCAGAACCATCTGACCGCCGTTGATTTCCGGCATGATGAACGCTTTAACCCGTGGGGCAAGCGACCGGATCAATTCATCCGGAAAAGGCCAGACGGTTTCCAGTTTGATGAGACCGGCCTTGATGCCTTCATTGCGCGCGTCCCGTACGGCCTGTAACGCGGAACGGGCGCTGATCCCGTAAGCGACAATCACCACCTCCGCATCATCGATAAAAAGATTTTTTGTTGTGATTATTTTTTCACGGTTATTGCGTATTTTCCCGACCAGGCGGCTGACCATCTGTTCCTGAGTTTTGGCGTCCATGCCCGGATAGCCCCGCTCATCGTGCGTCAGTCCCGTAACGTGAATCCGATATCCGTCGCCGCAGGTGGCCATGGGGGCGATGCCGTCGGCATCCGCTTTGTAGGGTAGGTATTCTTCCCGGGGTACGGTTGGCTTGGGCCGGTTAATGATTTCGATTTCGTCTTCGCGTGGAATAACCACCCGTTCATTCATGTGTCCGATAACTTCGTCCGCAAGGATGATCACGGGCAGGCGATACTGTTCACTGAGGTTGAAAGCCCGGATGGTAAGATCAAACATTTCCTGCGGGCTGGAAGGCGCCAGTGCGATGATTTCGTAGTGACCGTGAGAACCCCAGCGCGCCTGCATCATGTCGCCCTGTGCAACCAGTGTCGGCAGGCCGGTACTGGGGCCGCCTCGCTGGACATTACAGACGACACAGGGCGTTTCCGTGCAGATGCCCAGGCCGATATTTTCCATCATCAGTGAAAACCCGGGGCCGGATGTGCTGGTCATGGCTTTTACACCGCCCCAGCTTGCGCCCAGAACGGCCGCCATCGAAGCGATTTCATCTTCCATCTGAATGTAGATGCCGCCTAACTGAGGCAGACGCCTGGAAATGGATTCGGCAATTTCTGTTGCCGGTGTGATCGGGTATCCGGCAAAAAAACGGCAGCCGGCCGCCAGTGCGCCCTCGCAACAGGCCTGATCACCGTTAATAAAGTGGGTTCCGGTTAAGACTTCTTTTGCAGACAAAACACGTCTCCTTTGCAACTTTATTCATAAATATCATTCTGATCCATGCTGTAGATGGCAAATTCGGGACATAAAATCTCACAGAAATGACAATTTACACATCTGGATGCGTCAACGACTTCCGGCGGGTGATACCCCTTTTTATTAAAAACAGAGGAGATCTTTAAAACCTGCCGGGGGCAATTGGCAACACAAAAGGTGCATCCTTTGCAGCGATCTTCAATGATGATGACATGACCGAGCTTTCTTTTTCGTGCCCCGTTTTCGTCTGCTTCATTAATCTCATATCTTTTCTTTTTTTGCATACGTAACTCGCATGGACCTGCAACAGTATTTTACGTGCAGATATTTCTGATCATTGATTTCGGAAAGACTCGTAAAACAGCTGGAAAGAAATATAAAAATAAACCGTCTCTGTCAAGGTAAAATGAACAGACGCTCAAAGGCGCATGGAATCATGAACAATGATTCGCATCAAGGCCTGTAAAAATTGATTGAATATTGAGATGATAATTGATACTGAAAATCGCCGATGTCTGCGACCGGAAAATGCGATATCTTGATTTTCAAAGAAGACGAAAATCAAAAAAAGGAAACCGGAGAAACAGGAAATGTTTGACAAAAAAGAAATCGAAAAAATTCAAGCCGCCAGGGAAAAATGGGGAAACGAAAAACTGCAAAAATCTTTGACCCGTGAAAAAGAACGCAAAGAAGTTTTTACCAGCATTTCGGGCACTCCCATTGAAAGGTTATACACGCCGCTGGATACAGCCGGGCTGGATTATAATGAGAAACTGGGCTTTCCCGGAGATTATCCCTTTACCCGCGGTGTGCAGCCCACGATGTATCGCGGACGTTTCTGGACCATGCGCCAGTACGCCGGATTCGGCAGTGCGCGTGAAAGCAATGAGCGTTACCGTTATCTGCTGAATCAGGGACAGACAGGCCTCAGCGTGGCTTTTGATCTGCCGACCCAGGCCGGTTATGACAGTGACCATCCGCTTTCCATGGGCGAGGTGGGCAAGGTCGGGGTCGCTATCGATTACATCGGCGATATGCGCCTGCTCTTCAGGGATATTCCTCTGGATAAAGTAACAACATCCATGACCATCAACGCCCCGGCGACCGTTCTGCTGGCCATGTATCTGGCCATCGCGGATGAGCAGGGGGTGTCGTATGATAAACTCGGCGGGACAGTTCAAAACGACATCCTCAAGGAAATTACCGTCCGCGGACAATATATTTATCCTCCCGCGCCCAGCATGAAGCTGACGGTCGATTTGATCGAATATTGTTTTAAAAATGTGCCGAAATGGAATTCCATCAGCATCAGCGGTTATCATATCCGGGAAGCCGGTTCCACCGCGGCGCAGGAAGCGGCCTTCACCATCGCGGACGGAATCGCTTATGTGCAGGCCTGCATCAATCGCGGTCTGGACGTGGATAAATTTGCGCCCCGGCTCAGCTTCTTTTTCAACGCCTTTACCAACGTACTGGAGGAGACATCCAAGTTCCGCGCGGCTCGCCGCTACTGGGCGAAGGTGATGAAAGAAAGGTTCGGCGCGAAAGACCCCCGTTCCATGATGTTGCGTTACCATGTGCAAACGGGCGGCGTCACACTGACCGCGCAACAGCCGTTGAACAATATTGTCCGCGTCGGCCTTCAGGCTTACGCGGCGGCTCTGGGCGGGTGTCAGTCTTTGCATACCAATTCCTATGATGAAGCTCTATGTTTGCCCACCCAGCAGGCGGTAACGGTTGCTTTGCGGACGCAACAAGTCGTAGCCGAAGAAAGCGGCGCCGCGGATACGATCGACCCGCTGGCCGGTTCATACTATGTGGAAGCCATGACGGATAAAATCGAGACGCAAATCGATGAATACATAAAAAAAATAGACCATATGGGCGGCACGCTGGACGCGATCGAGCAGGCTTTTATCCAGCAGGAAATTCAACAAAGCGCTTACCGTTATCAGAAAGAAATTGAGAGCCGGGAACGCGTTTATGTCGGCATCAATAAATATACCATGGAAGATGCGCCGCTGGAAAATCTTCTCAGAGTGGACATGAAACTGGGGGATGTCGAAGCAGCCAAGCTCAAAGAGATGCGCGCCCGGCGCGATCATGCAAAATGGGAAAAAGCGCTGGAAAATCTGCGCAGGGTTTCCCTGGCTGAAGAAAACGTGATGCCCGCGGTTATCGAAGCGGTCAAAGCCGACGCAACGATCGGTGAAATCTGTGATGTCTGGCGGGGAATATACGGAGAGTACAAACCCAAACAGTTTTTTTAAAAGGTGTGAAAATATTTTCTGAATGGGAGAATTCTGGAATGGAAAGAAAAGGGAAGATCAGGATTGTTCTGGCAAAGCCCGGTCTTGACGGACATGACCGTGGCGCGAAACTTCTGGCCCGGATATTTATGGAAGCGGGGATGGAAGTTATTTATACAGGATTGCGGCAGACACCGGAAATGATCGTCGCCACGGCTCTGCAGGAAGATGCGGATGTTATAGGTCTGAGCAGTTTATCCGGCGTGCACAATTATTTTTTCCCAAAGGTAATGGAACTGCTTCGCCAGAAAGACATGCGAGATGTTCTGGTCATCGGAGGCGGCATCATTCCCAGTGAAGATATACCGCAGTTGAAGGAAGCCGGCATTGCCGGGATATTCGGGCCGGGAACAGTCACCGGAGACATTGTTCAATTCATCCAGACGCACGCGCGTCACCGTGATTAAATAATGAAGGAGAAATGATGAAAGTTCTGAAAATTGATCATATCGGCATCGCCGTGAAAAGTATTGACGCAACAAAACAATTATACAATGGCCTGCTGGGACTGACTGACGCCGGAAGTGAAACGGTCGCGGAGCAGAAAGTGACCACGGCCTTTTTCCCGGTCGGCGAAACGGAAGTCGAACTTTTGGAATCTACCTCACCGGATGGTCCGATCGCGAAATATCTCGAAAAGAAGGGCGAAGGAGTTCAGCATATCGCTTTTCGGGTGGAAAATATCGAAGAGGCGCTTGCCGAGCTGAAAGCCAGGGGGATTCAATTAATTGATGAAAAACCGAGGCGCGGCGCCGGTGGCGCAAAGATTGCGTTTCTCCATCCCAAATCCACATTCGGCGTATTGGTCGAACTTTGCGAAAAGGAAGAATAACGTCACATTAATGATGACCGTGTTTCGCTTTGGATTGCATTTCCTTGTATTCTGCACGCAGGGTGATGTGATCCATTTCTTCCATGTCTTCCGCTCTCTTAACCCAGTCTTCAAACTTGATATCCACGCCGAAAATGCCGATCATTTCATCCTCTTTATTCACAATCGGCGCGGAGACGGTGAAACAGAGAATCCCGGTCATCTTGGAAATAAAAAAGTCGGACACAAACACCTTGCCGGTGCGCAGAGGATTGATGAACCACTGCCTGTCGGATTGGTCGGTACCGACGCCGTAATTTTCATATTTGGCGCGGTCTTCAATGTTGGTAATGTTTTTCGTGATTTTGCGGCCATTCATATCCACGACATAGGCAAACTGGATTGAAGGATGTTCGTCAACAATGCTCTGCATCAGTGGTTCCTGATTTTCCGGAATCATGCTGCGCATCAACGGATTTTCAATAATCTGGTTGACGGCGGCCACAGCGGCTTTCTCGGCTATGAACTTGATCTTTTCGAGTTCCGACATGAAGTGTTCAGGCAGATGCTGGCGTACTTTTTTCTCCATCTCTTCCGGAGAGATCGAGGTGATTCTGCCATTTTCATATTGGTCCATAACCCATTTGTGAATTCTGGAGACCCCGGGGTTTCTTTTATCGACTGTTTTGCTTCCTTCAAGATTAAAACGCTGATTAATCCAGAAAGCGATCCCGGCATTTCCTGATTTGTCGGTGATGGTTGTGGTGATGGGTCGTTTTAAAATCTTGCGGGTGTCGAAGATGTTGTAAATTTCCTCGCACTTAATCAGGCCGTCGGCATGCACGCCGGCGCTCGTGACATTGAAGCCGGCGCCGACAAAGGGATAATTATGCGGAATCTTCACGCCGATTTCATTTTCGAAATATTCGGCGATATCGGTAATGACGGTTGTATTAATGCCGTTGATGCCGCGCAGCGCGATGTATTCGAAAATCAAACCCTCGATGGGCGGATTGCCCGTTCTCTCGCCGAGACCCAGCAGGGTGGAATTGGCTGCCGCACAGCCGTTCATCCAGGCGGTGGTGGCGTTAATCATGGCTTTATGAAAATCGTTGTGACCGTGCCATTCCAGAAGATGGCCGGGGACGCCGGCGTCGTGAATAAAGGCGTAGACAAGTTTATCCACACTGCGGGGCAGGGCGGCGCCCGGATAGGTAATGCCGTAGCCCATGGTATCGCAAAGTCTGATTTTAACATCCAGGCCGCTTTCTTCTCTGAGCTTCATTAATTCCTGCGCGAAGGGAATGCAGAAACCGTAAATATCGGCGCGGGTGACATCTTCAAAATGACAGCGGGCAACGATGCCCAGATCCAGAATGGACTTGACGATGCCGAGATAACTGTCCATGGCCTGACTGCGTTTCTTGTTCAGTTTGAGGAAAATATGATAATCGGAAACGGAGGTGAGGATGCCGGTTTCTTTTAAGCCAAACTGTTTGACAAGAGGCACATCTTCTTTGGCCGCTCTGATCCAGCTGGTAATTTCCGGATAACGCAGACCGAGTTCGAGACATTTTTCGACTGCGTCCTTGTCTTTTTTACTGTAGAGGAAGAATTCCGATTGACGGATGATGCCGTTCGGGCCACCCAGTTTGCTGAGCATCCGGAATATGCCAACGATCTGTTCCGCCGTGTAAGGAGGACGGGACTGCTGCCCGTCGCGAAAGGTCGTGTCGGTAATAAAAATTTCTTTCGCCGCTTTCAAGGGAAACGTCTTATTGTCAAAAACAATTTTGCTTACATCGCTGTAAGGAAATATATCTTTATAAAGATTCGGTTCGTCCAGCTCCACGAGCTTGTATGCTGTTTTTTTTTCAATTTTCCGGGCAACCGTTTTTTTCCCGGCTTTTATTTTGGCCATTATTTTCTCCAATGTTTATAATTAAACAATTTTTAAAGATAGTTCCATCAGTTGCTCAATGCTGACTTTGGAAGGCGCGTCGGTCATCAAACAGGCCGCTTTCTGGGTTTTCGGGAAAGCGATCACATCCCGTATTGATTCTGCTCTGGTCATAATCATGGTCAGTCTGTCCAGACCAAAAGCCAGTCCCCCGTGTGGCGGCGCGCCGTATTCGAGGGCATCCAGCAGAAAACCGAATTTTAACCGGGCTTCTTCATCGCTCAATTTCAACGCGCTGAAAACCTGTGACTGCACATCCTTGTGATGGATACGGATGCTGCCGCCGCCGATTTCCGAACCATTCAACACCAGATCATAAGCCCGGGCACGCACTTTTCCGGGATCCGTGGTCATCAAAGGCAGGTCTTCCAGAAATGGAGACGTAAACGGATGATGCGTAGAGACAAAACGTTTTTCCGATTCCGAATATTCCATTAACGGAAACTCTGTAATCCACGTGAACGCCAGCGTGTCAGGATCGATCAGATTCAGTTTCTTGCCGAGATGCAGCCGCAGGTTGCCCAGCGAATCGGCCACAATCCTGCGAGTGTCGGCAACAAAGAAGATAATATCGCCTTCTTTGGCGTTTGTCGCTTTAGCGATGCCTTCCACTTCTTCAGGCTTGAGGAATTTAAAAATCGGCGAAGTCCAGTCAGCTGAGTTTACTTTAGCCCAGGCAAGACCTTTGGCGCCGTATATGGCGACAACGTCTTTCAGCCCGTCCAGATCCTTGCGGGAAAGAGACGTTGCCTGTTCAGCTCTGATGGCCTTGACAACACCACCGGATGCGGCAACCTCCGCAAAAAGTTTGAATCCGGAATCTTTAACGATATTCGTCAGGTCAACAATTTCCATGCCGAAACGCAGGTCGGGGTTGTCCTTGCCGTAGCGGCTGATGGCGTCGGCATAGGTCAGACGGGGCAGGGGAAGGGTGATCTCCTTATCCAGACAGGCCTTGAAGATGGCTTTCATCAGGCCTTCCATCATCTCCATGATGTCTTCTTCAGTAATGAAAGACATTTCGACATCGATCTGCGTGAACTCCGGTTGACGGTCGGCGCGTAAATCTTCATCGCGGAAACATTTGACGATCTGATAGTAACGGTCGAAACCGGATACCATCAGCAGCTGCTTAAAGATCTGCGGGGATTGAGGCAGGGCGTAAAACATCCCTTTGGAAATCCGGCTGGGGACAAGATAATCGCGCGCACCCTCCGGAGTACTTTTGCCGAGGAATGGCGTTTCCACCTCGATGAAACCGTTATCCTCAAAATAGCGGCGGGTCGCGGCAGCCATTTTGCTGCGCAAGAAAAGATTTTTCTGAATGGCCGGACGGCGCAAATCCAGATAACGATATTTGAGACGGATATTTTCTGAAATGTCATCGTCATCAAAAGAGAAGGGCGGTGTCTTGGATTCATTCATGATTTCCAGTTCGGAGATAAGAACTTCTATCTGCCCCGTTTTCAGATCAGGATTGTCCATTCCTTCCGGTCTTCTGCGCACGTTGCCTTTAACGGCAAGAACGAATTCCGAGCGGATTTTATGCGCTTCTTTATGCGCTTCTGCGGCATCAGGATTGAAAACAATCTGGACCATTCCTTCTCGGTCCCGAAGGTCAACAAAAATAACACCGCCATGATCCCGCCGTCGGTGAACCCAACCCATCAGAATAACTTCCTGACCGTCAAGGGAAACATCGACATTTCCGCAATAATGAGTTCTCTTGTCTTTTGATAAAAATTCAGCCAAAACCGTTTACCTCTCTTTTATAATTTTAATGATAGACTCCGGCAGGCAATCCAGAGGAATTGTCTGTTGATCTTTCGTCTGCATATTTCTTAACAGCGCCTGCTGTTCTTCAATTTCCTTCTCACCGAGAATCAACGCAAAGGAAGCGCTTAATTTATCAGCCCGCTTGAGCTGGGACTTAAGGCTTTTATCCGCGTAATCCATTTCCGCCGATATGCCGGCCACCCTCAGCTGATGGGTCAGAGGAAAAGCCATTTTTTGCGCTTTTGCGCCCAGCGCGGCAATGAATACACCGGTTTTAAAATTATCGTTTCCGTCTTCCGGCAGACAGGAAACCAGCCGTTCGAAACCGACAGCAAATCCGATTCCCGGAACTTCAGGTCCGCCAAGATCACTGACCAGACCGTTGTATCTGCCGCCGCCGGCGACAGCATTTTGCGCGCCCAGGACATTCGTTTTGACTTCAAACGCGGTTCTTGTGTAGTAATCCAGGCCGCGTACCATTCGGGAATTGACGGTGAAAGATATGTTCAAATCCTGGAGAAGCGATTTGACCTGCGCGAAATGATCGTTACAGTCAGAACATAAGAAGTCAAGAATGGCTGGGGCTTTGGCAATTGTGGCGGCGCAGGTTTCCACCTTGCAATCAAAAACACGCAGGGGATTGGTATTGATCCGTCTCTGGCAGTCGGGACAGAGATGCTTCTCGCTTCCTTTTAAGAAATCAATGACCGCTTTGGAAAAGGCAGGCCGGCAGGCCGGGCAGCCCAGCGAATTGATTTCCAGATCCAGATTTTTCAATCCGCAGTTTGTTAAAAAATGCATCAGCATAAAAATGATCTCCGCATCGGATTGCGGTTTTTCTTCGCCGAAGAGTTCCACGTCAATCTGATTAAACTGACGGAAACGGCCTTTTTGCGGTCTTTCGCGGCGAAACATCGGACCGATGGTGAATAATTTCGTTATCGGTTCGGCGGCAGACATGTTGTGTTCGATATAGGCGCGAATGACTGAAGCGGTCGCTTCCGGCCTCAGAGTGATCAATTCTTTGTCGCGATCGGCAAACGTGTACATTTCTTTTTCAACGATATCCGTTGTTTCACCGATACTCCGCTGAAAAAGTTCTGTCTTTTCCATGATGGGAACACGAATTTCCCGAAAACCGAAAGCGTCAAACACCTGGCGCGCAATGGATTCAACCTTCCAGAAAAGAAAAGCGTCCTGCGGCAAAATATCTTTAAATCCGCGAATTGCTGTGATTTTTTCCATAATATCCATCCCCAGAATTAACCTTGAATTTGTAGCATATTCAGTTGTTCTTGGCAATGGAAAAGTCAGGACGACAGATTGATGGATCAATGTGTTTATTGTTGCGGGACTTCGTTCATCATTAGCCAGTAGAATCCTAATTCTCTGACCATTTCAGTAAAGAGCATGAAATCAACCGGTTTTCGTATGTAGCTGTTGCATCCCAGTTGATAACAACTGAGAAGATCCGTCGGTTCCTTTGAAGACGTCAGGATGACGACAGGTATCAGTTTTGTTCTTTCATCAGTTCTCAGGCGTTTCAGGACATCAATACCGTCAATTTTGGGAATTTTCAGATCAAGAAGAATCAGGGTAGGCAGTTCTGCTTTGTGGTTGCCGACAATGCCGTTTTCACCAAAGAAAAACTCCAGAGCCTCCATGCCATCGGATTTGACAATGATCTCATTCAGAATGTTGTTTTTTTTGAAAGCGCGCAGAGTCAGTTCAATATCATCAGCATTATCTTCAACAAGCAATATTTTTTTGTCCTGAACCATTTCAGAGAACCTCCGAACTAATCATGCAATGTGAAATATACAGTTGTTCCCCGGTCGGGCAGTGATTCAATCCAGACACTGCCTTCGTGGCGACCGACAATGCGATTGACGATCGCCAGCCCGATTCCTGTGCCGGAAAACTCTTCCATCGAATGAAACCGTTGAAAAGGCGCAAACATTTTTCTGGAATGTTCCATATCGAAACCGGCTCCGTTATCACGGATAAAATATACTTTTTGACTGTTCTTACTTATTGAGCCGAATTCTATCTCCGTTTTTTCATTTTTTCCAGTAAATTTCCACGCGTTACCAAGAATATTTTCGAGCATGATCCGCATTAATCTCGGATCGGCTGAATCTTCCAGATGGTCAGCAATGATGATGCTGACGAGACGTTCAGGCTGAGCGCACTGTAATTCGTTCATAATGGATTTGGCGATCGTGGCAAGATTAACCGGCACAACATCCATTTCCGTGCGATTTATTCTGGATAACTTC
Source organism: Smithella sp. (assembly GCA_049664145.1). Lineage (GTDB taxonomy): Bacteria > Desulfobacterota > Syntrophia > Syntrophales > Smithellaceae > Smithella. Next base: position 36,066 of record JBATES010000142.1, read on the forward strand.
AGCATATCTTCAATCAGATCACTCATATTTTCTGTCGCTTTTTTGATTCTTGTCAGATAACTTTTCCCCTGTTCGTCAAGTTGTTTTTCGCAATCTTCCAGAAGCGCCTGGCCAAAACCATGAATCGTTCTCAAAGGCGCCCTTAAATCGTGAGATACCGAATAAGAAAAAGCCTCTAGTTCGGCAGTGCGTTCTTTCACCTTTTGTTCCAGTGTTTCGTTGAGACGAATAATTTCTTCTTCGTACTTTTTACGGTCGGTGATATCCATCGCGGAAACGATGCCGGCAGGACTTTCGCCAATGGTTGTTGTCGCGCCGGAAAGATCAAGCCATTTAAGAGTGCCGTCTTTGGCAAAAAATCTTAATTGGTAGCGTTTGAATACGGTTTCGCCTCTCTGGCGTTTCAGACCTCTTTCATAAACGATCTTTTGATCATCCGGGTGGACCGTGTCCCAGAAATTCTTGCTGAGGAGTTCCTCATTAGAGTAACCGGAGATTTCCGATGCGGCCGGATTCACATATATCCATTTATCATTTTGATAAAGCATGACGGCTGTTGGGGAGTATTCCGTAAGAATGCGGAATTTTTCTTCGCTCTCACGCAGAGACTGCTCCACGTAAATGCGTTCAGTGATATCGTGAAGATTGATGATGACACCCTCGACCTGATTATTATGCACCAGACTGCTTCCCGCGATCTCAAAGGTGAACCACTTTCCGCCGGCATGCAGAACACGCACTTCAAAGCGCTGAGTGAGCGTGTTGATATCTTCAATTAACTCATTGAAAGCGTTGACCGCGAGAGGCAGGTCATCCGGATGAACTTTTTCAAATACATTCTTGCCGATTCTTTCCAGAGGATCATAGCCTAAAATGTTTCTGATAGCAGGATTTTCGTAAATAACTTTTCCTGCTTTGTCAATGAGGACAATGATATCGGAAGATTGCTCGGCCAGCGAGCGGAAACGCAGCTGCTCTGCCTGCAGCTTTTCTTCCGCGAGTTTTCTTTCACTGATATCCTGGAAACTTTCCAGAAGATAATCTTCTCCGGCAAGCGTTATGGGTACGACTGTTTTTAAAATCGGCAAGCCTTCGCCATTCGCTTTCAGGAGGATGCGTTCGGCGCGGTCCACCGTTTGGCCCAAATCGCATATGGGACACGATTTTTCTTTCGCAGCACAGAGAAACTGATGGCAGACTTTCCCGATTACATCTTCTTTGGCCCGACCGATCATCTTCAGGCCGGATTCATTGATGTCGGAGATGATGCGTGTTTTCGTGTTGATCAGCATTATTCCCGAAGGATCATTATTAAAGATTGCCGTTAACCGGAGATCTTTTTCCCGCAATTCCTCTTCCGCACGCTTGCGTTCGGTAATGTCGAGACCGATGCCCAGCAGATGTGTTTTCCCTTCCATGGATAGCCTGACTCCCGTAAACAACATGGGAATAAGATGGCCGTCTTTGGCGACAAGACTGGCTTCCGTAGATGTGTGGCCCTTAGTCATCACTTCGTCTATCGCATTTTTGATGATGGAGATATCCGGTCCTCTTAACCAATCCAGAACATATCGGCCTTTCGATTCTCCGGCTGAGTAGCCGGTCATATATTCATGGCGTACGTTCCAGCGAATCAAGTGCCCGCTTTCATCATAGAGATAAAGAATGCCGGGAATGCTGTCCAGAATGGCCTCGTTGAAAAAACTGGCCTTGATTAATTCTTCCTCTGCTCTTTTGCGCTCGGTAGAGTCATAAGCAATTCCGCGGAAGCCGATGGGTTTGCCTGATGAATTTTTGCGCAGCTGGATGGAGGCCTCTATATAACGTTTTTCTCCATTTTTCCTTGTGATGTAATATCCGATTTCTCTTACGGGTTTGCCTGTCTTGTAAATTTTATTAAATATTTTTAAAACTTTTTTTCTATCGTTAATATGTATATATTCTAAACCGTCGCTTCCAAGTATTTCTTTTCTTGTATATCCGAGAGCACGGCAAACTGCTTTATTGAAAAGAGTATATCGACCGGTAAGGTCAACTTCGAAAATTCCTTCCTGAAGATTTTCAATAATTTTGCGGTATATATCCGGATTGGAGGCGTTTTTTGAATTTACAGCACTCTTGGCCGAGCGAACCTTCAATGCAATTTTGCCTTTTAAGGTTTTTTTGTTTTTATCGCGTGAAGACTTTTCAGGGGAATGCACCGTCTTCCCGGGCTTTTGAGAAAGCTTTTTCTTCCCGGAAGTTTTTTTTATTTTATTATTCATATCATGAGTTCCTCTCAATGATGCTTCTTTGTGTTTGTTTTACTTTTTATTTTCTGATTTTTACCTGAAGATGGAAGTTGCTTATTCGGATGTTGTTTGTTGTTTGCGGTTTTGGCAGACTTACCGTTTTTCATGGCGCCAGATTCTCTGTTGTCAATGAAAGATGAAATGATTTTGTCTGTGCGATGCCGCTAATCAACTGATCACTGAATAGCCACAATATAAAAGCTGCCTGCCACAATGGTATTGATAAAATTGTGGCAAATACTTAATTTACTTATGATTAAATTATAATCTTATAAATCATAAAGTCAATGGATTATTTACCGGTTTTGTAAGAATTTATGCACAAGCAGATTATTTCCGTCCGTTATAAAACTAATCGCGCCATCCTGATCGGTACGGAAAATTTCCGCTTTCGCGTTTTTGTATCTTTGGAGAATGGCGGGATGAGGATGCATGAAAACGTTTAATTTTCCCGCGCTGACGACAGCAAAACGGCAGGATACGGCTTCAATAAAATCCGTGCTACTCGAATGAATTGAGCCATGATGCGGTAACATTAAGATATCACTTTTTAGATCGACACCGGATTGAATGAGACGTTGCTCAATGTCGGTCGAAATATCGCCGGGCACGAGAAAGCTTATTTTGCCGAAAGTTATTTTAAGAACCAGTGAGGAGTCATTGACATCGTCGTAGGAAAAATCATTTTTTTGCCGCAATAAATCATCGGGGGGCCATAATACGTTGAATCTAACTCCGTCAATTATTTGTTCAGGAAATTTATCCGAAAGGAGAAGTGTTTTTATTTTATGGGCGGTGATGGTTCTTTCCCACTGGGGAAAAATATCAGGGTCAACCGGTAATTCGGTTTTCCAGACATTCCGGACGCTGAAATTGTTTAGAATGTAAATCAACCCGGATAAGTGATCGGGATGCGGATGCGTAAGGACCACCGTGTCAATGTGATTTATTTTCTGTGCATACAGAAATGGAGCAATAACACTTTTACCCACGTCGAACGAGCTTTTTGAAAATCCGCCCCCGTCAATCAGCATATTTTCTCCACCGGGTAGCTGCACGAAAACCGAATTTCCTTGTCCAACGTCAATGAATGTTATTTTTAAATCAGATGATAATTTGTATTTGAGTGACCAGTAAATAACATCGGCGACGGAAATGAACACAGCAATTATCAGTAAATATTTCACGGCTGCGAAACGAAGGGGAAATGCTTTTTTCTTTTTCAGATCGTCAAGAAGCTGAAAAGAAAGAATGACGATTAAGTAGAAAAGAGCGATTTCAGCGAGATTGGGTTTGGCAACCGATATGGATGACCAGGAAAGGCTTGCCAAATAATTGATCACGTTAATGGAGATTTGCGTCAAAAAAGATGCAAGTTGAATAAAAAAACCGGAAAGAATTGGGGAGAAAGAGAATAAAATAAAAAACATCGCGACGGCCAGTGTCAGAGTGCCCAGAAGAGGAACCACAATCAGGTTGGCTAAAATGGTCACCAGAGACAGACGGTCAAAATAATAAATGATTAACGGCAGCGTCCCCAGCGTTGCTGCAACACAGACAACAACAGTCGCAAGGATGTAATGAATGACACTTTTTAACCAAAGCGGCAAAGCAGACTGCTTATCGGAAAAAGAAAAACGAATGTGCGGGACGATATAGATGATGGCTAAAACGGATGCAAAAGAAAGCTGAAAAGAGATATCAAACAGCGCTTCCGGTGAAATCGTTAGAATTAATAAACCGGCAAGAGCCAGCGTGTTATAGAAATCTTTTTGTTTTCCAAACAGCAGGGCGAGTAAAAAAATAAACACCATCAGCATTGCCCGCACGACGGTAACGCCCATGCCCGCGATGAGCGCATAGGAGAATACCATTAAAAAAGCCGTTGCCGCTGCGATTTTTATGATATTGAATTTCAGCATCATCCATTCGGACGATTTTAAAAGAAGAAAAATAAAAAAGAAAGATGTTGCCGCAACCATACCGACATGCAGGCCGGAGATGGAGAGGATGTGTGATGTTCCTGTTTTGCTGAAGTTGTCCCTGATTTCAGCGGGAATTTCATTTTGATTGCCGAGCGTCATGGCCTCAAGGACTTCTCTTGCCGGCGACAAAGAGTTTTTGGCAATGATTTTTTTTAAATGTTGCCGGAACGATTCCAGTTTCAGCCTCAGATCGCCGGCCGTATTTTTTCTCAGCAGAACAATTTCCGAAGCGTCGTTGACAAATCCGGAAACGTAAATTCCCTGAAGATTCATGTAACGTTCATAGTTAAAACGTCCGGGATTGTTAAAGTTCTGGATCTTTCTTAAATTGGATTGAAAACGAATGAAATCGCCATATCGGAAATCTAAATCCGGAGGGATAGCCAGACGAATAATCCCCGTTGTTGGAAGGTATGATTTATCTTTTAAAATATGCATGCAGCGTATCACTAAAACATCTTTTTCCTCATAGCTGACCGGGCTTTCTGTAACGATGCCTTCCACGGTGACTTTGCCCTGATTGATGTGATTTAATATTCTCAAATCATCTTTGAAATAATAAGTTTGTTTTTGAATGTTGAAAAAACCCAAAACAAAAAGGAATCCGGCAAGAAAGACAAATGCGGTTGAAAACCATTTCATTCTGATGCTGACAGGAATGAAGAGCAAAGCAAGGATGGCCGGCGTCAAAAGCAGATAAAGGGGCATCGTGAAATAACTGCCGGCGATAATTCCTGTTATGAATGCTATTAGAAGATAGAGCAAAGGCCTGCGCATTATTTTATACTGCCTTTAATCAGAATATTGTAAATCTATTAGCCAAAAGCACTGAAATATTATAATATGGTCGCAAATTAATCACTTCACAGGATTTGAAATGACTATAGCGCATACGGACATCTCGTTAAAAGAAAAAAATTTGCGCCGGACATTCCTGCTGATCATCATCAGAATCATTATTATAACTATTTTTCTCGGCATTACGGTTTTTGTCGATGTAAAAAGAGAATTATTCACTTTATCTCACATCACCATCAATTATTTTTATTTTATTGTTGCCGTCATTTACCTGTTTTCAGCTATTTATATTGTTCTTTACAAATTCAAAGTAAATTATCAACGCATTATCTACCTGCAGATCACGATGGATATTCTTTTCATTACTTTTCTGATACTGATGTTCGGCAACACACAGATTGATTATTCTCTTTTTTACACGCTGGTTATTATTTATTCGGCGATTTTTACCGGACGTAAGGGCGGGCTGCTGGTCGCTTCGATCGCCAGTATTTTTTATGGTTTCTTGCTCAACCTTGATTATTATAATTTAATGCCTTCTTTTTCCGCCCTGCATTACAATGAAAATAGTGATTTTGCGGATGCTTTTACAAACTTAATGGTTCGTATTACTTCTTTCTATGTTCTGGCTTTTCTCGCCAGTTTTATCGTTGAGCAGGAAAAAAAGACAGCGTCCTTGCTGGAAGAGAAGGCATCGGAGTTTAATCAGTTGGATCGGCTTTTCCGCAGTATTGTCGAGTCCGTTTATAGCGGTGTGATGACGATTGACATGAGCAATAATATCAAAACGTTCAACAATGCCGCTGCGGAAATTACAGGATTTTCCAGAAATACTGTTCAGGGCCGCAAACTGGATGATGTGTTTCCGGAGTTTTTGCCTTTCCTCACGGATGAAATGATCAATAAACAAATAAATAATCGCATTGAAATGGCCATCGAAGGCAATGCCAAGAACAGGATTAATCTGGGATTATCCGTTTCTCCCCTGAAGGGAAAATACGAGAAACGCATCGGAAATATTTTAATCTTTCAGGACATAACGAAAATAAAACAGATGGAAAAGGATCTGGAAAAGTCCAGGAATATGGCTTTAATCGGTGAGATGGCGGCAGGGTGGGCGCATGAGGTCAGAAATCCGCTGGCGGCGATCACCGGTTCCATTGAGCTTTTAAAACAGGGAATGGACCTGGAAGGAACCAACAAACGATTAATGGAAATAGTTCTGCGCAGTAAAGATCAATTGGAAACTTTCGTCCGTGATTTTCTTTTGCTGGCCAGACCTGTTCCAGTTAACCGGGAGTCTGTTGATGTCAACAGGATCACTGAAGAAATTCTGGAGAGCCTTAAAGTAAACAAAGACTGGATTCATCAAATAGAAATCCGGACAACTTTTTGTGATGACGCGAAGGCCTTTGCCAATAAAGAGCAGGTGCGGCAAATTATTTACAATCTGATGCTCAATGCCGTTCAGTCCATGGAAAAAGGCGGCATTTTATCTATAGCAACAAGTAAAGTTTTGAGGATAGATGGACATGAATACACTGAAATTACGATTTCAGATACGGGATGCGGCATCGCAGAAGAGGATTTGGAAAAAATATTTGAACCTTTTTTCACGAAAAAAGAAAAAGGGACGGGCTTGGGATTATCCATTGTCAATCACATCATTGAGGGCTACAATGGAAAAATAAATGTCGAAAGTGTTATTGATCAGGGAACGACATGCCGTGTGTGGCTGCGGGTTGAAGAAAAAGGAATGGTTTGAAGAGAAATTGGGAGAATATATGGTCAAGATTTTAGTTGTTGATGATGATCCGAACATGAGGGAAGTCATGGAAATCATGTTGCAGAAAGAAGGGCATGATGTCATCAGCGAAGAGGCGCCACTGAAAGCGATTGAGTTATGCCGGAAAAAAGTCTTTGATCTGGTTATCACTGATTTAAAAATGCCAAAAATCAACGGCATTGAGTTTCTAAAAGCTGTGAAAGACCAGAGGCCGGATACCCTTGTAATTCTAATCACCGCGTATGCCTCAGGAGAAACGGCTATAAACGCCATGAAAGAAGGCGCTTATGATTATGTGGAAAAAGGGGAAAACTGGCAGGAAGAACTTAAGAGAGTTGTGCGCTCTGCCCTGATTAAAAAAGGCTTGATTGAAGATTATCCGCTTAAAGAAGAAATCGCTAAAGAAGCCAAAGAAGAAAATTCGTTTTGTGGCATGATTGGAATAAACCGGGAAATGCGTAAAATATTCGATACCATTAAAAAGGTATCCAATACCCTGGCCAATATTCTGATTTTAGGTGAAAGCGGTACCGGCAAAGAACTTGTTGCCAGAGCCATCCACGAAAATTCATCTCGTGTCAAAATGCCCTTTATCGCCATCAATAGCGGTGGGATACCCGAAAATCTTCTGGAAAGCGAACTTTTCGGTTATATGAAGGGTTCTTTTACCGGAGCTTATGCTGACCGGCAGGGGTACTTTGAAATGGCGCGCGGCGGCACCATTTTTCTGGATGAAATCGGCGAATTGTCAACATCTTTACAGGTCAAGCTCTTGAGAGTTATTCAGGAAAGAACATTTCGTCGCATCGGCGGCGCGGAAGACATCAAAGTCGATGTGCGTATCATTTCAGCCACTAATAAAAATTTGCAGGAAAAGGTTAAAAAGGGAGAATTTCGAGAAGATCTTTACTACCGTTTAAATGTAATTCCAATTTTCATTCCGCCATTAAGGGAAAGAAGGGAAGATATTCCTCTTTTGATCAACAGTTTTATAGAAAAATATTCAAAAATGTTCAGCAAGCAAATCAGTAATATTTCTTCTTACGCGATGGAACTGTTGATGAATTATGATTTTCCGGGCAATATTCGCGAGTTGCAGAATATTATTGAACGCGGCGTCGCCATGGAAAGTTCCAATATCATTTTACCGGAAAGCCTGACATTCGGCACTCCAAAATTTGACATGGACATTACGGATAACGGCCTGGATTTAAATTCTGAACTGGACAAAATTGAAAAAATGCTGATTGAAAAAGCTTTGCAAAAAACCAAAGGATCCAAAAAGAAAGCCGCGGAATTGTTAAAAATATCTTTTGATTCGCTACGGCATCGCATTGATAAACTGGGAATTGAATAGATTAAAAAATAAAAATGAAAAGTGCCGGTCGAAATAATTCTCATTCCCGTGAGAACATTTCTTTTTTCTTGACATTTCAGTCATTTTTGCTTTATATCCGTCAACAAAGAAGAGGTTATGGAAATGTTAAAAAACAAATTTTTTAAAAAGGCAGTCAATTTTTATTTTTTTAGCTTTATCGGCTTAAAGGTTTGCCTGATAGATTCATGACCATAAAAAAAGGGAAATGAACCGTGGGCAGATAAATATCCCACGGTTTTTTTTTGCCATTATTATGGCAAGTTATTCAAAATAATAAAAAGAGAAAGGGAGGAAGGGAATATGAAAAGTAGATTATTAATAACTATTTTATCAGCTTTTTTCCTGATGGCGGGTGTCGGCAGTTTACAGGCCAAGACCATCAAGGTCGGAGCCGCGATCAACCTGACGGGTCCTGCATCCACCTGGGGACAGTTTCATGAAAAAGGCCAGCGTGATTATTTCAAGTATGTCAACGAAGTAAAGGGTGGCGTTTACGGAAACAAAATTGAGATGATTACCGTGGACACGGCTTACAAAGTTCCGGAAGCTCAGGCAGCCGTCAACAAATTTGTATTGCAGGATAAGGTGGATATGATTGCTACCTGGGGCGCCGGGGAAGGGCTGGCCGCCAAACCCATTATTCAGAAATACAAAGTACCGGCGATCAACTATTCCACCAGTTGGGAAATTCTGGAAAAACCGGTAGATTATATGTATCTTCCTTTTGGCAGTTACAAAATGGACTGTCATGCGGTATTGGAATACATCAAAGCTATTCACAAAGGAAAAGAAGCGCCCAAAGTCGGTCTTTTAACTTACAACAATGCTTACGGTCGTTCCATTCATGCTCCGAGTAAAGAATACGCCAAGCAACTGGGCATCAATCTGGTAGCCGTGGAGGAATTCCCCCCGAAGACCGTTGATCTCAACACGGAACTTCTCCGTTTGCAGAAAGCCGGCGCGCAGTATGTATTCATGCAGATGCTGCCTTCTGCGATCATCACCGCTTTCAAAAGCGCGGACCGTATCAATTACAGTCCGGTATTTCTCGGAACCTGGACGTCAACTGATCCTGATTTCTTCAAGATGGGCAAAGGTTTGATTAAAGACCGTCTGACCATTCAATTCCCCGGTGGTTTGCCTTCTGACAAATCCAAGGGCATTGCGGTAATGCAGGACATGTGGAAACGATATAAGACGGTCAGCAAATTTGACGCTTCCTACTGGGAAGGTGTCGTCATCGGCATGATCATGGAAAGAGCATTTGCCCGCGCTTACGAAAAGACCAAGAACATTAATCCGGAAACAGTCAATGCCGCTCTGGAATCTTTTAAAAATGAGGATTTCGGCGGACTGGTGCCGAAAATAACCTATACAAAGAATGACCACGGCGCATCCTTCACGGCGCGTATGGTTAAGGTACAAGAAGATGGAAACTACATCCCGCTGACAAATTTCTATGTTCCGGGTAAAGACAAGATAAAACTGCTTAAGAAATAATTTGTTATCCATAAAGGGTGTTGTGGGAAACTTTTCCGGCAACACCCTTTTTCAAAGAGGTTTTAATGAAGGCTTATCGCAGCCGTCCGTCGATTATGATTAACCGGCGGGAAGAAGATAAAAAAGCGGAACTGGACATTCAAAGTTTACGTTTGAATTTTGGCGGTGTCATTGCCGTCAAGGATGTTGACCTGAAAGTCCATACCGGCGAGTTAATGGCGATTATCGGACCAAACGGCGCGGGCAAGACAAGTCTTCTCAATTGCATCACCGGTTTCTACCGGGCTCAGAAAGGCAAAGTCATCTTTAACGGAAAAGATATTACCAGTTTGCACACTCACGAGCTGGTCGGTGTCGGTATCGGCAGAACTTTTCAGAACATTGAGCTTTTCCCGGGCATGACCGTTCTGGCCAACATGACTCTGGCGAGACACATTCATTGTGAATACAGTTTCATAAAATCATTTCTTTTTTCCAAATCAGTCCGTGAAGAGGAAATCCGTCACCGGCAGATTCTGGAAGAGATAATTGATTTTCTGGAAATGCAGTCCATCAGAAAGCAGGCCGTTGGCTCTTTGCCTTACGGAATGCAAAAGCGGGTCGAGCTGGGACGGGCTTTGGCTCTGGAACCCAAGCTTCTGGTTTTGGACGAACCATTCGCCGGGATGAATATGGAAGAAAAGGAAGACATGGTACGCTTCCTTCTGGAGTTGAACAGGCAATGGGGACTGACGATGATTCTTGTCGAACATGACATGTCCATCGTTATGAGTATTTCGCAACGAATCATGGTTTTAAATTTCGGAGAAAAGCTGGGGGAAGGAAGCGCCGAGGAAATCAGCGCAAATCCTGAAGTGGTTAAGGCGTATCTTGGTGAAGCGGAAGCTTTATAAATGTTTTAAGGCATTGTCTTGTGAGTAAGGAAACAAAGCATAATATCAAACACAATCTGACGCTGCCGCAGGTATTAATGGATAATGCCGCTTTGTACGGTGATTCCAAAACGGCTATCCGGGAAAAGGCATACGGCATCTGGCAGAAATATACCTGGGCGGATTACAGTCGTTATGTGCGGATCACGGCGGCCGGTTTTGCCGCGCTGAATCTCCAACGCGGCGAGAATGTCTGCATGGTTGTTCATAATCATCCGGAATGGCTTTTTTCGGAACTTGCCGCTCATACTCTCGGAGCGACAACACTTAATCTTTTCACTTCCTCCATTGCCGATGAACTGGCTTTTTCCATCAAGAGAATCAATTCACCTGTGGTTGTTGTTCAAGATCAGGAACAGGTGGACAAGCTCATAGAGGTTAAAGAAAAACTGCCTCATACCAAAAAGGTTGTGTATATTGATCCCACCGGCATGACTTCCTATGCGGATGATCCCTGGCTGATCAGTTATGCCGGGCTTTTAAAACTGGGCGAAAAATTTATCGAAGAACATCCCGGTTTTATTGAGGAGGAAATCAATAAAGGCAGACCCGACGATATTGCCGTAATGATTCAGACATCGGGCACCACCGGTGTTCCCAAACTGGCGATGTTATCTCATCGTAATTTGACCACGATGGCCATTCAGTGGGTGGAAGAAACAAAAATCGAACCCGAAGAAAACTGGCTTTCCATGTCACCACCCGCCTGGATTGTTGACCAAATGTGGGGAGTGGGCGTCGCCCTCGGCAGCGCCATGTGCATGAATTTTCCGGAAACCGCGGAAACGGTTCTGGAAGATTTCAGGGAAATCGGTCCTTCGATGATTATAACCTCGTCTCGCTTCTGGGAAGATATGGCCTCCCGCATTCGCGTAAAAATATCCGACGCCGGCTGGGTGAAAAAGAAATTATTTTATTTTGGCGAAAAAATCGGCAAATCGGTTGTGGAAAAACAATCACACAAACAGCCCGTTTCTGCATCATTAAAAGCTTTATATAAAATGATGTCCGTGCTTGTTTACCGGCCGCTGCTCGATCGTCTGGGTTGCGCTCGTTTTCGCAGTGCGTTTACAGGTGGCCATCCCATCAGCCCCGATGTCATTCATTTTTTCCGTGCCATCGGTTTAAATTTAAAACAATGTTATGGCCTCACAGAATCATGCGGCATCTTTCAGATTCAGCCGGACAATGAAGTCAAGCTGGAAACCGTAGGAAAGCCCATGTCTCGGAGCGAAGTCAAAATTGCCGAAGATCAGGAAGTGCTGGTCAAATCGGAAGCGAATTTTTCAGGGTATCACAATGATTATGAATCAACGCAAAACGCTTTTGAAAACGGCTGGCTGAAAACCGGTGATGCCGGATACATCGACAGCGACGGTCATCTGCTGATTATCGGGCGCAAGGAAGACATTATCCGCAACAAAAGCGGTGAGGCTTTCTCTCCGGATTTCATCGAGACGCGCCTTAAATTCAGCCCGTATATCAAGGAAGCCGTTACCTTTGGCGAGGCCCGTCCCTACATTTCAGCCATGATTAATATTGATCTGGGCAATGTCGGCAACTGGGCGGAAGACAGAATGATTCCCTATACAACGTACATGGATCTTTCCCAGCAGTCGGCCGTGGAGGAGTTGATTCTCAACGAAGTGCGGCAGGTCAATGAACAGCTCCCCGAGGTGATGAAGATTAAAAAATTTGTTCTGCTTTATAAACTTCTGGATGCGGATGACGAAGAACTGACACGGACCGGCAAGGTGCGCCGACGTTTCGTTTACGGTTTGTATCTGAAGATTATTGAGGCGATGTACAACAATTTGAAGAATGTTGAGGTCACCGGAAAGGTCAAGTATCGAGACGGAAGAATCGGGGAAATAGAAACAACAATAAATGTTATCAATGTAAGTTAAAGGAAAATTAATGGAATTTTTTCTGCAATTATTAGTCAACGGTGTTTGCGTGGGGCTGCTCTACGGCATTTCCGCGATGGGCTTTGTCATGATTTTTAAATCATCCAGCGTTTTGAATTTTGCCCACGGCGAACTGCTGGCATTGGGAGCTTTCTTTTTCCTTACGCTCGTTACCTGGGCGCAATTGCCCGTTTTCGTCGCTTTTATTCTTACCCTTATCGGTTGCTTTATTCTGGGATTCCTAATTGAGAGATTTTTTCTGCGTCCGTTAATCGGCGAAAAACTTATTTTCGTTATTATGCTGACAGTAGGACTGGCCGCCATGTTCAAAGGCCTGATTCTGCTGATCTGGGGCGGCAATTTATATACCTATCCGGAATTTCTGCCGGAAACCATGGGATTGCAGTTCGGTGCTGTTTACGTCGCGCCTGTTTATACGGCAACGCTGATTATCAGTGTTCTTTTTCTTGTCGCTTTCGGACTGTTTTTCAAGAAATCTGCACAGGGAATTTATATGCGCTCGGTGGCCGATAACCAAAAGGCGGCTCTGTCATTGGGTGTTCACGTCAGGCGCGTTTTTGCCCTTTCCTGGGCGATTGCCGCGCTTGTCGCCTCCATGAGCGGCATTGTTCTCGGCATTATCAACGGCGTCAATGTTCATGATTTGAGCTCCATCGGCATGAAGGTATTTCCCGTGGTTATTCTTGGCGGGCTGGATAGTATCGGCGGCGCGATTATCGGCGGAATTATCATCGGGCTTCTGGAGAC
>JBATES010000143.1:0-12393 GCA_049664145.1 Smithella sp.
GCTAAAATGGTCGGTCTGATCTCAGGGTCATCGCTATAGATTCTTTGCAGAGATGCCCCGAAAGATGACGTATCTTCAACAGGATAATAAGCATCGCTGCCTTTGCGCATACTGCCCTCGGTATAAAGCAATAAAGCATCAGAGGCAGTCCATCCTCCGAAAAATCCGAATGTGTTGGTCTGCTTAAATTCTTTTCGGGAATAAATTAAAGAGCCATAAGTTTTTTCGCCCGTATAATCCACCTTAACAGCATAAACGGTATGGAAGGGATCCGGTCCAAGCGGAATGCTTCGGCCTTCATCCGTATTGACAATAAAAGAGAATGCCCAGTTCAAATACGGAATGAAAACAAGACGACCGAAATCCATTCCCGGCACTTCCATGTATGTATTAATACGGCCATTATCGGCGAAAAAAGGATTGGATGGAGAAAAAAGAAAAGAGGGACCCCATTGCAAATTCTCCCGTCCGTAGGACACAAATATTTTATGCCCAGCGTTCGCTCTTGCCAGCCATTCATTGATGTACCAGTCGTCTTTCCATTCCGTATCGTCTTCCCGCATTCCCTCTGTCCAGACCTGATAGTCAATTTTTGCGCGTGGTTTGACAGAAAGCTCCAGATAATTTGAATCAAAATATAAATCCGGCCTCATTTCAAAATTGGCAACATAACCGGGCAATTCGAGAAGATCGTTATCAGGATTCACGATCGAATCGGCAAGATTTTGAAAGACACCATAAGAAAGAATTCCCATATTTGCGGAAAAGTAATTTTTAAATTTTTGGAATCGTGTCTGGTTTTCATCGGAGAATTCGGGCTCTTCGTTAATCTCAGCGGAAGAGGTAATCTCTGCAGCAAGTTCATCTTCTTTAAAAATAACAGGATTTTTTCCGGGTAATACGGGTTCAGTCTGAATTTCTGAAATACTTTGCGCAGAGGTATCTTCCGTCGCAGCCTCGGATATGTTTCCCTGAGGCACTTCCCAAGCAGGGGAAAGATCCGGCAACAACAAAATAACGGTCATCAATACAATAACTGTCGCGCAAATCCATTCTTTTGTTTTGTTTTTTTCCATAAGAAAACCTACCGGGTCAACAGATTTAAATTGAAAGTTGCATCGGATACTTTCTTCAATGATGGCTTGCTGTATCGCAAAATGGTTACATCGTCTTTAATGATCGCGCTGGTTATAATCATTTTGGAAATAAATTCCCTGGGCTGATCCTTGAAGGTAATATTATTTTTGTACTCAAATTCCGCAGATTTAAACATTTTACCGGAAACCGTGTAGAATTCAGCTTTCAATCCAACAAGGCGATCCTGAGATACCCAGTATTTGATGCGATCGTAGGTGGCTCTGTTATCGATGGCCTTCAAATGCATGATCACACACGGCTCTTTGTTGAGCTTGTCATTTTCAACGCTGACGATCTTGTAATCCCCTGAATAATTCGTGGCCGCGATGTCTCCATTGGCCGCAGTTCCCAGGAGCTTTTGTCGCGGAGAAATAGGAACCGGTTTGGAAAGCCCCGGTTTGGCGAACCACATATTGCGATCCTGCATCAGCAATTTTTGACCCTTGACATTACCCGGCGCCAGGGTAGTCACTAAAGAATTATAACCTTTAGCGGTAACCTTTAATTTTCTGTTCTGCTCCCGTCCGTTTTCGATGGAATCCATGGAAATTTCCCACTGGATTCCTTCGAGATTGCCTCGAGCTTCGTCAGCTTTTTGCAGTATTTCCTCAGGGCTCATCTGCGCCTGAACCGTTGATGCCGGAATACTTAAAACAAAAATAAAAAATAATCCGGCCATCATAAAGCATTGTTTCATAAATTTTTTTTGAATCATTATTCTCCCCTTTTAGATATTTAAACGTGTCCCAGTGCATCCACGATATTTTGTCTGGCGGCGCGACGGGCCGGGACGATTGCCGAGAATAAAGACAGCGCCATCATGCTGAGCAGCAGCAGGAACAACATGACCGGCACCATATCCACGAGCAAGGGCACGGACATGGAAAATCCGGGAGGCGTGTATTTTGGCGGATAAACCTTAATGATTGCCCACACGCACGTGTGCAGAACAATGCCAAGCACACTACCCAAAAATCCCAGGGAAGCCCCCTCCAGAGCGAAAAGAACGGATACACCTCTGCGCTTTAGCCCTAAAGCCCGAAGGGTTCCGATTTCTCTTGTTCTTTCCAAAATAGCCATACCCATGGTATTGACCGTGGTCATCACTACGATCACCAAAACGATGGTAAAGAGAAACATAAACATCGTATCAAGAAATGCCTTCTGTTTGTAAAAAGACAGAGATAGTTCATCCCATGTTCTTATTTCGCAATCGATTCCGGCGGCCTTGATTTTCTTAAGAAGGCTAGAGCGCATTCTTTGAGTGTCTCTCCAGTCGTCCAGCAGAACCACGATTCTCTCCGCCGACTGGGTATCGAGCAGTGATTGAGCGAAATAAAAATTAAAACGCATGAATTTGTCATTGGAAAAATCATTGCCTGAATCATAGATGCCATTGACCTGTATATCCAAAGCGTTCATCTGACCACTGATTGTCGGCGCCATGACGACTCCATCTTTACCCGGCGTAATATCAAGATATCTGGCCAGATCTTGAGCCATTTCAGCGCCGTATTTTACATCGTCTCTTAATTTTTGTCCTTTGATCGGCAGAAAATCAGCCCATCTCGCCTGGATAATTTTATCATCACGGGGAACCACACCCTGAGCGATAAAAACCGTTGACACTTTCCCATTGGTGACGATGCCGGTAACCTGAATCTGCGGCGTTGATAACCGGACGCCTTTTTCTTCCCCGACCAGTTTCATAATTTTATGAGTTTCTTCTAAAGAAAACATGTATTTTTCAGGTTCCAGTTTCCCTTTTTCATGCCAACCCGCCTTGTTGATTCTTAAATTACCCAGGCCTTCTCCGTGAATTGCCTGATATCGCAGTGAATTATAGACGTTATGAATATAGCCATAATAAAGACTGATCGCGGCAAAACCAACGCTGATCGCGACAACGGTTACAAAAGAACGGCGACTGTTGCGCAAAATATTGCGGAAAGCCAGTTTCATCCACTTCATCATAATCCAGGATCCTCATTGACGATCTTTCCATCTTCAAGACGGATCAAACGTCTGACTTTATCCAAGAGTCTTTGATCATGAGTGGAAAAGATAAAAGTTATTGCGTCCTTTTCGTTGAGTTCCCGCATGATATCGATCACCATATGGGCTGTCTGGGAATCAAGATTGGCTGTCGGTTCATCGGCGATCACCAGGGAAGGATTATTCACCAGAGCACGGGCAATCGATACCCTCTGCTGCTGGCCACCCGACATTTTTGCAGGGCGATTGTTGGCCAGTTCGCTTAAACCGACCTCTTCGAGTCGCATCATCGCCTGCTTTCTGGCTACCGACGCGGAAGCGCCTTTGATTTGTAAAGGGAGCATTACATTTTCCAGTGCGGAAAGAACCGGTACGAGATTAAATCCCTGAAAAATGAATCCGATGGTGGCATTGCGATGCTCGCTTTTCTGGTCATCCGTAAGCGAGCGGACATTTTTACCTGCGATGGTCAGTTCTCCCGAAGTCGGATCATCAACGGCGCCGATAAGATTCAGAAGCGTTGTTTTGCCGGAACCTGACGGTCCCCAGACGGCAACAAATTCTTTCTTATCGATTTGCAAGTCTATGCCCCGCAGTGCTTGCACCACGGTCTCCCCAAGATAATAATCCTTGGTAATGTTTTGCATTTCGATGAGAGCCATTTTACTTCTTTTGCCCTTCCAAAGTGAACGTCATATCTGACATCCCCATTCCAGCGCGATGCTTCAACGCAACTGTTTTGATTAATGGCGTGACCATATAGACTCGTGTTTTATTTGTCAATCGAATACAGGGTGAACTCATTATTTTCGGCGTATTTGCGATTAAAATTATCCATTAATTTTTTTTGATAATTATGATACAGAATAACCGAATGCATACAACTAACCGGAGGCTATAATGCAAAAAACACCTGTATCTGTCTTTCTTGTTTTCATCTTTCTTTTTTCATCTTTGATTTGCTCTTGTTCAAAAAGTTCTGAAAATGCTGATGATTTGATCAACGAAGCAAATCTTTTATGGGACGGCAAACAATATACCGATCCGAAAAAAGCCATGGACTTATTAAATAAAGCCATTAAACTGCAGCCGGATTACGCGGAAAATTTTAATCAACGAGGCGTCGTTTATAAAAACCTGGGAGACAATAAGCGGGCCATTGAAGACTTTAGTGCAGCCATCCGCCTGCAGCCTGATTTTGTGCTGGCATACTATAACCGCGGAACGATTTATAATACTATGGGGCAACCAAAAGAAGCTCTGGCTGATTTCAGCGAAGCCATCCGTCTCAAACCGGATTACGCAGAAGTTTATAACAAACGGGGAATTATCTACAATAAGCAGAAGAACTATCCGCTGGCCATAGAGGATTTCAACAGAGCCATCAAGCTGGAACCCAACAACGCAAATGCTTATAACAACCGCGGCCTGGCGTATTTATTACAAGAGAAAAACAAGGAAGGATGCGGCGACTTGAAGGCAGCCTGTAAACTGGGTTTCTGCAAAGCGCTGGAATTGACTCAAAGTCGTGGTTTTTGTCGTTAATGGACTTTCAGAAGAGAAAGTAATTTTTCTTTTTTGACATGACGAATAATATTTCATGCACGCGGGAGATGATCCTTGATTCAGCGATCTGACGACAACAAAAAGTTATTCGCCTACCTGCTACTGACCTGTAAAAATGTGTCTTTATATCCGGAAGGTCACAGCATCAGCACCAATTCCATTAAGCAGCTTCATGAGATGCTGTTGGCCCACATTCGTCAACACGGGGATCTTAAAATCGAGATCGAAAAGGATCACGTGATTTGTCAGGGGATCGATGTTCAAAAAGGTCCGCCCGAAGAAGGCACCCTTCCTTTCACACTTTTCCGGGACGGCATCCGATGGCTGGAATTTACGGAAGGAATCACCCTGGAAGAAATAAGGGAAGTATTATCCATTATCCACAAATATTCGGTTTTGACGGCGGAACCGGAAGGAGATATCGTCACGGCCTTCTGGGAATCCCATTTTGACCACGTACTCTACAAAGCTGACGATTTTGTTTCCGACCAAACTTCGGAACAGATTGACAGCCTGGCCAAATGGGACGCCATGCACGATATGGAAGAAACTGAATCAGGCGCCGAAGAAAAACCGGCAACCTCTGATGTGAGCGTCATGGCCGCCGAAGTGATGGACAACTTCACCATCGATCCGGACAATTTTCTGCTGACACCGGAGGAAAAAGTCGAGCTGCAGGAAATGATTGACCGGGAGGAAAGGTCTTCCGCCTCCGAACATCTGAAGATGCTGCTGGATATCCTGATTCAGATCCAGGAAGAAAAAGACTACAATATTATTCTGGGAGTCTTATCGGAAGAGTTTGATACTTTCTACAATCGCCGTGATTTTGAATCAGCCCTGATGATTCTCGACGGATTACGCAAGGTGCTGACCAGCGGGAAGGTAAACACGCCACAGACCGTCACGCTCATCGCGTCTTATTATCAAGAGATGGCTTCCGATGCCCGCTCTCTGAAACCCTTGGAAGAAATCTGGAGCACATTAAATGCAAAGCAGATCGAAACGATGAAAGGGATTCTTCAACATCTGCCGCCAAAAGCCGTTCCAACACTGATGCGCCTCCTTCTTTTAGGACAACCTTCACGACTCGAGGAGGCTGCTGAAGACTCCATTGTTTCTCTTTTGATTCAGGATGCCGGTTGTCTGGAACGATTAATCAATGATCCGGACGAAAGATTGATCGAAAAACTTGTTTCTCTTTTAACCAGATTAAAACAAGAAATTTCTTTAAAATATCTGTTGAAACTCGCCCGGCGCCCGTCGGCATCCATCCGGCGGATGGCCATCAAAGCCATCGAACAGTTGCCGGGTGATCAGACATCGGCAATCTTTGAGTTTATGGACGATCCGGATCCCTCTGTGCGACAGGCCATCCTGACGCACCTGGGACAATCCAGAAACGAAACCGCGGAAGATCTTCTGATGAAGTATCTCCAAAATCCGAAATTAAGCGCCGCCAAGGATGAACATATTATTGAATGTTTCCGAACATTGGGAAAATGCGGCTCAGCCCGATCCGTTTCCTTTCTGCGTGCAACATTTTTACATCGAAAATGGCTGGCCGGTTTTCAGAAGTCCCCTTTTCGGGAGGGCGCCGCGCTGGCTCTGGTTGAATTAAAAATACCGGAAGCGAGGGAAACGATTGAAACGGCGGGGCGAAGTTTTTATCCCGGTTTACGTGGCATCGCGCGTAAAGCCGGAAAGGAATTTTTTCAGAGTCACAAAGGTAAAGGATAATCATGTCTGAGAAAAAATCAATTCCGGAAAGATTAGGGCACGACTTTCTCAGGGCCCTGTATCACACCATTAATACTGTCCGCATGTACCAGGATAACAATCAACTGGTTCAAAACAGCGTTCGCGCATTTACCGGTCTGCTCAATGAATTAACCGTCAGCGGAGACATCAGCCTCCTTCTTTACCGGAGCCGCTTTCATCTCGGCGGAGAAAAACTTCCCTACCGGAGGAACGCCGCCGTTGTGATGTACAACATGATGGAATTTTTTTCCAAGCGCGGCATCGGCAGTGTCACTTTTTCCAGTGCCTCGCGCGACGCATCACACGATAATATCATCACTTTTATGCGTCTGTTCAATGATGCCATCCGGGTTCCAGACCATCTGGAGTGGCTGGAACAAAAACTGAAAGAAAATAATATTTCATGGATTCAAGTCTTCCCGCGACAAAATGAAGATGAAATGTTCAACGAAGAAAATCTGGAAGAGCAAAAATACGAAAAAGCACGTGTCAATTATTTTCTGGCGATCGAATCTGTAAGAGAAGTGGCAAACAAGGTGACTCAGGGCATGGTGGGCGTGCGGAAGACCAGGCGTCTGGCTCAAAACATCGTGGATATGGTGCAGGTGGATTCGGCGCTTATGATCGGAATGGCAACCATTAAGGATTATGACGATTATACCTACACCCATTCCGTCAATGTTACACTTCTGGCTACTTGTCTGGGCAGGCATATTGAATTATCCGATATTACGCTGGAACATCTGACCATTTGCGGTCTTTTTCATGACTTGGGCAAAGTGGATGTTCCCAAGGAAATCCTCTTTAAGAACGGAGAGTTAACGAATGGAGAATGGGATCTCATCAAAGCCCATCCCGTCACCGGCGTCCGGAAAATTCTCATGTTAAATGCCAATCCCTCTTTAAGATCCAGAATCATCCTCGGCCCGTTTGAGCACCATTTGAACGTGGATATGACCGGTTATCCCCATACGATGTTCACGGATAATCTCAGTCTGATCGGCAAAATTCTTCATATCGCCGATGTTTATGAAGCCATGACCCATGAGAGAGTGTACCGGACAAATTTTTTAACCCCCGATGCCGTGCTGAAAAAAATGTGGGAAGAAGCGGGAAGGACTTTTGACAAGATTCTGTTAAAACGCTTTATTCACATGATGGGAATTTATCCCATCGGCTCCGTTGTGGAGCTGAGCAACGGAGCCCTCGGCCTGGTCATGGATTATCCCGATGAAAATGAACGCCGTCAGCCTCTCGTTTTAGCGCTCGTCCAGGACGACGATGGTAACTGGCAACGCAGGGAAACGATTTATCTGGCTGACCAGAAAATGCAAGAGGGAGCTGAGCCGTTAAACATTAAGCGTGTGATTCCACCGGCTCAACTGCGGATCAATCCGGCAGAGTTTTTTCTGCATATTAAATAACGTCATCGTCACGAGACAGAGGAGGAATCATTCTGTTGGCACGTAAAGACAATCAAAATGACATCAGGCTTCACAAAGGATGCCATGCATAATTTTTTGAACATATTTCAGAAAAAGCCCGATCTGAAAAATCTGGGGCTCAAACCCTACCAGATTACTTTTGCTCTGGACCGGCTGGTTTTCGGTGTGGACAATATTCATCTGGATGTCCACATCAGTCCGCAAGTTTACAGTTGCCTGAGGAAAACCGTATTTTTGTTAATGGTCAAACACAGTAAAACTGAAAATTTTTTCAAAGAATATAAAAAAGATTTATGTGAAACGGAAAAAGAAGCTCTAAAGCGACTTTGCAATGACATTCTGCTGGATGGAATCAATAAAGCGAAGCTGACCTCTGAGGTTCAGATCGACTTCCTGGGACAGATTGCTCTGCTGAAATTATTCCTCGAAGAGATCAAATCACAGTACAAATTTATCCTGTCGCAGATTGAACAGCGCGGCCGGATGTATCAGATATCGGAAAAGCATGACCAAAACGATGTTTTCCTGATGAAAGAAAAACTATCCGAAATCAAGATTCATTATAATCAGATCGTTCGCGGCGTGGGGAAAGAACTCTTTGAGCAACTGGTGGATGTGAATACCGGAAACTTACGAAATATGAGGGAAACGCATTTTGCCCCGCGAGCTATTCTGCCCAATTTTTACTTCTCCAATCCGTTATTCCATACCAATAATCCCAACGACGATTTTTTTCTGACTGAAGAATACGCGCTCATGGGACAGAGGGCTGAGGACATCGATAACTACAACAATATCAAAGCCAGCCTGTACAGCCTCCTGAAGCACATTCATTTTACCGGCGACGATTACAAAAACGGAAATGCGAAAAAGAATGAAATCAGGCTGCAGGCCGTGAATGGTTTTTGCAAGGATGAAAATCGCGATGTCGATGCCTTAATCATGGACCCCGATAATATGGACCGGATGTTTGACTATTTCAGTTCGACAGAACAATACGATAAAGCCAAACAGGCCAATGAGCCTGAAGCAGAGCTGAAGCAATACAGAGAAAAAATAGAGACGCAAAAAACGTTACTGAATCTTGCTTATCGTAAATTTGACCAATCCGGAATCCTGCGACAGATGGTCGCCGCGCTGGTCATGAAAAAAGTCTATGAAAAATTTTGTCCGCCCATGGCCCCCAGGCAGGTACGCGAATTTCTGGTTAATTTTTGGACCAGACTATCCGCCAGGACTCAACAAAAACGATTGAAGGCTCTTTATGGATCTGATTTTTCCATCGCCCCCCTCTGGGAGACGCTCAAACACGTTCGACGTTGTTCCTCAAACGAAAAAAGACAATATTTAATTATGTTCCTCAGGCAATTTTCCCGTTATCATCGGGATTTGTATAATTTTCACATCTTCAAGGAAGCGATGGACGCCATCAACCTGGTCGAGGATGAAAAAATTATTTTATTGTCGCGGGAGAACCATTCTCTTTATGAATTCCTGTTACCGGACGAGAAAGTCAAAGAAGAAAAACCGATTGCCAATCATGTGATCATCAAAGCGGACATCCGCGGATCAATGGCCATCAACCACACAATGAGAACCAAAGGATTGAATCCGGCATCCTATTTCAGTCTGAATTTCTTTGATCCGATCTCACAGGTTCTTTCCGAATACGGCGCAGCGAAGGTGTTTATCGAGGGGGACGCCATCATCCTGTCCATCTTTGAAAGCGAAGATATCGCAGAGGGATATTACAGCGTTGCCCGGGCCTGCGGACTGGCCATGCGC
Source organism: Smithella sp. (assembly GCA_049664145.1). GTDB lineage: Bacteria > Desulfobacterota > Syntrophia > Syntrophales > Smithellaceae > Smithella. The sequence continues at coordinate 9,690 of JBATES010000143.1, forward strand.
ATCTTGCAAATCGTTCAAAGTTATAATGAAAAAAACAAAGAAAACAATCTGCCCGTTCTGGAACTCGGCATCGGCATCTGCTTCTGCCAGGGCCCGCCCATGTTCTTATTCGATGGGGATTCCAGAATCATGATTTCACAGGCCATCAATCAGGCAGACCGACTGTCCAGTTGCGACAAATTCCTGCGCAAAATCTTTAAAAGTCAAAATGATGTTTTCAATTTATTTGTTTTTGAGAACGAATCCGAAGAAATTAGTGAAACGGGAATAGATGAATCCACCTATCGCTATAACGTCAACGGCATTGAACTCAATGAAGAAGGCTTTCAGAAGCTGACCCGGGAAATCAATCTGCAAAAATATACCTTTTCTTCAGACAATGATGATAGTGTGAAATTATACACCGGGAAAGTTCCGCTGCTCAACGGCAATTATCAGCGGATTGCCATTCGGGAAGCGCTCATTCACAAAGTACAACCGGATATGATGGATGTATCGGGAAAAATATCAAGAAAGTATTATGAAGTTTGCACCCATAATAAAATTTACAATTTTATAGAAAACCAGTCTTAGCGTTACCTCACATGATCAAAATGAAGATGGGGAAAAAACATAATATTGCATTGATGACCAATGACCTTCCGGAAAAATGACCGTTAAAAATACCGCAAACAAAATTGACCTTGATTACCGTCTGCTGATGGCCATCGCTTTTCTGGCCGGATTTGTCAGCCTCGCCTATGAAATCGCTGCCACAAAAGTTCTTTACTACTTTTTCAACGAAAGCACGATCACTGCTTCCGGCGTCATTGCCATCTTTCTTTTCGGGATGGGTCTGGGTGGTTTTATCTTCAGCCGGCAGGAAAAGAAAATTCATGATAAAAGGAAATTTTTACTGATCCTGCAAATCTTCATTGCGCTTTATGCCGCCATTGTTTTTCCCGCTTACGATTTAGTGCCCACCGTTTTTAATTTTCTGTATCCGTTCCTGGGCAACTCCGCCCAGATGATGCTGGCCAACAAGCTGTTCATCAGCTTCTTTTATCTGATCATTCCGACGGTGCTGATGGGCATGGTTTTTCCGGCCATCATTGTCATGTCGATTAATGAAATCGAACAACTGGCGGAAAAAATCGGCACTATCTACGGGCTTGATCTCTTTGGGGCAGTTCTGGGCGCGCTCGCCAGCGGATTCTTCTTCATACCGTTCTGGGGAATCAAAGCTTTAATCTTCTTTTGTGTCCTGATGAATCTTTGCATCGGTCTGCTTGTTTTATTTCAGAAAAACAGAAAATTTATCATTACGATGTTTTGTTTTCTTGTGATCGCTTTAATTTTCTACCTGGTCATCAATCCTTTCAGCAACAGCGCGATCATTTATTCCAGTAAGGACCAGAAAGAAAAATACATCCCCCGGGACAACCTGATCGTTTCCAATCAGCAGGATTCAGAATATTTTCAAAAAGTAAAAATCAAAGAAAAAAAGTTCTTCGCGCATTCACCATTCGGAGAATTGAGCGTTTTTGATGAAGTTTTCAACAATGAACAGCATCGCTATCTTTATATTGAAACACGGGTTCAATGTTCCACGGAGGGGCTGAAAAACAAGGCGGTCAGTGAAATCAACTTCGCCAACATCTCCATTGACGCGCTGGATAAAGAAAATCTGAATGTTTTAAATATCGGCCTGGGATGCGGATTTACGCTCAGTGAGATCGTCAAACACCGGAACGTCCGGAACGTGGATGTGGTGGAAATCAATCCGGTCATGCCGGAGGCGACTAAATATTTTAACGAATTTACCGACCATGTTCTGGAGAATGCAAAAGTGAATCTCATTTTTAATGACGGGTACAAATATCTTCTGAGCACAGATCAAAAATATGATTTAATCATTATGGATATCGAACATCCTTCGGTGATTTATTCCAGCAATCTTTACTCACTGGAATTTTATAAACTGGTCCGTAAAGCTTTACATCAGGATGGAATCTTCACGCAATGGTCCTACCGGCCGATCCCGGAGGCTCAGGTGATCAATTACAACACGCTGAAAACAGTCTTTGCCGATGTTGTCCCGAAAATATCAGGTGTTTTCAATGACCTTTATTATATCGCGGGCGGTAAAAATATAGCGATTAATGCACGGGAGGCCCTTTTTCTGAATCAAATGCTCGGCAGTCAGGACACCCGGCTCAACACCCTGAACAACCCTTATTTCGGAACAGAAATGATGCTCAGAGAAATGTTCAATGTCCATTAGTTCGATCTAATCAGTTCACCCATTTCAAAAGATCATCCATTACCATAACAAAAGGCGCTCCGTTTCGGGAGCGCCTTTTGAGGTTAAGGGTTAAACTTCTTTAATTATGAGCCCAGTTTTTCAGCGGATATTCTCATGCTGTAGAAAGAACGATACACGAAAACAAGAGCAATCAGCAAGAAGACAACGGCCAGACCCGTTTTCAAATTCGCGTCTGTCATGGTAACGGCAATTTCCGTTGCCAACAGACCAAACAGAGTCGTGAATTTGATGATCGGATTCAAAGAAACCGATGAAGTATCCTTGAAGGGGTCGCCGACGGTGTCGCCGACAACGCTGGCTTCATGCAACGGAGTGTTTTTCATCTTCAGATCGACTTCCACAATCTTCTTGCCGTTATCCCAGCAACCGCCGGCATTGGCCATGAACACCGCCTGGAAC
>JBATES010000144.1:0-4023 GCA_049664145.1 Smithella sp.
ATACTGGATAGTAAAAAAGGATTAAGCGAAAGGAAGGAAATTTTCGATGGATAAGAAAAAAACGGCTCTGGCAATCATTGCAATCATTACCGTTTTAGTATCGAGCATTCCCTTTCCCGGTTTGTACCCCCTGTGGGGATTTCTGGCCTTTGTCTGGTGGATAGGTCGTATCAATCCTGACAACGCAAAAGAAAATGTGGTTAATGAAGGTAAACCCTGATAAGCACAACATCCTTCGGATGAAAAAAAAATTTTAAAATACTAAATGAAAAGAGGAAATTATGAAAATGCGTAAACACACTACAATTATTTTTATTCTATGTTTATTAATGATGTCTGTCATGGTGAATCAGGTTTTTGCCGGACCCGTTGCTAAGAAAAAAGGATGCGATGCCATTTCGAAAGCGGACATTCAGGATATTCTGAAAAAACTCAACGTCAATAGTGCAAGTGTAATCCACATAAAAAAATCTTCGCTGCCCGGCATATGCGAAATTGCCGTAGATAGAAGCGGGCAACCGGCAATTTTTTATTTTGATCTTGCCAAAACGCATTTGATTTTTGGCAACCTGGTGGACATGAAAAATATGGCGAATCTCACCGAGCAGTCCGCCACGGAAATCAAAGATAAGAAGCGACTGGACACCTCTAAAATCCCTGTGGATTCAGCACTGGTTCTGGGCGACGCAAAAGCGAACAAAAAGGTTATTATTTTTACAGATCCGGATTGCCCATTCTGCAATAACCTCCATAAGGAAATGAAACAAATCAGCGACAAGAGAAAAGACATTGTCTTTTATATTAAACTGTACCCGATGCCATTTCACAAAGAGGCATACTGGAAATCCAAGAGCATCATCTGCAATAATTCCATGCAGTTGCTGGAAGACTGCTTTGATAAAAAGGAAATAGCCAAGACGGAATGCAATACGGAAGAAGTTGACAACACAATAAAACTGGCTAAATCTCTGGGCATAGACGGAACACCGGCAATTATTTTACCGGACGGCAGACTGCGCATGGGCGCCATGCCCGCGGAGGAATTAATCAAACTGATTGATGACCGGCAATGACAGGAGATTATCATTACCAAAAACAACCATGAATAAGATAAGCGTTATTATACCCGCGTTTAACGCCTCTCTTTATCTGGCAGAGGCCATTGAAAGCGTGCTTGCCCAGACCATGCCCGCCGATGAAATAATCGTCGTTGATGACTGCTCTGATGATGATTCGGCAGGTGTGGCGGAGAAGTTTCCCCGTGTTCACGTCATTCGTCAACGGAATCAGGGTTGTGCGGTCGCCCGCAACACGGGCATTGCCGCATCAACAGGAAGCTGGCTGGCCTTCCTGGACGCCGATGATATCTGGCTGCCTGCAAAACTGGCTCTTCAATCCGATTATTTAAAACTCCATTCATCTTGTCAGGCAGTCTTTGGCATGGTGGAAAACTTTTTCAGCCCGGAGCTGGATTCAGAACAGCGTTCGCAGCTTTATTGTCCACCCGAGCGAATGAGCGGTATCAATGCCGGCACAATGCTGATCAGTCGAGATAATTTTTTTCATGTAGGTGAATTTAATCCCTCCATGAGGCTGTCCCAGTTTATTGAATGGTTCACGCGATTTTCAGAGGCGGGAATGAAACATCACGTTTTACCGGATTTGGTGATGCGCAGAAGAGTGCATGTGAATAACACCACAGCCCTCCAGCGGGAAGACGTTCATAAAAACTATCTTAAGATTGCCCGGTCCAGGATTCTTCGCTCAAAAAACAATTAAACTGCTTGTCTTGTGGAAATTCGACAAATAATACATCATTGACATCGCCGAAATTTGTTTTTATACTCGTGGCGAAAATATAAGGATAAAAAGTATCACTATGAAAAAGTATTATAAAATCAACGTTCCCGCAGTCATTAGCGAACCCATGGAAGATGAGGTTGTGGTCATCAACCTGGACAACGGATGTTATTACAACCTCAATAAGACGGCAGCTCAGGTATGGAATTTTCTTGATCAGGGATATTCTCTGCATTCGATAGCCTCTTCTGCTGAAAATTTTTATCGGGGAGAGACCGAAAGCATTCGTTCGGACTTGAAAGCATTTGTCAAACGCCTGATCGACGAACAGCTCGTTCGTGAAGTTGAAGGAAGTAACGCGGGCGAAATAAATGCGAACGGTTTTAATGGCCAATCCTATGAGAGGCCTGATTTTGAGAAATTTTCCGACATGCAGGAAATGCTGCTGTTAGATCCGATACACGAAGTTTCGGAGGCGGGCTGGCCGCATCAGAAAAAAAGCAATGATTGATGAATAAATTTGAAACCATTCTGCCGGATATCCTGGCTTACTTCAACGAATCGCGAAAAAAAGCCGCCGGTATCAGGAAACGATTTATTTTTATCGGCGGCCCTGTTCTTCTGACATATTCTTCAGACATTCTTGAGCAAAGCCTCTTCAAAGCATTCGAACATTTGGAGATTACCCAAGCAGACGCGGAAGCGGCGTTTACTGTTTTTGCCTGCGACTCCGATGTTCTGGATTGTGACCTCCCTGGATACAACTGGCTGAATAAAATATCCGCAAACAAGGAAGAAATCGTCACGTATAATTCCGGAGACATTCACGCGCTTTATAATCCGAAGAGCGGCATTTTCAGCCTGTTTGATAACGGGAGGAATCGGGGATTTTATTATCTGCCGAAAGCCGTGGAAATTCCTTTTTATGAAAAAGCCGCACCGATGCGCATGCTCCTGCACTGGTGGTGTGAGAAATCCGGTCTGGTACTGATTCACGCGGCGGCGATAGGCTGGAATGCATCGGCCGTTTTGCTGGCAGGGCGGGGCGGTACGGGGAAATCAACGACGGCCATGCTGGCAGCGCAAGACGGTTTTAAATTTCTCGGTGATGACTATATCATTCTGGAAAATAATTCCGCTCCGGTTGTGCATAGCGCTTTTAACAGCGTAAAGTTCCGCTGGGAGATGCTTGAACGTGTGCCCGCAGCGGGAGAGTTTTGTCTGAATAATCAAAATGATGAAAAGGGATATTATTTTCTGCAAGATAAAAAACCCGATTCTTTAATTAGAAGTTTGCCGCTCAAGGCCGTTTTATTGCCGGCGATTGAAGCAAGTCAGAAAACGTCTTTTGATCGCGTGGCGCAAAGCAAAGGTTTGATGGGACTCGCGGCCAGTTCCATCTTTCAGATGCCCGGTAGCGGCAGGCAAACATTGAAAACGCTCGTCAGCATACTGAAAGACATTCCTGTTTATCAAATGTCGTTGGGTAAAGATAACTCTGAGATTATGAACGCGTTAAAACGTTTCATGGCTGCGGGGTAACGCGAGGAGGCGTATGAAAAATTCGAAGGTCAGCGTGATCATACCGGTTTATAACGGAGAAAAGTATCTGGAAGATTCCATCAGCAGCGTCCTGAATCAGCATTACGACAACTGGGAATGTATTATTGTGGATGACGGTTCAACGGACGAAAGCGCGGCGGTTATCCAAAAGTATGAGCAGGTTATTTATCTGCATCAGGAAAATGCCGGCGTGGCGGCGGCCAGGAATCTGGGCATTGAAAAATCATCCGGCGAATATCTGGCTTTTCTCGACGCGGATGACATCTGGGATCCAAGAAAACTGGCGCTTCAGATAAGATACATGGAAACGAACAGGGATATCGAATATTCTTTTACCAAGCACAGTTTGTTTCTGGATGAAGGCATGGAAGAATTTCCGTCGTGGGTTAGAACGCACCGGCAGGAACAGGAAATGACCGCTTATATTCCCAGCGCTTTGGTTGCCCGCCGATTTGTTTTTGAGGCGGTGGGCAATTTCGATGTCAATTATCAAATCGGCGAAGACAGCGACTGGTTTATGCGGGCCAGAGACGCGGGATTTAAAATGGGCGTTGTCGAAGAAAATCTTCTCCGCAAACGTGTTCACACGCACTGTCTTTCCGGCAACACGGAGCTCAGCAAGGCAAATCTTTTGAGAATTGTCAGGGCTTCACTCAAGCG
>JBATES010000145.1:0-5321 GCA_049664145.1 Smithella sp.
TCATAAAACAACGGAATTATTTCCGGCAATTTGAACCAAGAACTCCTGCGCGTTGCTATGTCGGCGGCGAAACGCATCTTTATCTTGGCAAACGTTATCGTTTGAAGATTAAGAAAGGACATCGGGATGAAATTAAATTAGTGGGGGGATATTTTAATATTCAGGTAAAAGGCCGCATTTCATCTGACAAGATCAAGAGCTTGCTGGATGCGTGGTATACTGAAAAGGCAGTAAATAAATTCAAGGATAGTTTTGATCGTTGTCTATCCAACTTTAAGAAGATTTCATTACAGAATCCAAGAATGCAAATTAAAAGGTTAAAAAAACGTTGGGGAAGTCTGTCTGAAAAAGGCACTCTCACCATGAATTCAGATTTAATTCGCGCACCGCGAGAATGTATTGATTATGTAGTTACCCATGAACTATGTCATCTGAAACACAAAGATCATGGTACAAAATTTTATAAACTGCTTGGAAAAACGATGCCCGATTGGGAGAAGAGGAAAAACAAACTGGAACTAACTTTGGTTTAAATAATAGAAATAAACAAGATTATGAATTAATTTATTACAGCTTCTTTGTATGTAACTTGAAGGAAGTAAATTTCTTTCGAGTATAAAAAACCTTGTTTTTTAATACTCTACTGAGGTATTAAATAGTAAAGTATATCCATGTTTTTGAGCGCTTGGGGATAATGATTTTAAACGATAATTCTTAATTTAAAAAAGTAAGGATCGTGATGAATGAAAAAAGAAAAGCGAAACGGTTGCAGGAAGAGAGCGAAATTACCGTGACCATTATTGCCTGTAGTAAGAAGTTTCCCAAGGAAAAGGTGATCTATAACAGCAGTAAAGATATATCAGAGAGCGGCGCGAGAATTCATTCCAATATCTTTTTACCCATCGATACACTGCTGAGAATAGATTTTAAATTAAAGAATCTTCAACAAATGATCACCGCCATGGGCAAGGTCAGATGGATCAAAATCATTTGTGAGGATGAAGCCTATGACGCCGGCGTAGAGTTTGTCAATACGCCTCAGGAAGCCATCAAAAAGTTGTCCGATTATGTATCCTGGAAAATGAAGCATAAAGTCTAACCGGCAATATTCGAAAATTGCTGTTTTATGCGTTGTTGGGATACTTTTCCTGTGATATGAAAATCTTCAGCATACAATCCATACCAAGGAGTTTTTTATGAAAATCGCTGTTTTGAACGGTTCTCCAAAAGGCGAAGTCAGCGTAACCATGCAGTATGTTCATTTTCTGGAGCAGAGATTTCCGGAAGCGGAATTCCAATATTTCGATGTCGCGCTGAAAATCAAAAAACTGGAAAAAGATGACAAAGCCTTTCAGGAAGTTATCGATGGCATTGCGGCGGCGGACGGGGTGCTCTGGGCGTTTTCGCTTTATTTTCTGGTTGTCTGTTCTCAGTACAAAAGATTCATCGAGTTGATTTTTGAAAAAGATGCCGTCTGGGCTTTTCGTGGCAAACCGGCCGCCTGTCTGACAACCTCCATCAATTTTTTTGATTACACCGCCCACAATTATATCAATGCTGTTTGTGATGATCTGGAAATGAATTATTTCGGATCCTATTCAGCGGAAATGAATGATTTATTGAAAACCAAAGAACGTCAGCGATTGAAAGCTTTTGGTGAATTATTTTTCAAAGCGATAAAAGACAAAACGCCGGCTATCAGAAATTATAAGCCGCTTGTCGCACCGGAGGTTATTTTTGAAACAGAGGCGGTTAAGCCGTTGAGTGCCGCAGGAAAAAAAGTTTTGATTGTGGCCGACGATCTCGCTGAAAATTCCAATCTTCAGAAAATGGTGGAGAGATTACGGAATACTTTTTCTCCCGCTGCCGAATTGATGCAGCTCAAGGATGTGGATATCAAAGGCGGTTGCCTTGGCTGTTGTGAGTGCGGTTTCGATAACCAGTGTGTCTATGACGGCAAGGATGGTTTCCGGGATTTTTTCAACACAAAAATTAAAACAGCAGATATTTTGTTTCTTGCGGGATCAATACACGACCGTTATCTGTCGGCGCTGTGGAAATGTTTTTTTGATCGCAGTTTTTTCAACGGTCATACGCCGTTTCTGAAGGGTAAACAAATCGGATTTGTCATTTCCGGCCCTTTTAGTGACAATCATAATTTACGCGAAATATTTAACGCAATCACGCAATACCAGTTAGCCGGGCTTAACGGCTTTGTCAGTGATGATATGGGAAATAACACCCAGATCAATGCCGCTCTGCAAACCATGGCCACCCATGCGGTTTATCAAAGCAAGCTCGGCTATATTCAGCCGCCGACATTTTATCAGGTCGCGGGAAATAAGTTGTTCCGGGATGTTATCTGGGGCAGGTTGCGGCCGGTTTTTCAGGCTGATCACAGATATTATAAAGAGCACGGGATGTATAATTTTCCGCAGACGTATCATAAGTGGCGGATGATTAACGGCATTCTGGTCATGCTCACGAAAATTCCGGCATTCCGCCGCGAGTTTTTCAAAAGAATCAAAAAAGAAATGATAAAACCAACTGCCAGCGCTCTGAAGAGAACAGAGTAAAAGGCATCCTGTTTATCGCATTTTTTATGCAAAAAGGAGAAGATAAAAATGAATATTCAAGAAGTGGTTGCCTTGGTTACCGGTGGAGCGTCGGGATTGGGTGAAGCCTGTGTTCTGGATCTGGTTAAAAAAGGAGCCCGTGCAGCAATTATTGATGTTGATGTGGAAAAGGGAGAAAAGTTGGCGGCGAATATCGGAGCAAACGCGATATTCGCAAAAACGGATATCACCAGCGAGTCTGATGTCCGGCAGGCCTTACAAAAGGCTGTGGAAGCTTTCGGAAAAATAAACGTAGTGATTAATTGTGCCGGAGTTGTGAATCCGGGAAAACTCATCGGCAGAAAAGGCCCCCTGCCCCTGGATTCATTCAATAAGGTTCTCCAAATTAATCTGGTGGGAACGCTCAACATTATCAGGCTGGCGGTGGAACAGATGATGAATAACACGCCCGGCGAAGACGGAGAAAAAGGCGTTATCATTAATTCGGCTTCGATTGCCGCGTTTGAAGGACAGATAGGACAGGTAGCCTACAGCGCTTCCAAAGCGGGCATTGTAGGTATGACCCTGCCCATCGCGCGCGAAATATCCGATTACGGAATAAGAATTGTTACCATCGCTCCGGGAATTTTTGAAACGCCGATGATGGCTGGTTTACCGACGGAAGTAAAAGAAGGTATGGCCAAAACAGTTCCTTTTCCGAGGCGTCTGGGCAATCCCGCAGAATTTGCACAAATGGCTTTGCATATTATTGAAAATAAAATGCTTAACGGGTGCTGCATTCGATTGGATGGCGCTTTAAGAATGTCTGCAAAATAATTATGAACGGATAGGGAACTTGATGCTGATTAAAAACAGTCAGGGAGACCCGGAATGTTTCCCCTGTCCCCCTGCCTGTTTTTAAATAATCTTTTTTTGTTAAAGAACTTCAGGGCCACAACCTGCGTTGAATGCTGCTCCCAATGAGCCCCCGCAACCGAAATTACTTACACATGGACCACAACCTGCATTCATCATAACGTCTCTCCTTTCATTTAAGATTAGTTACTCCTCTGCATATTCGCCTAGAATAATCATTGATCTTTGATCTTTGTCAAGTTCTAAATTATTTGGGCTGAGCTATATAAGCAATTGAAAACATAGCTATAATAAAATTAAACTCAGGATTGACTGAATGGATATCTGCTCGTGATCTGGGCAAATATCCTGCCGCTTTTTTCTTTCAATATCGTAAAACCTGTTTGGACCACCAAACCCATATATAAAATACCCCCGACATTCGGTCCCAAAAACAGAGATTCAAGATCATTCAGGTGCGTCAGGTTACTGGAGACGATATTTGTTTCTATATCATAATGAGGATGAGTTTGGTCCAGGATGTCCGTGTTAATCTCCAGTCCGTACGGGGATAAAGATGCTATTTCCCTGGCGTATTTTTCGCTTCTCATGCAGAGCATTGATTCTTTCAAACGATGGGCAATCTCGGTTATGGACATTTTGTCAATTTCCTCTTTTGCAAATTCTGTAAAACTATTGAAATTTGCGCTGCCCAGGTACATGGCATCGACATCAGGATGTATGTCGCGAAGATTAATGGGGCTTCTGAGCACAATTTTGTCGGTATCAGGCAGAATGTGATGATGGTACTTCTTCAATAAGCATGCGGTCATGATTTGATGACTGGATATGCTGTATTTTGAATTTTCTGTTACCGAATTATTTTTGATTTCATTGAGCAATTCATCCGAAAAGTATTTATTGGTCGTATAGGTTTTTATGGGATTTACATTATTGAACTGATTTTGTATTCCTTTTCCCAATTCCGATAAAGGAGGCGTGAATATCCTGTCAATTTGATCGGAACCGATTGGATCTCCCGTGAATAGTCTCTGGGATGAGGGAAGCAAAACATCTTTTCCTTCTACCATGCAATTCCACGCAAATCCAAAAAGCATCAATCCTATTCCATCCGATACCGCATGAGAGCAACTCATTCCGCCTAAATATCCATCTTTTAATGGTATGACAGTCATGGCAAACAGCGGTTCGCCCGGCAAGGTTTTAACATGGATCAGACTGTTTTTGATTTCGGCAAGATTGACATCATTCACCGTCCCGTGCAGAGGTTGCAAGATATTAAGTTGAGCGCCATCCGTGCAGTACTGTAGAGCAAATTTTTTATCATCAATCATAATGAGACGGCTTGAGAAAAGATTGTATAGCTTGACCGCTTTAAAAAAAGTTTCTTCGATTTTTGAATGAGAAATTTCCCGCTTGTAATATCCGATAATGTGCAGAGGGTTGGTGCCCGGAAAATAATTGTTTTCAAAATTGGATAACGGAAGAATGTTTTTACCGTAGTTTTCTTGAAGACATACAATTTTTTCTTTGTCAATTTTCATGAAAAAACGCCTCTCTTGATAGGTCAGAACCTACATAAAATTTTAATTCAAACAAACAAGTTTCATTTTGAAAGATTTTTAACATGAAGTGCTTTTTTCGTCCAGAAAATAACCGCGAATAAAGCTATAAAATTCGTTAAAGGCAGAGCCATCCAGACTCCCGTTATTCCCCAAAAATTTGGTAACATGATCAACAGTGGAATGAAAACTAAACTATCGCGAAACAAAAGTAATAACATGGTCAAGGTTCCTTTTCCCAATCCCATTAAAGAGTAGGTAAAAATTATCGTAGGAGCAATTAAAACAAGTGCCGAAGCATGAATCCTGAGAGCCCTTATGGCTATAG
>JBATES010000146.1:0-2536 GCA_049664145.1 Smithella sp.
GTACATGGCCATGGATAATCCAACTTCAGCCATTTTTTTATCCCCTTCGGCATAATATTTCCATTCATCAACGGATAACAGTAAAAAAGAATCTATGTTCATCAAATCCCCGATTTTTTTGATCAAGTCAGGATCAGAAAAATTCAGCATTTGCAGTTTTGCAAGATAGTCCGTCCTCAAATTACGCAATTCTTCATTCTCTTGCTCTTTTTGCTTCAGGCTTTCAACATCCATAACATTTTCAAAGAACTGCTTTTTCACCAGCGACTCCGCTAAAACCCGTTCCACAATCGCCCGGGAATCAACTTCTTTGTGGTTCCACACCTCTATGGGAAATACAGCAATCCTCTTAGGGTGAAAATCTTTTGCTTCCGGCGCGGACTGGTTAAAACGCAACCCTCCACAGGCAACGGTCAACAAGACAAATACAATTAATGTACATTTTGCAAATATTTTTTTTGTCATCATCTCTTATTAATTCCTTTTGGGTGGGCATTGACATATCAGAAAATGCGCCACAATAAAACACAAAAACCAGCCATCACATAGCTGGTTTCCAGAAGACCTTCCTTAACCGCCTCGGAAATCACGGGCTTTTTATCACAAAACAGGAAACAAATCCATAAATATAATAAGCAGGCGATCAGAAAAAAACTCAAAGATGAGGCCCATCCCGCGGGACTGGAAACCAGCAGGATGGCTAATAACATTAATGAAATAATTTTCAGGATGGTAATGGTCCGTTCTTTGCCGAAAAAAACCGGAATGGTTTCTTTGCCTATTAATTTATCACTTTGTATTTCCAGCATATCCGCCATGGCCGAACGGATGAAAACCATTCCGAAAATGAAGAAAAAAGCCACCACCAGACCGGGGGCAAGAAAATATGGCTCATCCAGAACAGGCAAAACCGCCGCGGCGATTCCCCAGGCCATCGACATCAAAGTGTTTTTGGAACCGGGGATGTCCCTCAAACTTCGTATTTTCCATTCCCGGGGGAAAATGCTCATATTATAAAGCACCCCGCCTATCGACATCACCAATAAAGTCATAAAAGCCATCAACGATTCTTTAAACGCCAAAGCCAGCGCGGTGAAAATGGCAATTAAAGCTGTGTATAAAAATATTTTTCCGTAGCGCAGATAGGTCTCTTCGCGAAAAGAACCGACCAGTCCGGTTGGCTTACGGCTGATCAACCGGTTTAAAACGTGCATGGCGTAAACAAAAAGAGAAGCGATGGTCACAAAAGAAAATTTCACCGGCATCCCCTGCAGCACCATGCAGACCAGGCAAAGACAACCGGCCCCTATGGCGGAATAAACATCCGTCTTGATCGCCGATGTCCACAAACCCAGTATTTTGCCCAGGTATTTCATTTTTCGGCTCTGACCTTCCATGATTTTATCCATCACCCGGTCCATGATCCAGTTTGGCGTAGAAGCTCCTGCCGAAACGCCAATCCGGTTATAAGGACCAAAATCAATCCCGGCCATTTCCGAGGGCGTTTCGATATGGAAAGTGGCCGGTTGTTTTTTCCGGGCGAGATCAGCGAGTCTCTGGGTATTGGCGCTGTTTTGACCTCCGACAATAAACATCGCATCCATCTCCCCGGCCATGGCAATAACTTCCGCCTGTCTCTGCTCGGTCGAGGAACAAATGGTGTTGAAGACAACGGCCTGAGGATAGGTCTGCTTTATCTTTTCAACAATCCTGTTGTAATCGTCGAGATTTTGGGTTGTCTGAGCCACAACGCAGACGTTGCCCGCGGACGAAATATTTTCCACATCCTCCAGCGTGGAAACAAGGATGCCGCGACCGCCGGAATAACCCAGAAGACCTTCAACTTCCGGATGCTCCTTATCCCCGACAATAATCATCGTATATTGAAGAGCGGTATGTTTCTTGATGATGGCCTGCACATAACCGACTTTGGGACAGGTTGCATCGACCACCTTAATGCCGCTTTCCCTGATTCTTTTTCGCTCCGCCGGCGCGATGCCGTGGGCACGAATAATCAAAATGGCTTCCTCTTGATCCTTGATTTCTTCGATTTTCCCGATAGGAATTATCCCGCGCTTCTTGAGCAGTTCAATGGTTTGCGGATTATGAATGAGCGGGCCGTAGGTATAGATACGGCGGTTCTTTTCCTGCTGGGCTATCTTCAGGACGATATCCACCGCCCGGCGCACACCCATGCAAAATCCCGCAGTTTTGGCTAATTTAACTTCCATTATGTTTTTTCTTTTTTTGAGTGACCAGATACCCAATTATTTTAGAATCATGCTTGCATTGTGAACTATCAGATATTTTAAGGTAAAACAAGATTTCAAGTTTCCGGGAATTTCCTTCTTAACACAATAGGACGTTCGCCCTACTATAAGTCATTCCTTCGCATTCCTTCGCAAGGATAGGGGACATCCTATAATGTTCCCGTCAAGAGAAAATAATATTTTTTAAAAGAGCAACAATATCAAGAAAGTAAATTTTACACTTCCTTTCAAATACACGTCTGCCCTGCGCCTGACAGGCAGACGTG
>JBATES010000147.1:0-14073 GCA_049664145.1 Smithella sp.
CTATTTGCCGGCGCGCCATTGACCTATAGAAAAGAAATACTGAACAGATCTGTAGCTGAACTGTCCGACTACATCAAACAACATGAAATCAGGCACGTCATTGTTTTCTTCAAAGACGCTTTGCCGCTCCTGGGGTGCCGGCCGTTGCCGGCTTCAATCAATGCCGTCGCCGCCGCAAAAAAGGGAATTGATCAGGCGCTTGCTGCCTTTGGTGATGATAATCTTTTCTGGAAAATGAATAGCGCATTGAGACAAAAAACAAAAGACGGTTTAACTGTGTACCTGAATATGAATACGCGAACTAAAAACCACGGAAACAATATGCCGAAAAGATATTTTACCTGCAATCTCGAGTTTATTTTGAAGGATATATTGTCAAACGTTCAACAGCACACCGGCAAGTAATATTTGTTACTTTATTGGTGATTTATTTTACCATCTTTATTTTTTCTGAAATAGTATTTTTCTTAAATGTTTAATAAAATCAATATTCTATAGAAACTTGATATTGTGGCACACATTCTGCTTTTCAGTTATTTAAAATGACGAAAGGATCATGAATGATAATATCTTTTCTTATAATTCTCATGAGTGTTTCCATTATCTGGCTCATTACTCCATGGATTCGAATTATGACTTGTATTTGGTTCAACTTAGGCAAATGCCTTTTTCAATACGTCGTGTTTCATGATGATAATCGGAGCGGTGAAATATACGGGCTTACTTTTACCAATGATGGTCTCTGGCAGGAAAAAATGATCAGAGACTTACAAAAACCAATAGTCGTGCTGGAAAAAACGGATGGTTAAGAAATGAAAATATGCAAATTATGCCAAAGAGAATTTGAAGATGATTTGTCACTTGAAGTGAGTCCAGCAGAAGAAGTTGGTGATTTATTTTTGGAGAGCTGCGCCAATGACGAGAACAACGATATTTGTCCAGAGTGTAAAGAAAATGAGGGAATGCTTATTTTACTTGGTTTTAATCAGTAGTAAGGAAATACAATGATTGATAAATTCATAAATGCCAAAAGTTGGAGTCTTGTCAAGAAATTCAATCTACCGAATCGTTGTGGACAGTTTTTTTCGGCCGACGATCTGCAATTATCCGATGCTTCACGCAACTTTCTGAGCACAACCTTTCCCGATGGCATTTATCTTCATCAGAAGGAAGCAATAAAAGCTGTTCTCGGTGGCAATAATGTTTGTATGACAACAGGAACGGCCTCGGGCAAAAGTTTGCCGTTTTATGTGGCGGCAATGGAAAAACTTGCCGCGGATTCCAAGGCGCGGGTCATAGTCGTTTATCCTCTTAGAGCTTTAGGGAGCGAACAAGAGAAACGCTGGATTGATGCGCTAGCCAGTGCGGGCATATCAGGCTGCGTGGGAAGAATTGACGGCCGGACACCGATGTCTGCGCGCATGGAAATTTTACGGAATAGCCGTGTACTGATTATGACGCCGGACATCATTCATGCCTGGTTTCTTTCTCATGTCAGCGACAAAGCCGTGATGTGTTTTCTTTTTAAAACAAGCCTTATCATTGTTGATGAGGTTCATTATTACACGGGTGTTTTCGGCAGCAACTCGGCATATCTCTTCCGGCGGTTGAGGCATATCTTGCAACTGTTGTATGTGTTTCCTCAGTTTGTTACAGCTTCCGCGACCATCGCGGCTCCGGAAAATCATTTGCGTCAACTTTTCGGATTAGAATTTCAAGTCATTGATTCAAATTATGATACTTCACAGAAACAAAAAGTGACCATCAGGCTTGTCGATCCGCCTGCCCAGGGCGATTTGCTGACTTCTCTGTCTGAATTGATGGATTACATCAGTAAAAAGACAAGGCATAAATTTATTGTTTTTGTCGATAGCCGTAAACAAACGGAATATCTGACTTCCATTGTCTCGCGTATTCAATCCAGGGAAAACGATGAGGATTTTATGTATGACGGGCATCTGGAAAGATTAAAAGTATTGCCTTACAGGGCCGGATATGAGGAACATGACAGAAAGCTCATTCAGGAGCGCTTAACGCAAGGGGATCTGGCTGGCATTGTCAGTACAAGTGCGCTGGAACTGGGGTTGGATATACCTTATTTAACATTAGGAATCTTGGTTGGCGTGCCCTATTCCGCGACAAGTTTTTATCAACGCATCGGACGTATCGGGCGGCATGCTAAAGGAGAAATTATTATCGTCAATGGCCGCGATATCCATAGCGCCAGCGTTTTTCGCAATCCTCAGCAACTTCTTGAAATGCCGTTATTAGAAAGTGCCCTGTATCTTGAAAATACACGCGTTCAATATATTCATGCCTTATGCCTGGCCAGAAACGGCGCGGAACACGATCGGGTGTGTTCATTTCTGGGGAAAGCGGAAAATCAGGCATTCAGCAGTAAAATTCACTGGCCAAAAGGATTCATGGAGCTTTGCTGTGCAGAAAGGATTGGTGAAACTTCGCCTGAGTTTCAGGCGATGAAATTACAAGCGGGAGAAGATCCGAATCACGCTTTTCCTTTAAGAGATGTGGAGATTCAGTTTCAAGTCAGGCATAAACGGGGCGCTCATGAGAAAACATGCGGTTCGTTGTCTTATAGTCAAATCATGCGGGAAGCTTATCCGGGAGGCATTTATTATTACACCACAAAACCTTATCGTGTTTATCGCGTCAACGTCAGCAGGCGCCTGATTGAAGTGCGTTATGAAAAGAAATATACAACAAAAGCACAGATGATACCGACAATGGTATTTCCCAATCTCAGTAAAGGCAATGTTTTTACCTGCAAACGTTTCGGTGAACTGATCGCTGTGGAATCGGCTCTCCAGATACGGGAAGCAATTGTTGGTTATAAAGAACGCCGTGGTCCAAATGAAATATCATGCCTTTATCCACCTGATCCGGCCGACAATGTTTATTTTGATCTGCCAAAGTTTACGCGCAATTTCTTCACAACAGGCATAACCTTCTCTCATCCGGCAATGATGTCATCAAATGTTAAAAATGAAGTAATCGCGCAGATTTTGTTTGAATCTTTTCTAATGGCTTTGCCATTGGAGCGGCGTGATATTCATTTTGCCGCTGACAGATATCGGGTTCAGAGAAATCTTATTAATGAAGGCGCAAAATTTGTCGCAATTTATGACCAAACTTACGGTAGTTTACGCTTATCATCACGCATCCTGGAAGATCAGACGCTGCATGCTGTTCTGAAGAAGATGGAAGATCTGATACAAATCCGGCAGGAGGAAGGAATATTGGAAAAAGGTTCTGAAACGGCCAATGCTTTACAGGATATTATGGATTGTTTGAAGAAAATGCCGAAAGTTGATTCTATTGTTGGTGAGGATAGTTCTGCGGGTATTCTTGATCCTGCCCTTAAGGTAATCATGCCGGGTTCGACGGGGTTGAACATCCGGAATAATAATGAAGAGTTCTTTGTTGATGCAGTGTTCTACAGTCCTCAATATAAAGGTGTAGCGTATCGGGGATCCTATTGTGATGGAGAGAAGACAAAAGAAGATCGCTTAAAGACAATTATTCCCCTCACGTTTTTAATCGAAATCCCCGGTGAGAGCAAAATGGGATTATACAGTCCAGAACATGGAGATGTTATTGGCATATAATCAAAATTCTCGCCGATGTTTTCCATTCTAATATAAAATCGATACCTGCGCTTCGCAATATCTGTCCGTTATCTATAGAATTCAGAAAGACAAAAAGACAATGATCGCCGCGATAGACAAGATATTAAAAAGCAGGGATGAAAGCATGCTGCGTCCGGATGATATGCGCGGACCGCAGCAGGTCCGTGCTGATTTTGTATCCAAATCATTGTCTTTGTCCGAATCTTTCAGAAGTTCTCAGTATTTGAAATAATTGTTGCACGAATTTCTAAAATATTGCCATTATGGATTTCGACAGGGAATCGTGATATAAAAATTCTGTCAATCATTGCGTTGCACATTATTCAAGCCCCGCAGGCTGAATTGATTAAATAATAAAGAGATGTTTTTGACGAACATTTCTGAAAAGAAAATTTAACATGAAAAATCATACTCCATCTTTGGCCGATATCCAAATGGCGGCGGAACAGGGCAATGCCGTTGCTCAGAGAAATCTGGGGTTAATGTACCTGACCGGTAAGGGTGTTGCCAGGGATTATGATGAAGCCGTTGTCTGGTTTCAGAAAGCAGCCGAGCAGGACGACGCCAAGGCTCAGTTCAATCTGGGCTGGATGTATCAGGAAGGCAAGGGTGTTGAGCAGGATGATGAAGAAGCGGCGAAATGGTACCAGAAGGCAGCCGAACAGGAAGACGCCAAGGCCCAGTTCAATCTGGCATTGATGTACAAAAAAGGCGACGGCGTTCCCCAGGACGATGAGGAAGCCGCAAGATGGTTCATGGAAGCCGCGGAACAGGGAATTGCCGTTGCTCAGTACAATCTGGGTGAGATTTACAAAAAAGGCAGAGGCGTTCCCAAAGATGAGACCAAGGCTGTGAAGTGGTATCGTAAAGCGGCTGCCCAGGGACATGCAGAAGCCCAAAAAAGACTGGAAAGCATGGGCCAAAAAAGCAGGAGTGTTTCGCGTGAGGACGTCGAGATACCACAGAAGCAGCGCAAGACTACGGGACAGGTACAGCACGAGCCCCGAACCAGGCAGAATCATGAGAGTCAAAAGGGGAAGCCTGTTGCTCAGGATGATGTTGAAATTGTCAATAAGTACCTCAAGGCGGCCGCACAGGGAGATATTGCGGCTCAGTTCAATCTGGGAGTAATCTATCATAAAGGCACCGGTGTGCCACGGGATGACGCCAAGGCGGCGAAATGGTATCAAAAGGCGGCTGAACAGGGACACGCGAATGCCCAGTTTAATCTGGGTGTGTTGTATCATCAGGGAGAAGGCGTTCCTCGTGATGATGCCGAAGCAGTGAAGTGGTATCAAAAAGCGGCCCAACACGGTAACGCGGAAGCTCAATGTAATGTGGGATTGCTTCACCTCAAGGGTGACGGTATTCCCAAGGACTGTGTCGAAGCGGCCAAATGGTTTTTAAAATCTGCCGAACAGGGATATGCCGATGCCCAGTTCAATCTCGGTCTTCTGTACCAAAACGGTCTGGGTGTTCAACAGAGTGATCAGGAAGCTGTCAAGTGGTTGCTCATGGCGGCTGAACAGGGAATTTCCAACGCACAATTTTACATGGGTGAAATGTACAAAGAGGGCAAAGGTGTCCGGGTGGATCAGGAAGAAGCGGCGAAATGGTATCTGAAGGCGGCTGAGCAGGATCATGCGGAAGCTCAGCTCAATCTGGGCATGATGTATAAAGAAGGAAAAGGGGTTGCCCCGGATGATGCCGAGGCCGCCAGATTGTTTTTTAGAGCCGCCAAACAGGGTATTGCCGATGCCCAGTTCAATCTGGGATTGATGTACCATAACGGTGATGGCGTTCAGCAGGATGATGAGGAAGCGGTTAAGTGGTATCTGAAGGCTGTCGAACAGGGCAATGCGGAAGCGCAGTTTAATCTGGGTTTGAGTTATTTCTTTGGCGAAGGGGTTGATCTGGACTTTGCGGAAGCGGCCAAGTGGTATGAAAAAGCCGCTGAACAGGGAAATTCACGCGCCCAGTTCAATTTGGGTTTAATGTACCACAACGGCAAAGGAGTGTCCCAGGACGATGGGGAAGCGGCGAAATGGTATGACAAAGCTGCCGTCCAGGGACGCGCGGATGCCCAGTTCAATCTGGGTCTTCTGTATCAGAAAGGTTTAGGCGTCGCACAGGATTATGCCGAGGCGGCGAAATGGTTTCGCCGGGCGGCCGCGCAGGGACGTGCTGACGCGCAGCGAATACTGGATATCATGTACAGCGAAGGGAAATGTGCTCCGCTGGATGAAGCCGAGGCTTTAAGCTGGTACATGAGAGCGGCCGGACAGGGAAATGTTCATGCCCAATGCAAACTGGGTGAAATATACAGCGAAGGCAGAGGCGTAGCGCAGGATGATGCCGAGGCGGCAAAATGGTATCTGATGGCGGCGGAACAGAATAGTGTGCAAGCTCAAATCAAACTGGGTGAAATGTACAAAGAGGGCAAAGGTGTAGCGCAGGATGATGCCGAAGCGGCCAGGTGGTATCTGATGGCTGCCCAACAGGGTAACGCTGATGCCCAATATCATGTGGCGGTCATGTACCGTCATGGAGAAGGAATCACTCAGGATGATGTCGAAGCTTTAAAGTGGTTTTTGAAGTCTGCCGAACAGGGAATCGTATTCGCACAATTCAGTCTGGGAGAAATGTATCAGGACGGTCTGTGTGTCCAGCAGGACGATACGGAAGCTGTAAAATGGTATCTTAAGGCAGCCGAGCAGGGGGATGCCACCGCTCAGTATAATGTGGGCATGATGTACCGCAAGGGTGAAGGTGTATCCAGCGACGATGCCGAAGCCGCAAAATGGTATCTGATGGCGGCCCAACAGGGACACGCCGGTGCTCAGATTAATATAGCCTGGTTGTATCAGGATGGCGTAGGCGTCGCCCAGGACGATGCGGAGGCGGCGAAATGGTATCTGATGGCGGCCCAACAGGGGGATGCGGATGCCCAGTATAGCATAGGTGTGATGTGCCGCAACGGATTGGGAGTTCAAAAAAACTATGAGGAAGCGGCTAAATGGTTGTTAAAATCATCTAACCAGGGCAATGCCGACGCCCAGTTTAATCTGGGGGAAATGTACCGGAGAGGCGAAGGCGTTGAACAGGACGATGCTGAGGCTGCAAAATGGTTATTAAAATCTGCGGAAAAAGGCAACCTGTATGCCCAGCGTAATCTTGGTGAAATGTACGAAGAAGGTTCGGGTGTTGAACAGGACAATACCGAAGCGGTGAAGTGGTTCCACAAGGCGGCCGAACAGGGAGAAATATCCGCCGGGTTCCATCTGGGCGAACTTTACCGCAGGGGGGAAGGCGTTGGACAGGATTATGCCGAGGCCGCGAAGTGGCTCTTGAAACCGGCCGAAGAAGGGAATGTCACCGCCCAGTTTCATATGGGAGAGTTCTACAAAGACGGTCTGGGGGTTGAACGGAATAGTGCCGAAGCGGCGAAGTGGTTCCATCAGGCGGCCGAGCAGGGAGAAATATCCGCGCAGTTCAATTTAGGTGAGATGTACTTCACAGGAGAAGGCGTCAGTCAGGATTATGCCGAGGCTGCAAAATGGTATTTGAAACCTGCTGAACAGGGGAATCTTACCGCCCAGTTCAATCTGGGGGAAATGTATAAAGAAGGTTTGGGTGCCGAACCGGATTATACCGAAGCCGTCAGGTGGTTTTTAAAACCGGCCAAACAGGGAAATGTCACCGCTCAGTTTTATCTGGGCGAACTGTACAAAGACGGTCTGGGTGTTGAGCAGGACAATGTCGAAGCGGTGAAGTGGTATCGGAAGGCGGCTGAGCAGGGACACGCAGATGCTCAAAACATGCTGGACATCCTATACACGCAAAGCAAGAGCGCTGCGCGTGATGAAGAGGCAGTTGTCCAGGAACCGCACGAGGAAGCTGAAAAGGAAGAAGTCGTTGAACCTGTTGCCGAGGAGACCGTGACCCGGGAAGAGCAAGGCATCTCGCCGGCAGACGAGGTCATGCCGGAAGAAAAGGTCCTTTCGACGGAAGGCCAGGAAGTGCCGGTTGATCTGGAAACAGTTGAAGAAAAAGAAACAGATATCGGGGAGGACGATACCAGCCCCGAAAAGAAATATCTCAAGGCGCTCAGGGAAGCTGTTCAGGGGAATGCCTCTGCCCAGTATGAACTGGGTGTCATGTATCAGCAGGGTTCAGGCGTCGAAAGGGATGATGTCGAAGCTGCGAAGTGGTACCTGAAGGCGGCCCAACAGGGACTTGTCGATGCTCAGTTCGCCATCGGAATGATGTATAACGATGGTGAAGGCGTTCCTCACGAAGATTACGAGGCGGTGAAATGGTATCGTAAAGCCGCTGAACAGGGGCACGCCGATGCTCAGTTCAATCTCGGTTTCAAATTCTTTTTTGGCGAGGGCGTTACCCAAAACTTTGACGAGGCGCTCAATTGGTATCTCAAGGCGGCCCAACAGGGACAGGAGGATGCTCAGGTCTGGCTTGGGGATATATATCAGGACGGTGTCTTTGTGACCCAGGATGTTTCCGAGGCCATCAAGTGGTACACGAAAGCGGCGGAACAGGGTCATGAAAAGGCGCAATCCAAACTGGATATGATGAAAGATAAAAAGTTGTTTTAGATGAAATCAATAAACCATGGGCATGGCGGCCGGAATGCCGTGGTTTCAGGCGGCGCCCGTAAACAAATATTATTCGTTTTGGATGGACATAAAAGACAATTTGAATAATCTTTCCAGGGAGGAATAATGGACGAACGAAGAAAAACGCCAAGATTGAAAGGAGAAAGTGATGTAACGATAACCGTTGTCTCTGAAGGGAAAAACCAAAAGGTTGTTTATGACAGCAGTAAAGATATTTCAGTGTACGGCGCCAAAATTCATTCCCGTGAAATGTTTCCCATTAATACCCTCCTGGAAATAGATTTTACATCAAAAACGGTCCAGGATAAAATAACAGCGCTGGGAAAAGTGAAATGGATTAAAGTTATCATTGAAGACGCCTCTTATGAGATGGGTGTGGAATTCGTTAAAACACCGGGGGATGCAATGAAAAAACTTGAAGATTACGTTTCCTGGAAACAAAAGCGCGCCAATCCTAATCCATTCGATGATTCCTATTAGATTCTTTCACGGTTAAATATAAAAAGAACAAAATCTTAATGGAAAAGCTTCATAGGAAGTATTTAATGAGTATCGACAGCGAAGATAAATATCAGGCTATTCTTGATAACATTGAAGACAGTTATTACGAAGTTGATCTTCAAGGGAACTTTACATTTTTCAACCATGCTCTTTGCCAGCTTGGCGGATGTTCCAGAGAGGAATTGATGGGAATGAATCATCGGCAATTCCTGAATCCGGCGACCGCCGATGACGTCTTCATGATGTTTAATAAGGTGTACAGTACGGGAGAGCCATCCAAAGCCTTCGACTGGCAGATGATTAGGAAAGACGGCGCCATCCGATATGTGGAAGCCTCCGCATCGCTCATCAGAGATTTATCCGGCAACCCGACAGGCTTTAGAGGCATCATCCGCGATATTACCGAGCGCAAGAAGATAGAGGAGAAATTGCGCAACGAAGAGCATCTCTTCCGGACCCTGTCCGAACAGTCTTCGGATATGATCGTTCTGGTCAACAGAAAAGGAATTATCACCTATGAAAATCCCGCGATTGAGAAAATCCTGGGGTTTAAAGTTGAAGAACGCATCGGCGCCAGTTTGTTTGATCTTGTCAACACGGAGGACTTGAAGTTAATTACGGAGTCCGCGCTGACGTTGGCAAAAAATACAGACGCCTCAACCCTGCACACGGAATTACGTTTGCGTCATCGGGATGGAAGCTGGCATACGTTCGAGGTGACGGCAAGCAACATTGTGCATGATCAATTAATTCAGGGAGGATTGATTAATCTCCGGGACATAACCGAACGCAAACTGGCCGAAGATGCTCTGAAAAAAAGTGAAGCCCAGTATCGTTTGCTGGCTGATCACATGAAAGATCAGGTCTGGTTGATGGATTTGAACTTAAACGTGATCTACATCAGTCCTTCCGTGGAAAAACTGCTGGGTTACTCTTTTAAGGAACTCACCAAGACACCGTTGAAAAAAATTCTCTCAGCTGAGTCTTTTCAGAAGGCCATGGATTTCTTTTCCACGCAAATGCCTGTAGCCCTTTCTTCTCCGGATTATGTTTTAGATCAGGCGGTGGAATGGGAGTTTTGCTGCAGTGACGGTCGCCCCGTGTGGGGAGAAATAAAGTTCAGCTTAATCAGGGATGAACAGGGAAAGCCCATCTCCATTTTAGGTGAGGGTCGAAATACTACCGAACGTAAACAAATGGAAGATGCCTTGAAAAAGAGCGAGGAACGTTACCGCAGCGTGTTTGAAAACGCCGGTCTCCCGATGATCATCATGGAAGATTCTCTGATGATTTTCATGGTCAACGACCGTTTTGTGGAAATGTCGGGTTATGGCAAGGATGAAATTGAAGGACTGATGAAATTTACGGATTTCATTACCTCGGGAGATCGCAGCGCGCTGATGCAGTGTTTTTCGCGTCGTAAAGGATACAAACCGGTGGAATACGAATGCCAGATCGCGCATCGTAATGGAGATAAAATTGAGGTTCTTATGCGTTTGGGTCACATTCCCGGAGCCGGTCAGTTCATTGCTTCCTTTACGGATATTACTGCGCGCAAAGAAGCTGAACAGGCTCTGTTGGAAAATCATGAATATCTGCAGAAAGAGAACATTCGTTTACGTTCTTCCATCAGGGAGCGTTACAGATTTTGTGACATTATCGGCAAGAGCCAGGTCATGCAGGAGATTTACGAATTTATTCTCCAGGCAGCCGCCACTCAGGCTAATGTCATTATTTATGGAGAGTCCGGGACAGGAAAAGAACTGGTAGCCAAGGCTATTCACGAAACAAGTGACAGAAGCCAAAAGGGCTTTGTGACCGTTAACTGTGGAGCGATACCGGAAACGCTCATGGAAAGTGAATTTTTCGGTTATAAGAAAGGCGCTTTTACCGGTGCGCATATGGATAAGAGCGGTTATCTGGATGAAGCAGATGGCGGGACTCTCTTTCTTGATGAAGTGGGAGAAATCGGGTTGAACATGCAAGTCAAACTTCTCCGGGCCATTGCGGGTGACGGTTATACGCCTGTGGGAAGCAATACGATTAAAAATGTGGATGTCCGGATTGTTGCGGCGACAAACCGTAACCTGCGGGAACTGGTTAGACGGGGAGTGATGCGGGAAGACTTCTTTTACCGTATTCATATTCTTCCCATTTATCTTCCCCCGCTGCGCGACAGGAAAGATGATCTGCCACTGCTGGTTGATCATTTTATGAAACTGTACGATAAAAATCATCCGCCGCTACCCGGCAACATTGTTGAAGCCATGCTGAACTACGATTGGCAGGGCAATGTCCGGGAACTACAAAACGTCCTGTACCGTTACCTGACGTTAAAGAGGCTGGATTTTGCCGGTGCACCGACCATCGGCCATGAGCATCCGGAAAAGCTGGTTCCTCAAGTTGATGATTCCATCCAAATCGATGCCTCCTCCAGGGTTTGTTCTGAAAAACCGGATGAGGTTTCTCAAGACCACGGCGATATGCGTCGGGAAAGCAACCTTAAATTAATGGAAAGAGATCACATCCTGAAGACTTTGTCGGAAAATAACTGGCATCGCGGCCGGACTGCTTCGGCTTTGGGCATCAATCGAAAAACGCTGTTTCTGAAGATGCAAAAATTTGGATTGAGCTGACTGCAATTGCGACAATAATGCCCCAAGATGGGGCATTCCATGCCCTATTATTAATATACTGATAATAAACAATTATTAACAAATAATTCGTTGTTGTTGGGGCACAAATACCTCATATGCACTTTTCAGTTTTTTAAGTCAATGCTGTAAAATTTAATATTATATCTAATTATTTAAAAGACTTATTATTAATATTGGTCCTTTGTGAAGTAGTGGCACATTCCATGCTTTTCTATCTATAATTTTACTCACCAATAAAAAATTTGCTGTTAGTAAAAAATGGAGGAGGGGTCATGAAAGGTTGGAACATTATTAGTTTGTTCAAAAGTGGTGACAGAACTGGTATCGGTGGACACATCTTCAGAGCCGCGCTTTTATTGCTTCTGTTGGTTTTTGGAATCATGATCAGTGCCGGTCCCGCAGCGGCAGACACTTTGACTGATTCTGAAAAGTCTCAGGTTCAGGAAGCTGTCGACAAAATGAGCATAGGCGATGTGCAGAGTGATTTTAACATTGCCGTTCCCATGACGAAGGTTCAAAATCCGGTGGGTTACGATTGTAATCTCTGGATCACGGCCTTGCATCATAAGGACCCGGTTGCCGGTACAGACAGCATCAAGCGTCCGACGATTTTAGTGGCGACGGGCTATCACCGTGACATCATTGGCACCTTGTTCAGTGTAATAGGTTTTCTGCCCTACGATTATAATATTGTGGTGCTGGACATGCGCGGCACCGGCTCCGCTGAAGGCGTCTGGGATCCGCTCAGTCCCATAGAAGCCTATGATGTTGCCTATCTGATCGACAAGTGGATACCCTCCCAGCCCTGGTCCGATGGAAAGGTCGGCATGGTCGGCGGTTCCTACATGGGGATTATTCAGTACCTCGCTGCCGGCCTGGTTGAAAAAGATGCCAATGATGTTCCTGTTCACCTTAAAGCCATTGCGCCCATGTCCGCCTATAACGACGTCTGGAAAGATATCGTCATGCATGGCGGCAATTTCGACCTGGAATTCATGGCTATCTGGATCCTTCTGACGGATGCCATCAGCGTTTTCCCTCCGGACCTGTTACTCGGCGGCGCTTCTGCGCCGGGCTTCAATATGACGGATGTCGAAAATGCATTCAAGATCTGGGGGCAGCATTTCAATCAGCTCGGCGTTCCCCTGCAGTGGATCATGAATCCGGCTCAATTGAAGAAAAACGACTGGTACGAGACGAAGTCCCCCATGATTTACTGGCCGGACAAACCCGCTGGCGGCTGGCATTTTGCCGGGATGCCGGCTCAGGTCGGAGGTGGTGTTATTCCCAGCAAACTTCCCGTCTTTACAGCGACAGGTTGGTTCGATATTTTTGAAAGAGGTTCTTTGATGAACTGGGAATACGGTCTGAAGAACCATGCAGCCGGCGACAAGGCCATGATCGTGGGTCCCTGGTATCACATTGATGCGGCTTTCATGTATCCGGGTGTCAACGGTCTCGGTCTGATGGGAAAAGATTCCCTTTTCACTTGGGATGTTCTCCGCCGCTGGATGGACTGGAGAATCAAGGGCAAACAGGATCCCTTTATGCAGCAGTATCCTGTCCTTCTCTATGTTCTGGGAGCAGAAAAATGGCGGGCGGAAAAAGCCTGGCCCCTTTCCCGGGTCTCCAATCAAACTTACTATCTTTCCAAGGCCAGACCTTCTCTTATTTTCGGCGACTGGTTCGGCTTGGCCAATGCGTACAACAATTACAAACTGGTGCCCGGTGTGACAGGCATCGATTATAATGATTATATTTTTGGTATTAAAAAGCCAAAGGCCAACCCTGTTCTTTATCACAGTCCGGAGTCGCTCAACGGTCTTACGTCCCGTTCTGCCCAGCGCTGGTTCGGTTTCTCGCCGCTGACTGCGATTACCAACATATCGAAATATGTGATGAAAATTGATTTGGATCCTTTGCTTCCGTGGGAGGATGAACGCAACGATGAAACAGGCGTTTTGACCTTTACGACAGAACCATTAGCCAGTGATATGGAAATATCCGGTCCGCTGAAGCTCACCTTCTGGGCGAAAACCAAATTCACCGCTCCGGCAACACAGGCCGCCATTGATTCATTTATGGCGCAGATGAAGTCGCAGTTCGATGTTGGCGTCGACGATAATGCCATTCTGGCTATGGCCGACAGGAAAGATGTCCAGTGGGTCATTGAAGTCAACGATGTATTTCTCAACGGTCGCGCCAGAAATATCACTTCCGGTTGGCTCAGCGCTGCCTTCCGTCCATACAATCCGTCTAATCCGACACAGGTTGATCCAAACTACAAGGCTTTTGACCCCTTCTATTCTTACTCTGAAAAGAACCCGAGTCCGATTGCCGAAGAAACGCTTTATCAGTACGTGGTTGAAATCTGGCCGGCAACCAATGTCTTCAAGAAAGGCCATCGCATCCGTTTGAGCATTTCCGGATCTGATTTTCCGCATCTCTTCCCCATTTTGCGTCCTTCCAAGAACACGATCGTCATTGACGAGACGCACCAGGCCAAACTTGATTTCAAAGTGGCCGGCAATACCGGTGAAGGGACATTATGGAAATGGATTAACGGCAATGTGGGTGACTACATGCTGACACACAAGAACTAAACTTTGAAGTTGTGGCGCTCTGACGAGCGCC
>JBATES010000148.1:0-3128 GCA_049664145.1 Smithella sp.
GTTCCAGCATAGATCACTCCACAACGTGACGACCGTTTTCCCGGGCAAAAGCCATTTTTAATTCGGCCAGCGTCGGCTCTGCCAGTATAATTTTAGTCATTGTTTTACCGATATCCTTTATAAAATGCGCATCAGAGGACATGATAAAAGAATAATGGTTCAGATCCTGATACGTTGTCCTGGCCTTTTGAAAACCTGTCAAAGGCGTTATTTCCAGCGCATCAAAATGAATGCTTTCATCAATAAAGCCAAGCTGACTCAGTACGCTGAAACTCTCTCTGTCGATATGCGAAGCGATGGCCAGTCCGTTTTGCTGATGGACATAATCCAATAAATCATAGAGGGGAATATCCGTGGCGCCGATTAATAATTTATCGCTCAATCCTTCAACTTCTCCGCATTCATTGACGATGGCCTGAACACCAAAACGATCTTCATCGTTTGTCCCCGGCAGGTGCAGGTAGATGAATTCCTGAAGCCGGGCTAAATCGGATAAAGAATCAAACAAGGCGACAAAGTGCACTTCCTCGCTTGTGGTGATTTCCATGCCGGGGAATATTTTTATTTTTTTCCCTTGAGAAGCTTTGATGACGTAGGGAATGTTTTCGGATGCATTGTGGTCGCAGATGGCGATAATATCCAGTCCGGACGCGATGGCTTTATCGACAAGAGCCTGGGGATGCATGTCCAGTTCAGCGCACGGGGAAAGGCAGGTGTGCATATGCAAGTCACAATTAAAAACTTTCAGCATAATTTTCCGGGATGAAATCAAACCTGGTCGAGCCGGAGAATTAAATAACTCTTAAACTATTTTGGTGAATTCAGTAAATTAAAAATTCTGCCGGACAATTCAAAGGCCGTCAAACTGGAAACCATGATGACGACGTTTTCCTTCGAGGCCTTTTCCAGTGTGTCTCTGGCCGGTTCACAGGAGTTGACCAGAATAATTGCGGCAAGGTCTTTCAAGGTGGCGACGGCAACAATGTTTTGATGAATCTGTCTCGTTATCCAGATATCTCCTTCGCGAGCGTTGGCCATTACATCACTTAACAGATCTCCCGTGTACCCACCGGTGGCGTTATTTTTTGTCTTGTCTGCTCCGGATACTAATTTGAGTTCCAGTTCACTGGCAATCATTCCTATTTCCATATTAAACCTCTATGACTTTTGATGTAAAATAATCATTTTTAAAAAAGTTCCCTTGTCGACTTCCGATGATATATCAAATTGATCGGAATAGGACTTGATATTGAAAAGTCCCATACCGGCGCCGAAACCCATTTCTCTGATCTGTTGATTGGCCGTGGAGTAACCCTGTTGCATTGCTCTTTGGATATCCGGTATGCCTGGTCCTTCATCATTGACTTCAATTTCCACAGTCTGGGGCGTTATCGTAAGATTGATTAATCCTTTTTTGGCATAAGAGACAATATTGATTTCAGCTTCGTAGCACACGATGGCTGATCGGCGAACAACATCGGATGGCAATCCGTTTTCTTTCAGAATGGATTTGATGCGGGTGGAAACGGTGCCTGCGGTGTCAAAATTTCCGCCCTCGACGTCAAAACTGTATTTGGTTAAATTATTTTCAGATGCGTTCACTACCGGTTTCTACTTTTTCCAGGCAGCCGACTATACCTTTTGCGTAAAGACGACCAGCAGTTTCAAATAAGATAAATTTTGTTGTTAAAATGGGAATGTGAACATCTTTGGCTAACGCTATGGCTTCCGCCGGCGGTTTTTTACCACGAACTAAAATGATGGCCGCAATGTCCAGAACATTGGCTATTCTGACCACCTGTGTATTGGTCAAACCGGTGAGCAACATACTGCCCGCTTTAGCAAAAGCCAGAACATCGCTCATTAAATCCGCGCCAAAAGCGGTTTTTACTTCAATGTCCAGTTTATCTTCACCGATAATAACGTCTGCATTGAGTATTTCTTTTATTTCTCGAAGTTTCAATGTCCTCTCCTTGCGAAAAAACGACAGCCGGTTTTGATTTTAAATGTTTTTAAAATCGTTTATTTCCTATCACAGACGGGACTTTACTGTCAATGAAATCAATAAAAAATAAAATGGTTTATTGTGAGACTCAAATTTCAAAAACGAAGTGCATAATCTAAAGGTCACACGTTGAAATTTGTAAGTCGTAGTGAGTCCCAAATTTCAGAAGCGTAGCGTATAACCTAAAGGTCATCTTCGACTGAAAGTTGTTGGACGAACTATCCAATCCCGATATATTGAGAGTGGGAACAATCCCGCATAGCGGAGGGTTTAATACCCGGCAGTTTGCTGCGGCATAGTTTCCAAAGCTTGCTCTGGGGTTCATACCCGTGATTCTCTCATTTATTGATCGGGATGACAATGCCGATGCATCAGTGCACGTCTTTTTTGGAAAAGGATGTCGTCGGCTATTTATTATAAAAATCACTTTCCACTTTTCTCAGGCAACCCACAATGCCTTTACTGTAAAGAATGCCCGCGGTTTCAAACAAAATATACGCTGTAGACAAAATCGGAATTTTAAGATGTTTGGCCATTTCAATTGCTTCCGTGGAAGGTTCTTTGCCCCGCACTAAAATGATCGCGGCGATTTTTCTGGTTGCCGCCGTTTCTATGACCTGCGCGTTGGTCAGTCCCGTCAAAAGAAGACTACCCTCTTTGGCAAATGCCATGACATCACTCATCAAATCCGCTCCGAAAGCGGTCTTGACTTCCATATCCAGTTGTTCTTCGCCAACCACAACATTGGCATCCAGTATTTCTTTAACTTCTCTCAGTTTCAACGAAAACTCCTTATGAATGATACATGAAAAATAAACACTTGAAAATATTCAATGAAATAAACATGTAGCAATAATCTTTGGAGAGATTAACTATCATATGTTAATTTGCAATGTCAATAAATTATTGCGGAAATAAGAGAAAATCAGTCTTTGACGGCGTTTCAGAGGGGAGTAAAGCGGCAGGTAGTTTCACGTAAAATTCATGGCTGTATTTATTCTTGACATGGTCGAGTTCAAGTGATAATTACCCCACACTTTTCAGTATCGGGGCGTGGCGCAGTCTGGTAGCGTATCTGAATGGGGTTCAGAGGGCCGGTGGTTCAAATCCACTCGCCCCGACC
>JBATES010000149.1:0-3137 GCA_049664145.1 Smithella sp.
TTATCCAAGATGTGTACAATCATAAACGTCTGCATTCCTCGCTGGGATACAGACCGCCGGTAGAGTTTGAAGAACTGTTTTATAAAAACCTTAAACCCGCGCCGACTGCTCTAACCCGATCTGTCTAACCCCAGGGGTGCAGTCCAAACGTTTGAAATAATTTATGGAGAGGAAACAATGAAAACAATATCTTTGGAAACCCGCTCCCGTTTTGAAATGATAGACATTACCAACTCTGTTCAGAATGCTGTTCGGGAGGAAGACATGAGATCGGGCATCTGTCTTGTTTACACGCCGCATACGACTGCGGCCATTACCATTAATGAAAATGCCGATCCGGACGTGCCCCGGGATGTTTTGGCAGCCTTAGACAGAGCCTTTCCGTTATCGGCTAAGTACCGTCATGCGGAAGGGAATTCAGCGGCTCATGTGAAATCTTCTCTGGTCGGCGCGTCGGAATTGGTTATTATCCAAAACGGCCGCCTTGTGTTGGGCACCTGGCAGTCCATATTTTTCTGTGAATTCGACGGGCCGAGAACAAGAAAATTTTTAATCTCAAATATTGCCGGTTAAAAATATAGACATCGCTCTTGAATTCATGATGAGTCATGCTTATATTATAAATACGAGATACTGCGATGCCCGTATTGAGTCTATTCTACTGGAAGTTAACACAAAAGAAGTAAAAGAGTCTTTGTGGTGATTATCACCCGTAAAAGACAAAGAATTAAAATGATGGACTCCAGTAAAATGACAAGACGGCATATGCGGGTCTCGGTTTTTTTTGCCGGGAGGAATTAAAAATGTATAATATTGCTTTTGAAACAGGTCATCTTCTCAATAGTATGTTCCATTTTTCAGGCGTAAACGCGGTTATGGAAACTTGTCGAGATTACGGGTATTTTATTGCTGTTATTTTCGGATTATCTATTGTAGATGTTATGGGTAAGGTTGCCTATTGTGAAGTCAAAGCCAAATAATATAGACATTCGTGAAGCAGCTGAAAAAGGAATTGCATATTCACAATATGTTTTGGGTGGAATATACTATAAGGGTGAAGGTATTCCACAGGATTATGCCGAGGCCGTGAAGTGGTTTCGTAAGGCGGCTGAACAAGGTGAAGTATATGCCCAGTATAATCTGGGTTGGATGTATGGAACCGGCACAGGCGTTCCGCGGGATTATGCCGAGGCCAGAAAATGGTATCGCCGGGCGGCTGAGCAAGGTAACGCAAGCGCGCAGTTGAGACTGAATGAGATGAAAGATAAATAATTCAAGCAGCTAAACTCAACCGGTACTTTATACGCTAAGATTGTTTTCTTATTTTCCGATTCGTACAGCATTTCGATCTATAAACACCATTCAGACCTGACTATAACAGCATGAAAAGAGAATTTATGATCACAAAACGCAAGACCAAGCTGGTCATCACCATGGGACCGGCTTTGCAAGACAGAGATCTCCTGCGGGAAGCACTGAAACTCGCCGATGCCGTTCGGCTCAACGCCAGCCACAGCAAACCCGAGGAACGCACACCGACCCTAAAACTCATCAGAAATATTTCGGATGACCTGGGAAGAATAATACCAGTCTTTCTGGATCTCCAGGGACCCAAATGGCGCATCGGTCTGCTGGAAGCTCCGGTAAACCTGGAGAAAGACAGCATCGGCGTCCTTTACTTAGCCGGCACACCAGCGCCCAAGGATCATCCATGGGTGGCGCCTCTGCCGCATCAGGAATTGTTCACAGGTGCCAAGGTCGGTCAGATTTGGGTGCTGGACGACGGGGCGCTGAAACTTGAAGTCATGGAAACACATCGTCAGCAAATCATGCTGAAGGTGCTGGTCGGTGGTATGCTGAAAGCCCGCAAGGGCGTCCATCCCATCGGATTGGACGTAGCCTTTGATCCCCTGACTCCTCAGGATCTGGAAGATGTCCGCTGGGGCGTTCAGGAGGGCGTGGATTTGTTTGCGCAGAGTTTCGTGCGCCGTGCTTCCGACGTGGAGGCACTGAATCTTCACATCAAAGAGCTGGGCGGTCCGCAAACCGTTATCGCCAAAATCGAGCATCCTCAGGCGCTGGACAACTTGGAGGAGATTCTGCACGTGAGCTGGGGCGTCATGGTAGCGCGAGGCGATCTGGGGGTTGAGTTTGGCGTGGAGAAGGTGCCCGCGCTCCAGAAGCAAATCATCAGGAAGGCTCGCCAGGCTTTAAAACCAGTTATTACCGCAACCCAGATGCTGGAGAGCATGATCGAGAATCCACAACCCACCCGGGCTGAGGCGAGTGACGTTGCCAACGCTATATGGGACGGAACCGACGCCGTGATGCTCTCCGCCGAAAGCGCTGTCGGCAAACATCCCCTCGAGGCCGTGCGCTCCCTGGACAGCATTGCCGCTGACGCTGACGCGCATTACCAACCCCGCATCGGGCTACTGGCTGACACGCTTGAGGAGAATCTCTCCAGCCGCACGGACGTATCCGTAGCTTTCGCAGCCTGCCGCACGGCAGAAGAAATCGGCGCGAAGCTCATTGTCGTTTTCACCGAAGGTGGCGGCAGTGCACGCCTGGTCTCCCGATTGGCGGCGGATATTCCCGTTATTGGCGCCACCACGGACATTGGAAATTCCCGGCGGATGGGCCTTCTTCGAGGTGTGGAGAGCCTGCTCATTCCCCGGGCAAAGCATCTCTCGGAAATGTTGGCCACCATCCAACCGCTCCTCAAGATTAGAAAGGGCCTTGAATCCGGTGATCGAGTCGTCATGACACTCGGCCACCCGCTGTGGACCACGGGAACAACAAATATGATGAGGGTGGAAACGTACTGATATCAGGGCTTATTGTTTCTCGATGAAGCATCGGTGCCTTCAGGCGCTTCCGAAACGGTCGTTACTGAAAACGGCTGTTTGGTTTTGGATACAGGGCAATCTATTTTTTTGCTAATTCGACGGACCCCGCACAAGGAAATTCATGGTAAAAGTTTTAAGTAAATGAGAAAAACAAATAAAAACTTGACACCCATTTTCTTTTTTAATATTTAAATCACAAGTCTTCACCCATAACAGCATTTTGAATAAGTCGCGTAATATTAAAATGTTGTTAAGCATTACAACGTTGTCCCACATTATTTCAGAAAA
>JBATES010000150.1:0-8195 GCA_049664145.1 Smithella sp.
GGAACATTATAGGATGTCCCTGATGGATGTTTTAAGTCTGTCTTTTATGATAGGCTTTTGATATAGAAATCAAAGTTTTGAAATCACATATCGGAATAAAATAAATGAATAAAACAATTCCGCGGCTCCCTCTGGAAGGCAATATTGATCTGACTTATCGATGCAACAACAACTGCCTGCACTGCTGGCTTTCGCTGCCCGTTAGTGCACCGGAGAAAAAAGATGAGCTAACCTTTGACGAAATCCGGCACATCGTGGATGAAGCCCGCTCGATGGGCTGCCGCCGCTGGAATATCTCCGGAGGTGAACCGCTGCTGCGTCCTGATTTCCCGGAAATCTTTGATTACCTCACCCGCAAAGCTGTTTCCTATTCTTTGAATACCAATGGAACGCTGATCACGCCGCAGATCGCGCAATTGTTAAAACGTAAGGGAACGAAGATGATTGCTCTCTACGGGGCGACAGCAGAAGTTTACGATAAGGTCACGCGCCATCCCGGCGGATTCGAAAAATTGATGCGCGGTTTTGAATATCTGAAGGAAACGGGCGCCGGTTTTATCGTCCAGCTCATTCCTATGAAAGACAATTACCACCAGTGGAAGGACATGATTGCCCTCGCGCAGTCGCTGAGCAAACACTGGCGCTGCGGCGCGCCGTGGCTTTATCTTTCCTGTGACCACTCTGAAAAGAAAAATAAAGATATTGCCGCACAGAGGCTTTTGCCCGCACAGGTGCTTGAACTGGATAAACCGGATGTCAGTTATGAAGAACGAATGGTGCAAATGGAAGAAGAACATGAAAATCATCTGGCGTGCGGAGCTGTTGATGTAAATGACGACCGTCTGTTCGCTGAATGTATCGCCAACCGGCGCGACTTTCACATTGATCCCTACGGGATGATGTCGTGGTGCTGCTTTATTAAAGACAGCGCGCTGCGCTTTAATTTGCGCAAGGGCTCTTTTGCCGAGGCGTGGGATAAATTCATTCCGTCATGCGCGGATAAAGTGCGTGGCGGCGAAGAGTGGAGGAAACATTGCGGCACCTGCGAAAGCCGCAGCGATTGCCGCTGGTGCGCGGTTTACGCGTATCTGGAAACGGGACGTTATAGCGCACCCATCCCGCATTTATGCGCAGTCGCGAAGGAAGCGCGCAAATTCAAGGAGGACTGGCAGAAAAATCACCGTCGATATTTCCAGATTGCCGGCATCACTGTTCGAATTGAAAGTGACGTGGATTTCAGTCAAATTAAATTCAAGGAGGAACTGACGGCCTTTGCTGTGGACGGCCCCGGCGACGACAATGTTACGTTTCGCCACCATTTCGAACTGCCGGATCTGGAAGGTAAAGATCTGGGCAAGGAACTTTACCGCAAGCCGCCATGGGCGATTTCCCGTGATAAAAACGGGGCGTGGTTTTATCTGGGCATCTCAACGGAACCGGAAGACAAAACTCTGCACCGAGTCGCAGTCTTTAATCACGACCACACGCACGCAACCATTTACAGCCCGCCGGAACAAATTAGCATTGTTCAAAATCATGAATGGCAATCACTTTCGCATTTTCCAACGGATCAAATCTGGTTGGGGCCTCTGCTGGCAGGCCGGAATGCCGTTTTAGTGCACTCGGCGGCAGCCATTATTAATAGGCATGGCCTGGTCTTTGTCGGTCATTCCGAAGCGGGAAAATCCACCACGATGGAAATCCTGAAAGCGGCAAACCGCGAAGGAACAATTTCTGCCGAGATTCTCTGCGACGACCGCAATGTCCTGCGCTTCTGGCCCACCGCATCTCCCTCCCCCTTGACGGGGGAGGGTAAGGGTGGGGGTGAAGGCCAATGGCTTGTCCACGGCACCTGGAGCCACGGCACGACCGCCGACGTCTCCCCTTCTTCAGCGCCTCTTCGCGGCATTCTGTTCTTAAAACAGGACAAACAAAACAAAATCGAGCCGCTGACCGACCGCAAAAAAATCTGGCACAATCTGCTGGCCACGCTCATCCGTCCAATGGTCACCGCCGAATGGTGGCAAAAGGAACTGGACGTCCTGGAGTGCATCGTCAACGACATCCCCTGCTACACCATGCACTTCGACAAAACGGGAAAGATAGTAAACGAAATTAAAGTTCTATGTTCTACGTTCAACGTTCAACGTTAAAAAAGGTAGATTTATGAAAATAGAGAGATTTGAAGATATTGAATCGTGGAAAGAAGCAAGAAGCCTGGTTACAGATATTTATAAATTATTTGCCAGTGTCAAAGATTATGGATTCAAAGACCAGATACAAAGAGCCGCTATATCTGTTATGTCCAACATTGCTGAAGGTTTTGATCGGAATAGCAACAAAGAATTTATTCAGTTCCTTGTGATAGCCAGAGGATCTGTTTCTGAAGTAAGAAGTTTGTGTTATGCAGCTTTTGATGTAGGTTATATAGATAAAAATATTTTTAACAATATCTCGCGGAACGCTGTTTAAAATTGACAAGCTTAATAAACGGATTCATCCGTTATCTAAGAAACACTGAAAGAAAAGGATAAACTGAAAAGTTCAACGTTCATAGTTCAATGTTCATAGTTCAATGTTCAACGTTAAATGAAAACATAGAACATCATTTAATGACAAATGAGCTACATTCAAAAAATTATCGTCTATTATGCAATCTAAATGCATATTGGACGAAACATGCTTTTCTAAGTAAATTTATCTTCAACATAGAACGTAGAACATTTATGGTGAGACACATGGAGTATGTTAAGAAACTCGGATCCCACGAATTAACGATTATGAGCCGGCTGGGGAATCTGGATATCGAGCTGACGGAGCGGTGCGACAACAACTGCATCCATTGTTGTATCAACCTGCCGGAAAATGACCGCGAAGCGCAATCACGGGAGATGACGACGGAACAGGTGAAAAACATTCTTACCCAAGCCGCGGAACTGGGATGTTTGCAGGTGCGTTTCACCGGCGGCGAACCGCTGTTGCGTTCCGACTTTGAAGAGCTTTATCTTTTTGCCCGCCGTCTGGGAATTAAAGTTCTAATTTTCACCAACGCCCGTTTGATTACGCCGCAATTAGCGGATCTGCTGGCACGCATTCCTCCATTGGTTTTTATGGAAGTAACCGTATACGGAATGAGCAGGAAATCATACGATGCGGTTTCTCGTGTTCCCGGTTCTTATGAGCAGTTCAAACGCGGCGTGGATCTGCTGCTGGAACGTAAAATTCCCTTTGTCGTCAAGGGTGCTCTTTTACCGCCTAATAAGGGCGAGATTGACGAATTTGAAAAATGGGCGGCCACAATTCCATGGATGGACAAGCGCCCCGATTTCTCCATGTTCTATGATTTGCGCAACCGACGGGACGATGAAAAGAAAAACACTCTCATCAAGTCTTTGCGCCTGATACCGGATGAGGGCTTGGCCGTACTGACAAAAGAGGAAGAAAAATTCCGTAAGGAAATGAACGAATTCGCTTCCAAATTTATGGGACCGGCGGGCGACAAACTATTTGCGTGCGGCGCCGGAAACGGACTTTCCATCGATGCTTATGGATTTGCCCAGCCCTGCATGGGCGTTCGAGCGCCGGAGCTGACTTTCAATTTGTTCGGAACGCCCGCGGATGAGAAAAATATGCTGGCGCGGGCGCTTGATTTTTTCAAAAGTCTGAAAGACATGAAAGCCACCAATCCAGAGTATCTCAGACGCTGCGCGGTCTGTTTTCTCAAAGGCCTTTGCGAGCAATGCCCCGCAAAATCCTGGGCGGAATACGGGACGCTGGACACACCCGTTGAATATCTCTGCGACGCCGCCCACACCCAGGCTTACTTTCTGGGCTGGCTGAAAGATGGTGAGAAGGCGTGGAAGATTCATAATTGAAAGGAGCGTGCGCTTAGCCACGGCATCTTTTACTAAAATTCTCTTAGCATCGAACAGTTGTGCCTTCACCCTTCGGTCTTCACCCTTCGGTCTTCGGTCAGCCTAATCCCCTGATCTTTTAACCTTAACCCTTGAACTTTAACCCCCTTTGCATATTGAAAAAGTCTATGCTATGTTTCTGATTACAGCGATATTAAACGAGGATAACATTAATTGACGGAGTTGATTTCATGGAAACACAAGTGACAATTGATACCATCTGCGTTCCGTCGGAAGACGTGGTGGCGCGCGAGATTGAAGGCGATATGATTATTGTTCCGCTGGTTGCCGGAATCGGTGACACAGAGGATGAACTCTATACGCTCAATGAAACGGGCAAAGCCATCTGGAAGAAACTCGACGGCGAGAAATCCCTGAATAAAATCGCCGGGGAACTGGCGGGTGAGTTTTCCGCTGAAACCGATGAGATAAAAGCCGATGTTCTTGGTTTTGCCGCCGAAATGGTTAAAAGACGCATTCTGGCTGTGAAACTCTGAAAAGCGCATACAATTCTTATTTTTCTTTAATAATATAAATATCAGGCACAATGGATTACTCCAAAGAAATTTCATCATCTTCAATAAACGGTAATCCGCATGTTTCAGAAGGCGGCGAATTAAGCCTCTCCAATAAGGGGCAGATGGCGTTGCTGCTTGCCACGGTGGAAAAAGAGGCCTCTTTACGCACAATGGCAAGGGGGTTCAGCATGAGGCCTTTTATTCGCGATAAGGACATCCTGACGATTGGGCCGGTCAAAGATAAAAAAAATTTTCTGGGCGATGTCGTCGCTTTCACGCATCCGGAAAACGGACGAATGGCCATCCACCGCATTATAGGACATACCGATAAAGGCTGGCTGATCAGGGGAGACAATTGCCTGGAGCCGGACGGTGTGGTGCCCGAAGATAAGATCATCGGTCGTGTCAGTCGTGTTGAACGGGGAGAAAAGGACGTGCGTCTTGGTATCGGAAAAGCAGGCGCTCTGATCGCGATTCTCAATCGGGGCAACGCGCTTTCTTCGTGTAAAAGAATCATTGCGTGGCCGTTGCTTGCCGCCGGGAAGGCCTTGCAAAAGATGCAATCCTTAAGGCTATACCGCTGGTGCATGAAAAGGCTTGCGATTCAAGTGGAAATCTCTGAGGCGTCTGAGGATGACATGGAAGCTGTGCACACGATGTTTAATCCCGGCGTTCCTTACCGCATGCAAGAGTCGAATCCCAATGTCACCAACTGGGTTGCAAAAAAAAACAGGCAAGTCATCGCCTTCACGCAAAACATCTATCATCTGCAGGAAAACCAGCCGTGGTTAGGCCACTGGTTGTTTTCGCTGCATGTCCGGGCGCGCAACCGCGGAGCGGGCATCGGAGAAAGACTTACGGCAAAGGTTATAGAAAAAGCAATAGAACAAAAGGCAACAGAAATTCTGCTGGTTGTTTTCGAAGACAACAAAAGAGCGATCCGTCTTTATCAAAAGTTCGGTTTTGAACATACCACCCTGCCCGCTTTGGAACCGATGCTGGCTGAGGAGAAGACAAGAATGGGCAGACGGCGAATTGTGATGAGAAAAAAGTTCAGGAAGGCAGATGAGCGAAACTATTGAAATCCAGGACTTTCCTCTTTGGGATAAGTTGATGAGCAAGCGCGCGCCGCTTTCCTTCGATATTGAAATCACGGCGCGCTGCAATATGAATTGCGCCCACTGCTACATCAATCTGCCCGCCGGAGATTCCGAGGCAAAGGCCAGAGAAATGAGCGTGGAGGAAATCAAATCCATTGCCCGTCAGGCAGTGGATTTGGGCGCTGTCTGGTGCCTGATTACGGGAGGCGAGCCGCTACTGCGCGAAGATTTTCCTGAAATATACATGGGATTGAAGCGTATGGGATTGCTGGTTTCCGTCTTCACTAACGCGACGCTGATTAATGATGAGTATATCGCTCTTTTCAAAAAATACCCGCCGCGCGACATTGAAATCACGGTTTACGGTGTCACCAAAGAAACTTACGAGGCGGTAACGCGTCGCCCCGGCTCGTTTGAAAAATTCTTAAACGGTCTGGATGCGCTGATAAAAAACGGTATCCGGATACGCCTGAAGGCAATGGTGATTCAGGCCAATCTTCATGAGCAAAAAGCCATTGCCGATTTCTGCCGTGAGCGGACGAAGGATTACTACCGCTTCGATCCGCAGTTGCACCTGCGCTTTGATGGCAATTCCGAGCGCAACGAGGAAATCCGTTCCCAGCGGCTGACACCGGAACAAATCGTGGAACTGGAAAACAGCGATGAGCAGCGCATCGATGCCATGCGCAAAGGATGCAATGAACTGATCAACGAAGAATTTACGCATTACGGCTGTGATCACCTTTTCCATTGTGGCGCGGGCAACGGCAGTTTCAATGTGAGTTACAACGGCCGATTTCGACTGTGTTCTTCCTTGTGGGCGGATGGAACAACTTATGATTTACGTAATGGCTCTTTAAGGGATGCGTGGGAAAATTTTGTGCCCCGAGTGCGTGATTTGCGCTCCCAACGCAAAGAATATCTGGAATCATGCCGTAAATGCGCGCTGGTAAATCTTTGTCTGTGGTGCCCCGCACACGCGCATCTGGAAACGGGAGAGATGGACGGTTCAACGCCCTATTTTTGCGAAGTGGCCCACAAAAGGGCGGAAAATATTAAAAAGTGAATGGTTGGAGAAAGTTCTAGGTTCAACGTTAAGAAAACAGGGTGTTAGGCTGAAGGCTGAACAGAAAGTTCTAGGTTCAATGTTCTAAGTTCAAGGTTTTTAGGGCTGGAGCTGGCATGTTGCCGGCGCTACACTGTTTCCGAAATGTTCTAAAAAAAGCTGGTTCAACCGAAAGACGGTTGAACCAGCATAAAAGTAAAATCGATACCCTTTTTTCTCTGAATATTGTTGGACTCGTGTTTTTATCTATAAACTAATTCTCTTTTTTAATCAATACTTATTCCATAAATGACTGTACTGATACATAGATTTGCGGCGCGATCGGGGATCGCGCCCTACTTCGGAATATATGCGAGAACTATTAAAAAACTAGTATGGTGTCCCCGGTTTTTGAATTTATATCTTGAAAAACGACCAATATCTGGTATTTAAAAAGGCATTGGTTTTGTCTCAGTCTTTTAATGCTATCAGACAGATGGAAGGATGCATATGTATTGTTCGCAATGTGGAACAAAAAATAGTGACGGCGTAAATTTATGCGAACATTGCGGCAACCCTCTGATCAAGAGAGAACCGTCCGCTCTTGATGACAAACCTGTTCAAAATCCGGAAACACCTCCATCCATGGGAAAACGGGTTTTGATCATCGGCGGTATCATTTTGTTGATTGCCGGCTTGGCGTTTTTCATGTTCTCTTCGCAAAAAACGGGAATGGACAATGGGAAACCTCCTGTTGAAACCGTTGCTCCGCAATCACCTGTTGAACCTGACGTTCCGGGACCTCCATCGGAAGCCGTTGTCCCCGAATATCAAGATGAAACGGTCATTCCTTCATCGCCTGTTCAACCGGTTGCTCCCCAACCTCATGCTGAACCGGTTGATAAGAAAGCTCATGATGAAACTCCTGTTCCGAAACCTGCGGCTGAAACCGTCGATGCGAAAGCTCATGATAAAACGGTTGATAAGAAATCTGCTGATGAAAACGCTGATCAGAAACCGCATGATGAAACGGTTGTTCCGAAAGCTACGGATGAAGCCGATGTCGCGACACCTCCATCAAAATCACCGGATTGAGAATTGGATAAAGGTACGCTTTAGAGAATATTCAGTTCCTGCCAGGCCAGGGCGCCGGCGCCCAGAACAGCCGCATTTTCACCTTTCAACTTTGAAGGCAGAATTTTAACCTTTCCCCGGTAAATCGGGAAAAGATTTTGCTCCAGAGA
The DNA here is from genome assembly GCA_049664145.1 of Smithella sp. Classification (GTDB taxonomy): domain Bacteria; phylum Desulfobacterota; class Syntrophia; order Syntrophales; family Smithellaceae; genus Smithella. The sequence continues at coordinate 7,822 of JBATES010000150.1, forward strand.
ATGATGGGTAGGCTCAAAGATGAGGTCACCGGCCTGCGCCAGGCCACCCAAAAGAAAGATTGCTTCCGGATTGGTGATCGCCACGGCATCAGCCAGTTTTCTGCCCAGCATTTCACCGGTTACGTCAAAAGCTTCCAGCGCTAAAGTGTCACCTTTTCGGGCCGCCTCATAAATCATTTTTGAAGTGAGATTTTTAAAAGCAACACCACGTAGCGCGCTTTTTGATGATTGGGTTCGAAGCAGTTTGAACATGGTGCGCCTGATTCCCGTCGCGGAAACATAAGTTTCCAGACAACCTTTATTCCCGCAGCGGCAGGCGCGGCCGTTTCTTTTAAAATTCACGTGCCCCAGTTCTCCGGCGTGTCCATCATAGC
>JBATES010000151.1:0-2138 GCA_049664145.1 Smithella sp.
CTCCTGAAACAAACATATCGCCATTCTCACCAAACTATACTGGACAGCAATCCGCAATAATGACGCTTCCTACAACACATTTTGTGTCCCAAATCCTCTTGACACGCAACAACGGGTCTCTATGGGCTGTTGCTCATGCTTGGACATAAAAGGCAGGGTGCAGGACAAGCCGTTTGATTCAACATTAGTATCAGTACTTCACCATTCATCACTTTCTGATGGTCACTCCTTGCAGGCATAGTCAATATACGAGACAAGAATTACGTGAGCAGACTATGTCAAATCAGATGTGGGACGGCACGCAAATGATTAATCATAAAAGATTGACATACTTTGTTGTTCAGATATAATCTTTTCGATTTTGGGAGGCGCATATGCTCAATTTTAAAAATATTCTGTATGCCATTGATCTGAATTCGGAAAAAAATTCTTCCTTGAAAGATGCCCTGCAATTCGCTCAGCTCTTTAAATGTTCTGTTCATATTCTTTATGTTAACGATATAGCCGCCGGTTACCGTCATCCGACAGACCGAGAAGACGCGGTCGCCCTGAGGGTCAAAGAACTTGTTGATGAATCTTTACTGGAAGGCATGAATATTATTTATTCCGTCTCCAAAGGGGACACCGCTGAGGAAATAGCTACTTATGCAAAAGAAAAAGAGGTCGATCTGATTATCATCGGCCATAAATATCGCGGACAACTTTACGCCACGTTGTTTGACAGTACGGATGTGAACATTCTCGACAAGATTTTGTTGCCTGTTTTAGTCTTCCCGGAAAAATAAATTCAATGAAAAAAAATCATTACATTTGGGCCATCGTATTATCTTGTTTTTTCCTTTTGCCTTTTAACGGCTTGGCCGCAACAATCCCGGCTGATTTGGGTTCTGTGCTTCCCCTGTGGTCTGCTATACCATTTGCGGGCATCCTGCTTTCCATTGCCCTGATCCCTCTTGTTTTCCCTCGCTTCTGGCATCGCCATTTTCCCAAGGTTTCCTTCTTCTGGGCAATCGTATTCGCCATTCCTTTTATTTATTTTTTTAGAGAAAAAGCTCTTTATGAAATGGCGCACATCATAATCATTGACTACATCCCTTTTATCTTGCTTTTATGGGCGCTATTCACCATTTCCGGCGGTATTTACGTGAAGGGAACTTTAAAAGGCACTCCTGCGGTAAACACAACCATTTTGCTGATAGGAACCGTCCTGGCCTCCATCATCGGAACAACAGGCGCTTCGATGCTTTTAATTCGTCCTATTCTGCGTTCCAACGCCTGGCGGATTTACAAAACACACACAATTGTCTTTTTTATATTTCTGGTCAGCAATATCGGTGGAACGCTTACCCCGCTGGGAGATCCTCCGTTGTTCCTGGGATTTTTGCACGGGGTTCCCTTCTTTTGGACCATGCATCTTCTGCCGGAAATGATTTTTGCTTGTAGCGTTCTGCTAATCTTGTATTTTTTTATCGATTCGTACTACTATAAAAAAGAAAGTCAGACAGCTATGCCCGATGCTGAGCCTGAGCCGATCAGAGTCGAAGGAAAACGTAATTTCATTTTTCTGGGCGGCATCATCGCCGCCGTCTTATTCAGCGGAAGCGTGAAGATGGGTTCCATAGATCTATTGGGAATTCATCAGACGATTGAAAATTTAATCAAAGATATCATCCTGATATTGCTGGGAATTGCATCCATTATTTTTACAAAAAGAGAAATATATAAAAACAACGAATTCAGTTGGATTCCCATACAGGAAGTGGCGTATTTATTTGCCGGCATCTTTATCACGATCATTCCGGCACTGGATATTTTAAAAGCCGGAGAAAAAGGCGCGCTGGCGGGCCTTATTTTGGATAGTAGCAATAATCATACTGGTTGGCCTTGGATACTTTCGCGCAATAAAACAGGATATTTTTTCAAATTCCCAGGAGCAATAACGTTTTAGTCCCGGACGGCAAATCTTTATCTCAAGATTTTATGCCTGCCTTCCGTTGAAATGACATCAATCAGCGATTTTGTGACGGTTATGCCTGCTATACCAAGAGCCTGCCAAGCTATTATCTCAGGACCACTTTCATGCTCATGATACTCAAATTCATGTGTATGGTTATTTCGAACAATCTCGTCAATTAGCC
>JBATES010000152.1:0-20782 GCA_049664145.1 Smithella sp.
AGATTAAGTCGGGCATAAATCTGCAAACCATTAAGTGGGCGTTTAGCACCGTTGTGATAAGCAACTGGCATCCTCTGACTTTACTTTCCCATGCTCTGGACTGGAGTTTGTTCGGAGGAAATGCCTCGGGTCATCATCTTGTCAGTCTGTTTTTGCACATTTGCTCTGCTTTATTTTTGTTTCTCTTTTTAAATAAAACGACCAATAACATCTGGCCATCAGCTTTTGCTGCTGCTTTTTTCGCTTTGCATCCCTTGAGGGTGGAATCAGTGGCCTGGGCTTCTGAAAGGAAAGATGTCTTAAGTATATTTTTTGGTATGGCTGCTATCTATACCTATGCTTTTTATGCAAATAGCCCTAAACTTCCCAAGTATTTTTTATGTCTTATATTATTCATTTTCTCTCTTATGTCTAAGCCGATGATGGTGACCCTGCCGTTTGTATTGTTACTTCTTGATTACTGGCCGTTGGGACGCTGGGGAAAAATCTTTTCTTGTCCTGATAAATATCCATGTAAACTTGCGGGCAGACTTATTCTGGAAAAGGTTCCTTTTCTTTTGTTGACAATAGGTTCCAGCATTCTTACATTGTGGTTGCAAAAGAAAGAAGGTTCTGTTTCTTCTTTGAAAATTCTGCCTTTTATCACACAAGTTGCTAACGCCGTTGTATCTTATGCGGCTTATCTGCAAAAAACCTTCTGGCCGCTTAATCTGGCGGTATTTTACCCTTATGAATTTTCCCTGCCTTTCGGGAAAATTTTTGTTTCATTTCTCATCCTGATAGTAATTACAATTGTGGCTATTTATTATATTAGAAAAATCCCTTTCTTATTTATGGGTTGGTTCTGGTATTTGGGAACTCTGATTCCAGTCATCGGCCTAGTGCAGGTGGGCAAGCAAGCGATGGCCGACCGTTATACCTATTTGCCATCTATAGGCATTGCCATCATGCTAGCATGGGGCATTCCAATTTTGATTAAGAATGAAAAAGTTCGCAAAAAGTTTTTAATCCCATCCGCAATAGTCTTTCTTTTCATCATGTCTGTATTAACTTGGCAACAATGTGGCTTCTGGAATAATAGCATTGTCCTTTTCAGACATGCTTTGGAAGTAAGAAAAGATAATGACGTAGCGCATAACAATCTCGGACTTGCGTTGCTTGCGGAGGGAAAAACAGAAGAGGCTATTTATCACTATTCCAGAGCCATTAATATATCACCTGATTGTGTTGAAGCATATAATAACAGAGCCGTTGCGTACGGTAAACAAGGCTGGTATCAGCGAACCATCGAAGACTATGATAAGGCCATAAATCTGAATAAGGATCCAACTTTGTTCTTTAATAGAGGCCTTGCATTTAATAACTTTGGTCATTACCAGAGGGCTATACAGGATTACAACGAGGCCATACGCCTAAAACCAGATTTTGCCGACGCTTTCAATAACAGAGGCAGTACATATTTATTTCAGGATAATAGAGCCCTTGGATGCCCTGATGTAGTGAAAGCCTGCGAATTGGGAAACTGCAGAGCTTTAACATGGGCTAAACGCAAGGGGAAATGCCATTGATTTGATATGGCAAAAAAGCATGTGATAAATAATGTGAACAGTTATTTAATGAATAGGAGTAAAGACTTGAAAGACGTCAAAGAACCTCGATATGTGCTAATATTAATTGCATGTATTTATACGGCTGTTATTCTTTTAATTGCATTTAAAGTAATGTCCTACGGATTTATCCCATTTGATGATGCAATGCGACACGTGGCAAAAGCTGTTTCCGGAAAAAATTGGACAGAGGTTCTTGTCCTGCGTCCGGAGATTACAATGGACAGTCATATCGGATGGCATACGATACTCGAATTTGTCCATAAAACTTCAGGATGCGACAAGGACAGTCTGATTGTCTTTTCAGTTGTGTCTCTGTTTATTTTCTTCTGCATGATTCCCCTATTTTTCTTGAAAAGACCGGAGGCGTGGCTCATATCCGTCTTAATCTGTTCTGTAGCCCACTTTGAAACATTAGGACGTATATTCTTTGGCAGGCCATACGTTTTTACTATGGCGGTCGTTGTTTTTCTTGGATTTGTTTGGCCGCATTTCAAGAAAAAGCCCCTGCCATGGAGACTGGCGATTATTCTGACCGTACTGATCGCGCTTTCTACTTGGATTCACTGCCTGTGGTACATGTTCGCGTTGCCTGTTGTTTGTTTCTTGTTGGCTCGGGAGTGGCGCGCCGGTTTTGTTATAGCGATCTGCACACTGGCGGGCGTTTTAATCGGCATGATGATGACCGGTCAGCCCATCCAGTTTTTTTACCAGACACTGGGACATTTCTTCCATAGTTTTGGAGAGCATACGCTTTCCAGGCAACTGGTGCCCGAATTTCGCCCGTTTGATGGTGAAATTATCATGGTGATTGTTGTTGTGGGATTTTTGGGATGGCGTGCCATTCGTAAAGAATGGAATGTTCAGAATATAATGACGCCCATGTTTATTCTTGTTCTCATCAGTTGGACTTTGGGCTTTTTGGTTGCTCGGGTCTGGACGGATTGGGGTGTTCCTGCGCTGCTTGTTTGGATGACTCTTGAACTTGAAGAATATTTAACAAGATCGATGGATTCTTTATCCTTCAAACGTGTCTGGTTAGCAGCATCTGTGGCGTGCGTTTTGTTCCTTTCTATCTCCAGCGATTATAATAGTCGCTGGACTCAAAACATTCCCATGGAATACCTGTCCCTGGATAATCCTAAGCATAAAGAATGGCTTCCGGAAAAGGGCGGCATTTTTTATCACAGCAACATGTTTATATTCTATCAGACATTCTATGCCAACCCCAATGCGAATTGGCGTTATATTCTGGGATTTGAACCTTCAATGATGCCTCAAGAAGATCTTGCTATTTTAAGAAACATACAGTTCTTAAATGGTTATCTCCGTGCCTATGAACCATGGGTAAAGAAGATGCGTCCGGAAGACAGATTAGTGTTGACGTCAGCGGTCGTTCCTCAGATTAAAGAACTGGAATGGTATAATGCCATTCAATATACATGGATCGGCCGTTTGCCAAAAAAGTAGTTACTGGTTATCCTGACAGGCTTTTGGTGAAAAACCCCACTTTATTTCTTTTTGTTGGATGAGAAAAAATGATTGCCGGAAAACATAAAAAAATATTAATGATTTGTTTAAGATGTTTATAAGTGTTTTATATGAGCAAAAGATGTTGCAATGGCATGTGGCATGTATATTGCTTTAATTTAAGTCGTCAGATTTGAAGTAAATTTAGTAATGTCATAGTTCAGACACATTATTAATGATGAAACGAAGGTTAAGTTAACAACTAACAAATAAATTAAAAAGGAGGAATGTCATGTTGAAAATTTTTAGTAAAAAAGAAGGCGAGAAAGGTTTTACGTTGATTGAGTTGATGATCGTTATCGCGATTATCGGTATTTTGGCAGCCATCGCCATTCCGCAGTTTATTCAGTATAGAAAAAGAGGTTATGTATCAACGCTGAATACGGACTGCAAGAATGCCTACACCGCATCAGTAGCTTATACCGTTGATAACCCCACTGTTACATCCATTACCCTGCCTATGTTAACAGGTGCTGGATATAGCCAGACCGTAGGCGTAACCACTGTCCCAACAACTTTAAATGGTAACAGTGGAACGATAACCTGTGGTAATACCGCTTGGGGTGTAAGCAATGCTTTGATTACTGTAAACAGTGGTGTCATGACTCTAACATCGTCTAAAATTAATCCTTAATATTTAACATCGCGAGAAAAAAGGGGCATTGCAAAATGCCCCTTTTTTTGTCTAATTTCGTAAATAAAATTCACCCCCAAAAAATAAACAGTTGTGTTAGCTTTAGAATATAAGATAAGAGATTGAAATAAAAAATCATCATTTCTTTAAATATGCGTAAAATAAATTTTTTTATGCCACCTCACAACGTTTTGAAACAGCTCTTTGTCTTTATCTTGGGTCTAAATCTTTATATTATCTTTGTCATTGTATTTAACAAAGGTCTTGCTGATTATGATTTATGGGGATACCTGTCCTTTGGACGTATTTTCTGGGAAGAAGGATTTTTCCCTTATCACGACGTTTTTGCTTACACGCCAACTAAACCGGTATGGATTTATCATGAATGGCTGACCGGGGTATTTTTTTTCGGACTAATTCAATATCTGGGGCCTGCCAGTTTGCAGTTATTGCGTTACATACTGGCCATATTAACTATTTACCTGATCTACGAAACTGCTCTAAAAAAAGGCGCTAACAGGCTTTATGCATTAATTGTCTTGATTGTTTCAGTATTAATTATTTCTTTTGGTTACGTCCCCGTCAGGGCTCAGATATTTACTTTTTTCTTCTTTATTCTCACTCTCTACATGCTGGAATCTTCAAAAAAAACTGGAAACAGAAATATTCTCATGTGGTTGCCGCCCATACAGATTCTCTGGTGCAACTTTCACGGCGGTTTTGTTGCCGGTTTAGGCTTGATTTTTTTATATGCTTTGGGCGAAAGCATAACGCATAAAAAAATTGCCTTTTCTTACCTTCAATGGGGCATTATTGCTTCACTTGCGACGTTGATTAATCCTTATGGCATACAATACTGGCTTTACACACTTTATGCCGTTGCTCTGCCCAGACCGGAAATAACAGAATGGTATTCGGTCGTAAAAGCATTAAAGTCCAATATTCATATTTTCCCCGTGAGTCTGTTTCTAATAATGAGTGTGATAATTTTGCTGCTCTCTGTGTTTCGTAAGAAAAAAGATATTACCGAACTTTTAGTTATTGCCGTCGTTATCTATTTGGGAATGAGTCACATTCGGCACGAGGTTCTTTTCGGTCTGGTGTTAGGGGCGTATATGCCTTTATATCTGACGGAATATGCCGGTCAATGGAAGGTTCAAGAAAAATCTTTCAAGAGTCTTGCAGTTGTTTTTACAATCTTTTTTTTCTGTTCACTGAGCTTTTATTTATACTCCGCCAAAGAAATTCATTTAAGCCCGACTTTTAAATTTGCTGTTACGGCAGATTATTATCCGACGAAGGCAATCGCCTGGATGAAGGAGCGCAATATCAAGGGGAACATTCTGCCACATTTTGAATGGGGTGAATACCTGATGTGGTCATGTTACCCTGATTGCCGCGTGGCAATGGATGGACGTTATGAAAATGTCTATACGGATACCGTTCAAAAAGAATATTTCGATTTTTTGCACGGAAGGGATGGAGGGCATATTTTCTTACAAAAATATCCTCATGATATTGTTCTATTAAAATCCGGCACAAAGACCACCTTGCTGATGAAACAGGCAAAAGATTGGCATGTTGTTTATTCCGATCAAACAAGTGTTGTGTTTATGAAAACTAATCTCAAAAATAAAATGTTATGAATGTTGAATCTTTTCAAGAAATAGCGTGCACATTTTACAAGAGATAATAGATAAATGATTGATCAATTTAACATAAATCAGAAAAAAACATTCATGGTCATCTTGACACTGATTATTTTAATACTGGGTGTTTATTGGCGTGTCCAAAATTATGATTTTATTTATTTTGACGATGATATTTATGTTACACAAAACAGTCATGTTCAGTCAGGATTTACGGCAGATGGATTACGCTGGGCTTTCAGTACAAACTATTTCGGTTTATGGAATCCGCTTACCTGGCTATCGTTGATGTTTGATTATCACCTTTTTGGTTTTAATGCCGGCGGCTATCATTGGACGAACGTCATCCTTCATCTCATTAACTCTATTTTATTATTTTTACTTTTTAGAAATCTGACAGGCGCCATTTGGCGCAGTGCTTTTGTTGCGGTATTGTTTGCCATCCATCCGATTAATGTGGAGTCTATTGTTTGGATATCTGAACGCAAAAATGTTTTGAGCACCTTTTTCTGGATGATGACAATGTTGTTCTATGCCCGGTATGTAAAAGAGCCAGAATGGAAACGTTATTTGCCGGTGATCATCTGTTTTGCGTTGGGGTTGATGTCCAAGCCAATGCTGGTCACCCTGCCTTTTGTTTTATTGCTCATGGATTACTGGCCGCTGGAAAGAGCTGTAATATCTCCCCAAAATAACATGGAAAGGAATACAACAAGAAAAGAAAAAATTAGTTTTCTGATTTTAGAGAAAATTCCTTTATTTATTTTATCAGCTCTAACAGTATTTATAAATATTTATACCCCTGGACATGATACTGAAACTCAGTTTTTAAGAACAACAGGTTTCATCGAGAGAATCAATAACGCGATTTTTTCTTACATTATGTACATAAAAAAGTTATTCTGGCCCACGGATCTCTCTATTTTTTATTTATATCTGAATATTCCTGCCTGGCAGATATTCTTATGTGCTGTCCTTCTAATTCTTATCACCATTTGGGTATGCAGATATTTCAGACAATATCCCTATTTGCCGGTTGGTTGGTTTTGGTATTTGGGAACGCTTGTGCCTGTTATCGGGATTATGACCATTGGCGATCATACAATGGCTGACCGGTATGCCTATGTTCCTTTTATTGGATTGTTTGTAATGACCGCATGGGGCATGGAGAATATTTCTGCGAAATTTACTGTCCTGAAAAAACCGCTTATCTTTATATCGGTGGTGTTCATTTTGCTCCTTGCATGGGCAGCCCATAATCAAATAAAAATATGGGCGACAACGCAAATTCTCTTTGAAGATGTACTTAAGAAAAATCCTGATAATTATTTTGCTTATCAAATTGTCGGACAGGAAATGGCGAAGAAGGGTGAGCATAACGGGGCTTTGTATTATTATGATATGGCCCTTAAAATTAATTCGCAATTCTGGTCAGCACATAATAATAAAGGTCTGATTTTAAAAACAATGGGCAGACGCGAGGAAGCGTTGGAGAATTTTCAAAGAGCAATTCAAGTTAATAAATTTTCCGCGGATGCGTATTATAATATCGGGCTGTTTTATTTGGAAGATCGAAAACTGGACAAAACGATAGAGTATTCTTTGAAAACTATGCAATTGCAACCAGATTACCAGGAGGCCTATAATATTTTGGGCATTGCGCTGGTGGAACAAGGAAAAATTAACGAAGGTATTCTTCAGTTTGAAAAGGTGCTGCGGATTAATCCATATAACAAAAACGCTCATCGAAATTTAAAACTTGCTATGGAAAGGAGTGATCAATTCAAAAAAGATTAAAACCAAATCATTCATAATTAAAATCTTATTTTAATATTGTAAGAATAAGGAGAGATAAATGCAATTTTCACATCTTTTTTCACCAATCACTATTAACGGCATGACGTTGAAGAATAGAGCCGTCATGCCGCCGATGGGTACGGGATACGGCAATGCCGATGGAACCGTCAGTGACCGTCTAATTGCTTATCTGGCGCGTCGGGCGCAGGGCGGTACCGGTCTGATCATTACTGAAATATGCGCGGTTGATCCGCGCGGGAAGGGGTTTCCCAACGAATTGGGTGCCTGGAAGGATGATTTTATTTCCGGATTGGCGCGCATTCCGGAGGCTCTGCATCGTCATGGAGCAAAGGTTGCTCTCCAATTGCACCACGCGGGACGCGAAACCTTTGAGGCTGCTGCCGGTGCAATGCCTGAAGCGCCTTCGGCCATTCCCAGTGTTATTCTGGGTCAGCCCTGCGAGGCCATGTCTCTGGCACGTGTGCATCAAATCATAGAAGCCTTTGCCAAAGCCGCCGGGCGTGCTCGTGAAGCCGGCTTCGATGCCGTGGAACTTCATGGCGCTCACGGATATCTATTGAATCAGTTTCTTTCTCCTTTTTCCAATCAGCGCGAAGATGATTACGGCGGTAATGAGGAAAACCGCATGCGTTTTATTCTGGAAATTATCGCGGCTGCGCGCAAACTCGTGGGACAAGATTTTCCTCTCTGGATTCGCGTATCAGCGGATGAGCTGGTGCGCGGCGGGTATGATCTGGCTTTCATGCAGCGGTTCGCGCCCCAAATGGTTACGGCGGGGATTGATGCTATTCATTGTTCCGTAGGGGTTTATTCCACACCAGGAAGTCTGTCTGTTGCCTCCATGGATACCGATCCGGGTTTTAATCTCTTTCGCGCCCGCGCGCTCAAAGAGGTCGTGAAGGTCCCCGTGATCGGCGTGGGACGCATCAACAATCCGGCACTGGCCGATGAGGCCATCGCGCGCGGTGATGCCGACCTCATTAGCTTCGGCCGTCAGCATCTGGCCGATCCTGATTTTGTCAATAAAGCCCGCGAAGGAAATCTTGATGATATCCGATACTGCACGGCCTGCAATCAGGGTTGCATCGAAAGGCTGAGTTTTGAGATGAAGTCCGCCACGTGCAGTTTTAATCCGGAGTGCGGACGAGAATATAAAATGTCGGCAGCCAAAGAAGATAATCCCAAGCGCGTTTGGATTATCGGAGCGGGGCCTGCCGGTTTGTCGGCTGCCATGGCAGTATCTGCGCGGGGACATGATGTGGAGGTTTATGAAAAAGATGTGCAGGCTGGCGGCCAGCTCTTATCCGCAAGCCGACCTCCGCACAAAGCAGCTTTCATGGATTGGGTTGACTGGTCTTTACGCCGGTTGAAAAAATCTTCAGTGCCGGTTCATTGCAATCGTGCAATCAGTTCTGTTGAAATAAAAGAGCACAAGCCTGATGCGGTGATTCTGGCCTGCGGTGCCTGTCCGGTTGCGGCCCCGATTATCGGCCTGGATTCCAAGATAGTTGCCGATGCCCGTGATGTTCTTACAGGAAAGATTGCATTAAAAAGCCCGACTGTTATCCTGGGTGCCGGCTATGTGGGAATGGAAACAGCAGATTATCTTCTGGCCAATGGTATTGAGGTAACCGTTTTGGAAATGCAGAAATTTCCGCCGGTAAACAAGCTGACTGCTCACGGATACTGGTTGCACAAGCGTATCAAAGATGGAGGCGGCCGATTGTTCTTCGGCGCCAGAGTCCTGGCGATAGAAAATGATGGCGTGCGATATCATCAGGGGGACATTGAAGAAAAGGTAGCCGCTGCTTTGATTATAACCGCCATGGGGGCCCGATCAGAAAACGCTCTGGAAAATGTGTGCAAGGAACTGGCCATTCCTTATCGAATTATCGGCGATGCCAAAAGCCCGCGTCGCATACTGGAGGCCATTCATGAAGGACATCGGGCCGGTGAAGAAATATAAGACACCATGAAAATCTTTAAAGCCGATATAAAACATCCGATAGCTTAAGTTTATTAATGCAAAAAGCCCCATGACCTTATCAAGATCATGGGGCTTTCGATTTGCTTACGTTTAGCAGTTATTTATTTTACTTCTACTGCTTCCAGAACAGCCCAAACTCTGCGGTTCTTCTGCATTCCTTCTTCAGTGTCATTGGTGGCTATCGGTCTGGATTCACCATAACCTTTAGCGGAGAGACGAGAGGCTTCAACACCAAATTCTTTTACCAGGTAATCACGAACAGCGTTGGCACGATCATTGGATAAACGGAGATTGTAGGCATCCGAAGCGCGACTGTCAGTATGTCCTTCAATTGTCGCTTTGGTCTTGGGATACTGTTTCATGAAATCAGCAACTCTCTTGATCTCATCACGATACTGATCTCTGACAAACGATTTATCGGTGTCAAATTCCACTTTCAGTTCGATGGTGATCTTTTCGCGCATGCAACCGTCTTTATCGACAATGGCGCCGGCAGGTGTTTCGGGGCATTTATCCATGCAATCAATAACGCCGTCTTTATCGGAATCCAGGGGGCAACCATCTTTGTCAACAGGGCATCCGGCAGGTGTGTTGGGGCATTTATCCTTGCAATCATCTACGCCGTCTTTATCCGAATCAAGGCAACAACCATCTTTGTCAACTTTGTAACCGGCCGGTGTATCGGGGCATTTATCTCTGCAGTCAATTACACCGTCTTTGTCGGAGTCAACGGGACATCCGTCCTTATCCACTTCGCAATCAGCCGGTGTATCGGGGCATTTGTCACGGTCATCGCAAACACCGTCTTTATCGGAATCAACGCATTTGTCCTTACCGCCAAACGCGAAATTAATGCCGATTGTCGTCATCAAATCGTTGTAATTTTCATTCATGGGAATGACGTGGCGGATATCGGCACGCAGCGCTAAATCGTCTGCAAAGAAGAAGTTAGCAACTTTTTCAGGCAGGAACACTTTCAGACCTGCGCCGTAATCAAAAGCAAATTTGTTCATGTCGTCAATGGCGGCGCCATCAGCGTCCACCTGATAATGAATGCCTCCGATTCCCGCTGCCAGGAACGGTACTACAGCACTGGTTGGGAAAAAATGAAACAGACCTTCAACGCCATATCCATACAGATAAACGTCATCATCACCGGTTATAGGATAGACCTGTGTTTTTGTCGGCACGAAGTGCACAAAACCTTCCACGCCGATGTTTTTTGTAAAGTTGTAACCGGCACGTAATCCAACCGTCACTGAATTGTCGAAGTCATACTCATTGCTTTCAAAATCATAAAGTCCCACAAAGGGTGTAATGGAAACAGAGTTTGCTCTGACTTCCGCCTGTGCTGATGCGACCATAGTCATCAGCATTAGGATGAACACTAAAAAACCAATTTTTTTCATAAAAACTCTCCTTTCGCTCTAAATGTTTATGTGACCAATTTTTTTTTGAAAACCCCATTACATTTATAAACATAACGGCTTTCGATAAACCAAGTTATTAATACTAAAATAAAACCTTTATGTCAAAGATATTCTCAATATTGTTTTATGTAGTTTTTTTGCCGAAAGAGAAATATTTTTTGAATAAATTTTTTATTTAAGTGCTTGCTAAATTAGCAAATTTCTTTTAAAATAAACGCAAACAAACTAATGAAATGTGGAGGTGTTGGATTATGCAGAGAGTGAGTGATATTCTGAAAAGTAAATCAAAGCAGATATGGACGGTCCCTCCGGATTCTACGGTATATGATGCCCTTAAATTGATGGCCGAAAAAGAAATCGGCGCAATAATGGTCGTCGATAAAAAAGGCAAAGTTGCCGGGATAATGACAGAACGTGATTATGCGAGAAAAATTGTCCTGAAGGGAAAAACATCACCGAAAACGCTGGTTAAAGAAATCATGACGCCTATTAATAAAATGTTTACAGTGAAAACTGATACTTCGGTAGAGGATTGCATGGTCTTGATGACCGGAAAGCATATCCGGCATGTACCGGTTTTTGACGGGGTGAAATTTGTGGGGATTATTTCCATCGGTGATGCGGTAAAATCAACGATATCTGAGAAAGATGTACTGATTAATCAATTAAGCAACTATATTGCAGGCCAGTATTAATCGAAGATAATTACAATTATTCAATCTTTAGGTTGTTTTGTAAGGCAGGGTTTTCGTCACCCTGCCTTTTTTCTATTGCCTGTTTTGTTTTTTTATGATTTTTACGAAAAAGTTTTACTATAATTGAGATAGTTGGCTGAAAAGTAAAAACAAAGACAAACACTACATATTGTGGTGTAATTATTAAGGAACCACATTTTGTTGTATTTTCCCTTTACAAAGCGTGAATCTTTTGTTAGTGTTCCGCCAACCTAACAACATACTTATAAAGAAGTTTTTCATGAATCTGAAAAGTTTAGAAATATCAGGATTTAAATCGTTTCGCGACAGGGTTGTCCTTGATTTCGCCACCGGTGTAACCGGCATTGTCGGTCCGAACGGTTGCGGTAAATCCAATATCGTTGACGCCATCCGCTGGGTCATGGGTGAGCAAAGAGTCAAGGCTCTGCGCGGGAAAAAAATGGATGACGTCATTTTCAACGGCAGTCAGGATTCCGCTCCGGTCAGCATGGCGGAAATTACGATGACGCTGGTGACCAACGGACACAATTTCCCCGGCGCTTATGCGGAGATGAACGAAATATCTATTTCCCGCAAAGTCATTCTGGACGGTGACAGTGAATATTACATCAACAAAGTTCCCTGCCGTCTTCTCGACGTCAGGGAATTCTTTATGGGAACCGGCGTCGGCGCCCGAACCTATTCGCTGGTTGAACAGGGACATGTGACCAATCTGGTGGAAGCTAAGCCAGAGGACAGAAGATTATTTATTGAAGATGCCGCCGGTGTTTCCAAATACAAAAGCCGCAAGGAAGCCGCTGTTCGCAAGATGGAAGCGACGAGACAGAATATGGTGCGCTTAAACGACATCATTAAGGAAGTCCGGACCCAGTTAAATACCATCTCCCGTCAGGCTAAAAGAGCGGAGCAGTATAAAAATATAAAGCAGGAAACCAAGGATGTGGAATTAACGATTTCCCTGCAGAATTATGTTGAGTTTGCGGATAAGGAATCCGCGTTGCATGTCGAGCGCGAGGAATTGCAAAATCAAGGCAATCTGATTCAAACCAGCCTCGAAGGAAGGGAAGCGGCGCTGGATGAGATGAAAATAAAACTGATGGAAAATGAAGAGCTGACGGCAAAAACCCAGCACGAGCTCTACGAGATGAAAAATACCATCAGCATCAAAGAAAAAAGTATTGAGTTTGCCAATCAGCAAATCGCCAGTATGACCGAACGCAAGCAGAAAGATCTGGCTGAAATTGAAATGCTCAGGGCAAAGCGGGCTGATTTAACCATCGAGATTGAAAATCTGCAAAAAGACGCGGCTGAAGCCGAAAGCAAACTTTCAGAGCTGAAAAAAGAACATGAAGAAATTCAGCAGAAGGTTCAGTCGCTGGTTGACGCCGATAAAGAAATAAATAATCAACTGGAAGAAAAGAAGATTTTGTTTATTGATGTTGTGACAGAGAAAGCCAGATTCCACAACATGATTTCCAGTCTGAATAAGAATATTGAAGACCTGAAAAGGCGAGAGGAAAGAGAAACACGCGAACTCGATGAAGATAAAAGAATGATGACTGATCTGGTCACCAAACTGGAGTCAGTCAACGAAGCATTGAAAAATGACGAGTCACAAATTGTCCGGTTAGGGGAGAAAAAAGAGTCGTCAGCCTCCGAGTTGGAGCGTTCGAAATCGGATTTGCAGATCTATGAAGATGATATCGCGAGAATCAGGGAAGATTCGAATATCAAATCTTCCCGTCTGGCTTCGCTGAAGGAATTTGAGGATGCGTCTAAGTGGTGCAATGAAGGCGTCAAGAAAATTATTGAAGACAGGGAATACAGCGACAAATTCTACGGCGTCATAGCCGATCACATCAGCGTAACCCGTGAATACGAAGCCGCCGTGGAAGCCGTTTTAGGAGAAAAACTTCAGTACGTGGTGGTCAAGAGTCAGGAAGATGGTATCCGCGCGATTGATTATTTGAAAAATTACCAACTGGGACGGGGCAGTTTTGTTTCAGTTGATTTGACAAACCATCACGCGAAAACATCCGGCGCGGAACATCTGGATGGTGCGCAACCCCTTCTCGAAAAGATCAAAGTCAGCGAAAATTATCAGCCCATTATTGATTGTCTGCTGGGTGATGTTTTATTGGTGCCGACCATTGAAAAAGGAATTTCACTCTGGAAGCAAAATGGTTTCCGGGGAACTTTTGTCACGCCGGAGGGCGATATTATATCTCCGTATGGCGCATTGACAGGTGGCAGCGGCGCCGCGGTGGAAAAAAGTCTGCTGGCGACGAAAAGAGAAATCGGCGAGCTGGAGAGTGACGTAACGGCACTGTCCGTTGATCTGGAAGTGAAAACAAATGAGAGAAATAATCTTGTCTCCGCGATTTCCCGGCTGGAAGAAGAAATCGGCCAGATAACCAGTGACATGCATGCTCTGGAAATTGACCTCAAAGGCCGTAATAAGGATCGCGAACGCTTTGAAGCGGAGACCAGCAGACTGAAGCAGAGCGTAACCGTGCTGGAGTTCAACAGAAAAAACTTAAACGCGGAAAAAACCGACGCTGAAACGAAGTTGCAGCAATTGAATATTGACGTCATCCGAAAAGATGAAGCAGAAAAAGAAATTAACGAAGTCATCTCCGTTCTGAATACGAGGAAGGAACAGTCGCGCCGGGCAATTGATGAACAGGAACGTTATTTAACCGGCAAAAAAGTTGAGAAGGCTGCGCTGGAAGAAAAAAAGGAAGCTGATTTAAGGACCATATCGAGACTGCAGGATACTGTCTCCGCGATGGAAAATGAGAATAGAATGAAGGAGGAAGAAATCATCTCCTGTGAGGGACAGATTGTGGAATTGACGCAGACCATCGTTAACGAACAGACGTTATTGAAAGACTTGTATGACGGTTTCGCTGTCCAGGAAACCCTGCTGGCCGAAAAGAAAGCCGAGCAAAATCGTGAAGACGCTCAGGTGAAAATCAAAGAAAATGAAATAAAAGAAATAAAAAAGAAGCTCGATGATGTGCGTCAACGCATCAATGCAATGGAAATCCAGTGCCGGGAAGTGACCTTAAACAGTGAAAATCTGAGGAAAGCCGTTTTTGAAAAACACAATGCGGATTTGGCAGCCATGACCGACGGGTTTGAAAAAGTCTCCGAAGAAAAACTGGCCGAACTGATTGCCCTGCTGGAAAAAAACAAGCAGTTAATCGATACCTTTACCGATGTAAATCTGCTCGCCATCAGCGAATATGAAGAACTGGACAAGCGCTATAATTTCCTGTCCACGCAAATAACCGATTTGAACGCTTCGCTCAATGTTCTGCAGAGAACGATTACGCGCATTAACAAGATTTCCCGCGCCCGGTTTGCCGAGACCTTTGCTGCGGTCAATGCCTGTTTCAAGGAAGTGTTTGCACAGATTTTCCCGGGAGGTCACGGGGAGCTTTTGCTGAACGATGAAAATGATTTATTGGAAACCGGGGTGGATATTGCTGTCCAGGTTCCCGGCAAACGAAAACAGAATGTCAGTTTGCTTTCCGGCGGTGAAAAGTCACTGGTGGCGGTTGCTTTGATTTTTTCCATTCTTAAATACCGTCCGTCACCCTTTCTGGTTCTCGACGAAGTGGACGCCGCTCTGGATGACGCCAATACCAATCTGTTTAACCGGCTGATTAAAGATGTTGCCGATAAATCCCAGGTTGTGATGATTACGCACAACAAGAGCACCATGGAAATTGCCGATACGCTGTTCGGCGTCACCATGCAAAAGCAGGGCATATCAACACTGGTTTCCGTCAATCTGAACTAATCCATTCTTTACTTATTCATGAAAAGCGGTTATGAACAGTCATTGCCTCAGAAAGGTGTATTTATGGCCAAGATAAGTTTTTTTGAAAAAATTAAAAAAGGACTGTCCAAAACGCGGGATGTTCTGAACACGGATTTGAATGACCTTTTTGCTAAAAAGATTATCGATAAAGATCTTTATGACAAGTTGGAAGAACTGCTGATTTCAGCGGATATGGGGCCTCAATTTACCCACGATTTAATTGATGATGTGAAGAAGAGGGTAAGCCGTCATGATCTGCAGAATGCGGACGAAATCAAAAAGGTGATGCAGGCCAGAATGAACGCTATTCTGCAAAAAATAGATAAACCTTTGATGATACCCCGTGGGAAGCCGTTTATCATAATGACCATTGGAGTGAACGGCAGCGGCAAGACAACCACCATCGGCAAACTGTCCAATATGCTGAAAAGTGAAGGTCACGATGTCATGCTGGTGGCCGCCGATACTTTCCGGGCCGCGGCTGTCGAACAATTGGAAGTCTGGGGACAGCGGGTAGGCGCGCCGGTTATCAAACAGAAAACAGGGGCCGATCCGGCGGCCGTCGTTTTTGACGCGATGGCTAAAATTAAAGCCGGATATGACGGCGTCGTGATTGTCGATACGGCCGGACGATTGCACACCCGTGTTAACCTGATGGAGGAGCTCAAGAAAGTTAAGCGGATCATTCATAAAGAGTTGCCGGAACTGACGCTGGAAATCCTGTTGATTCTCGATGCAACAACCGGTCAGAATGCGGTTATGCAGGCGAAAACCTTCAAAGAAGAAATCGGGGCAACCGGCATCGTTCTGACAAAGCTTGACGGCACTTCCAAGGGTGGCGTTGTGGTGCGCATTGCCGGTGAGCTTGGGCTGCCGGTGAGATTCATCGGCGTGGGTGAAGGATTGGATGACCTGCGTGTTTTTGAAAGCGGTAATTTTACAAAGGCACTCCTGGATTAAAATTCTCAAAGGCTTGCATGAATAAAATCTTCGCCATAGGTGACATTCACGGCTGTCTGGAAAAACTGGAAGAGCTGATGGAGAAGATGGTTATCGACAGGCAAAGAGACACTTTGGTTTTTATCGGCGATTATATTGATCGCGGCAAATACAGCCGCGAAGTTGTCGATTATCTGATCAGGTTGCAAGGTGAGTATCAAAATGTAATCTGTCTGCGGGGAAATCACGAACAGATGTTTATGGATTATCTCGATGGTGTGAATGAAGGTTTGTACCTGGGAAACGGGGGCAGGGCAACTCTGGAATCCTATGGGATTCTGCCTTCTGACGATATTGAAAAAAGAAAAGCTAAAATTCCCGAAGAACACATGAAATTTTTCCAGTCACTTTTACCCTATTATGAAACGGATCATTATATATTTGTTCATGCCGGTCTCCGGCCGGAATTGCCGCTGCGTGATCAGTCCATTGATGACCTGTTATGGATACGCTTCGAGTTTATCGAAAACGAAAATGATTTCGGTAAAACAGTTGTTTTCGGCCATACGCCCATGAAAAATCTTTTGATTAATAAGAATAAAATAGGCATCGATACAGGCGCGGTGTATGATGGCAAACTGACCTGTGTTGAACTGCCGGAGATTAAAATCTATCAGGCCTGAATATCACGGGTATGAATGCAAGAATAAATTATGGAAACATATTCTTAAGCAGACAGTGGAGCATTCAACCCTCCGCTTTGCGGGATTGTTCAACTGACCAATTCCGCTACGCTACGCTTTCGGAATTGGAGTTTCAACAATGAAAATCATCGAATGTGTTCCGAACTTCAGTGAAGGACGCGATCTCCGGAAAATCTCCTCCATTGCCGCTGTTTTTAAATCTTTCCCCCAAATCAGACTGGCTGATTTCAGCGCTGATGCCGATCACAACCGCAGCGTTTTTACTTTTTTAGGAGATCCGGGAAATATGCTGGAGGCGGCTCTTGCCGCGTGCGGAAAAGCGCTGGAATTGATTGACATGAGAGAACAAGCCGGAGTGCATCCGCGTCTGGGGGCGGTTGATGTCGTGCCCTTCATTCCCGTTGGCAGAACGAAGATGAAAGATGCGGTCCATGTGGCTCATGCTTTCGGACAAAAGTTTCATGAGCGTTTTGGCGTTCCCGTCTATTATTACGGTTTCGCGGCGCGAAACGATAGTCGGGTGGCACTGCCCGATGTCCGTCGCGGCGGATATGAAGGGCTGAAGGATAAGCTGGCCTGTGCAGAAGAATGTCCGGATGTGGGGACGCAATGGAATGACCGTGCCGGTGCCACCGTTGTGGGCGCGCGCGAACCGCTGGTGGCCTATAACATCAATCTGGCGTCTGACGATTTTTTACTGGCGCGACACATCGCTTCGCGGATACGGGAAAAGGGCGGTGGTCTGAAAGATGTGCGCGCTATCGGCTTAATGCTCAAGAGTCGGGGGCTGGCGCAGGTATCCGTGAATCTGACCCATTGCAGGGAAACATCGTTGAAGGCTGTTTTTGACCGGGTGAAGGAAATGGCGGCCGAAGGAAAAGTGGAAATACTGGAATCGGAATTAATCGGACTGGCGCCCAAATGCGCGTTTGCCGGTACGACTCCCGAGTCTCTTCAACTGAAAGATTTTGACAAAAATCGCCTGTTGGAAACTCACATCAAGGCTCTGGAAAAATTATAATAGCTCACAATTCTGTTCTGTCGAAAGAAAAATTTAAGACATCGCTAAATATAGATAGCTTCACAGAAAATGTCTTGAAAATGGCATGAGCGCCTCATTATGGTATTGGTTTATGTTTTGAAACAACCAAGTTGTGTCAGATTGAGGATTGCTCCTCGAATTGTGTGAAAAATATTATACGTTACCCCGCTTACTGTTCCGGCCCCATTTTTTCCATTTCGACGATACGGATAAAATCAACAATCATTTTCTGTTCATATTGCGTATCCGTCGGCACATTGGAAGCTATTTTTTGATATAGTCCAATGTAATTTAGCTTCATACCATCCGTAGCAGTCAAATTGAACTGCTTGAACAAGTCATGGATATTACCAACGACACCCTTCCCTGCATTAAAGGAGAAATATCCAGTCGTGTTGTTAAGATACCAGAGCTGGTTACCTAATGAAAATTCCAGTTTATATCCATTACTGAAACTCAGGACCATTCCCTGATAGCTGCCTTCCGGCGCCGGAACGGGTAACATGGACATTTCATCAATTTTGAATTCAATGTAAGTATCTTTTGTAACAGGAATAGGGAAGATATTATTTGCGTAGGTCGTACCGGACAGATTATGAACGCCAATCAGTGATGTGTTAAAGTGCCACGGTGCGCCGGTATTGGGAATGCTCGGATTGAGAATGTTTGTTTTTATCAGTTTTCCGCCAACAATCTCATTTTGGGCAACACCATCCCATACATTGCTGCCGAAGACGGGCGAGTCCATCTGAAACCAGTTGTAATCACCTTTTGGAGCGGTATTGTTTTCTTCATGAAATGTTATGGGTTTAGACGCTTCGAACTTACCGATAATGCCACCGAGTTCATTATTGGCAAGGTTTGTTTTTTCTTCGCCCAGATTGCCTCTGTAGATCAGCATGAATTGAGCATTTTGGTAATTAGAGATGGGGATATCTACGGGAAATCCACCAAAAAGTATTTCGGTTTCATAGGATGGCCCTTCCAGATCATTACCGGTATCCCCTTTTCCATAAAGCAGAGCGTTGGGTAAGGGATACACATAGGGAACTTGACTCCAAATGTCTTGTGATCCGTCAGCGGGAGCTCCCGGTGGCCTATAGCGATAAGCCAGATAAAACTTGCTGTCTAAGTTACCTCCCATGGAATCCTTGGTAGGGGTGATATTTCTGACCTTGATTCTGACACTTTCCAGCTTTGATTCGTCAAAAACAGGAAGAAATTTTGCATCTATTTCACCACGGAAAAAGTAATTTAACAAACTCGAAGAATAGCCGATAGCCATCGGCAGAAGTTCGCCTGCGTAAGTTTTATGCACGTTATCATCCAGCCAAAGTCGCAATGTGGAGATATAAGTAGGATTGATAAGTATCTCTTTATTTAAAACGCTGAGCGCCGCGAAATGATCAACTGTCCTTGCCTCGCTTATCGAACCGCAAGTATTTCTGCTGATATATTTTCTCTTTTTTGTCGAACCGGGTTCATAATCTTCGCATATCAACATGTTTGTATTGCTAATAACCGGTAATGTGAATCTATGTGCCTCGTCAGGTTGGTTATTGGGGATTGTATTATCGCTCAGAAAATTGGTGTTTGTATATTGCGACAAACCCAAAGGAGAACTGGCAGGATTTTGCGTATCCCAAAAATCGGTTAGTCGGGGATTCGTAAATTTTGGCAGCTCGGATAACAGATCTTTAGATACAAGGCCCGGATTTGTTTTAACATAGTATTCAAATACATTGTTGAATCTGGACCGAATCCAGTCAGGACATTTTTCTTGACCACAGCCGGTAAAGACTATGTGTGATTTAAAATCATTACGCACATGCGCCGGAACGGACATGTCCTGTATAAGATGCATGGCTTGTCCTAATGACTGGAACATCTGAGCAAAGCTGTTTTCCCTAGTGGTTTGATTCGTTGCTGTCAGCGCATTATAATAAAGTATTCTGGCTTTAGTCCATACATTGGGCGATTTTTCGTTATACGGATTATATGGTATGGGCGGCCCTGTCGGGGATGTAAAACCCGTTGCCCAGGTAACGGCGGAATAATACGGTTTCCATAAAAAACAGGCGACATCGGCCCAAAGGGGAGAGTCGCTCAATCCCGCTGCATCCCATGTCTTTAATGGATTCAGAAAATGATTACTTGCCCGGCAGGTGTCGAGAGAGTCTTCTTGTTTGGAACCTTCACGTAGTAAATACAAAATA
Organism: Smithella sp.; assembly: GCA_049664145.1. Lineage (GTDB taxonomy): Bacteria > Desulfobacterota > Syntrophia > Syntrophales > Smithellaceae > Smithella. The sequence goes on from JBATES010000152.1 coordinate 20,102, forward strand.
CTTTTCCCGCCATCGGTCGGCAACGCAGTTGATAAACCATTTTCAAAATTTAAATATTTTTTAAGGTAGGCATCAAGATTAGATTTTTCAGTCGCAAACTGAGTAATATCTGGATGAACTTTTTCCTGATCATGAGCAAAAAGACATTGGCAATAAAAAGTAATGAATACAATAATAAATGCCATGCTCGTTTTCTTCATAATTATTAATCTCCCATCTTTAATTTATTTACTTGTTCTGCTGGACGTTTCTTTCTTCAGATGCTTTCAACTCCTCCCATCTCATGGCTTTGTACATTAATACTTTTTTTTCAAATGCGCCCACAAGAATAACTGAGCTAATAAATCTCGTATGTTTAATATAACTATACTCCGGCTTAAACTTTTCCAGTTTGAAGACATAATTATTTTTCCATTTAAAGTCGGTTCTCTTTTTCCAATCAGGAAAGACATATTCATTATTCCAGGCAACGTAACCTTTCTTGTAAACTGTTACACGCGGCATACTGACAAAATAAGCGGCTACGCCTTCAATTACGGCTTTGCCTTCTTTGTCCGTTACCACTTCTACGACTTTATAACTTTCGGTATGAGTCATGCCGGGCAATCCCTTTACTTTTGTCCATTCCACCAGAATCACCGCTCCTTCAATCGGCTGGCCGTTTTCCGCATCAACAACAAT
>JBATES010000153.1:0-2080 GCA_049664145.1 Smithella sp.
CCCCAATAGGGGCTCTTTTTCAAATTTCTGAATTTATTAAATACACGAATGGCTGTTCTTCCTTTTACTGTCCCAACAAAATTTGATGGTTTCGTAAAAAGTATTTTTAATTAACTATCTGAAATTATTAATTTTTTTATAAAAATGTGCTTGCCTTTTCTTTGGTTTTATTATAATATCATATAATAAAATCAATAATTTATAAGGAAAAAGCATGATTCACGTTAAAGATCACAAACAGCTCGATCTTTTTGATCCCTGGCGGTTTCTCAGCCCCAAGAGACGGCAGTTACTCGACAAGACGTGGCCGGGGTTGTTTCAAAATAAAATCCTTCCCAATCTGCCTGTCAGCAGCTTGTTCCCTTTTTTTGAAAAGGAATTCGGCCGTCCGACCAAGGAACTGCATACCGTCCTGGGTATGCTTATTTTTCAGCAGATGTTTGACCTCACGGATGACGAGGCCTGCGATCAACTGACATTCAACATCCAGTGGCATTATGCACTCAACATTACGGAAGAATCGGATTCTGCAAAATATATGTGCCCGAAAACACTTTGGAATATGCGCACCATCCTTATCGATAACCGGCTGGACGACTTGTTGTTTGGGTGCGTCACCAAACAACTGGCGGAGACGTTTAAAGTCAATACCGACAATCAACGCATTGATTCGGTGCATATCAAATCCAATATGCGTCGTTTGGGTCGTATCGGCATTTTCGCGTCCGGTATTCATAATTTTTTAACCAACCTGAAACGGCACCATACGGATTTGTTGGACACCATCAACACCACCCTGATTGAGAGATATCTGCCTGAAAAATCAATGCAATGCTTTTCCATGGTAAAACCTTCCAATGCCCATAAGACGCTGGATATGGTCAGCAGCGATCTTTTCGATCTGGTCATGCAGTTTAAAAATCATCCGGCGGTTTGCGATATGCGCAGCTACAAGCAGCTTGAGAGAATTTTAAATGATCAGTGCAATGTGCAGCCATCCGAAGACGGCCCGTCCGTCATGGTGAAAAAGCCCAAGGAAATCCCCTCGGATTCGCTTCAAAATCCATCCGATCCGGACGCCACATACAGCGGGCATAAAGGCCAGGGATATCAGGTCCAGATCATGGAGACCTATATTCCCACGACAGATAAAGAAACCCGTGAAACAACCCTCAATCTGATCACCCATGTCGAGGTGGAGCCGGCGCATAAAAGTGACGCCAATGCATTGCTTCCGGCAATTGCATCCGTTCAGGAAACAGGTTTTGCTCCCAAAGAGGTACTGGCGGATTCTCTTTACGGCAGCGATGACAACTGTCTTCAGGCACAACAGCAGCATGTGGAAATCGTTGCTCCGGCAATGGGGCAAAAAAATGAGAATGGGATTTGCCTGTCGGAGTTTGTGATCTCGGAAACAGGGGTCGTATTGTCCTGCCCGCAAGGACTTGCGCCGGTGGCGGTCAAGAAAAAGAAAACCCGGCATACGGCGGTATTTGATTCCGGCCATTGCTGTGGCTGCCCCGATCGAGCCAGCTGCCCGGTCAAGGCCGGGAAGAAGAATTACGTCCTCCACTACACGGAAAAAGAGATGCGAATTGCCGAACGAAGGGCTTACGAACAGACGGATGAATTTAAAGACCGATACCGGTGGCGATCCGGAATTGAAGCCACCATGTCTGAATATGACAGGCGAACCGGAGTGAAGCAACTCAGGGTTCGAGGTTTTAAAGCTGTCAAGTTCTGTGCGGTCTTGAAGGCGATTGGCATCAACCTGTTCAGGGCCGCCGCTGTCTGGATGGCCATAAATCCAGATCTGAATGATGACAAATCATCGGGATTCAGGCGCAATCATGCTTTTTTAATTATCAAAGAGCAATTTTTAAGAAAATGGCGAGGCCTTAAAAATTTCTTTGTGACCATAACGCCAAATAATAAGCATATACTTAAAACTTGAAGTTTTTGAAAGCTTGCCTTTTTACATGGGCTCCAATTTCCTTTCCCTGCTGCAAAATTCTTATTTTTTTCTGCCTTTTTTAAATTTTTTTTCATTTTTTTTCAATTTTTCCGCTCAAAAGTACCA
>JBATES010000154.1:0-9602 GCA_049664145.1 Smithella sp.
GCCGTAGGCCGATTGGACAAATGGCCCTCCGGCAACCACAGTTTTCCCGCGTTCATGGCACATGTTGAGAACCTTTAAAAACGATTCCCGGTGTATCCACATGCCCGTGAGAAAAACCATGTCACTCTGCTCAATGTCGCGTATTTCGAGATCGCGCACATTCATGTCGATTAACGTGACGTCATAATATTCTGGAAGCATGGCCGCGACGGTCATCAGCCCCAGGGGAGGCATCACCGACTTGAATCCGGCTGCCTTGAGCGCGCTCTCATGGCTCCAGAACGTTTGTGGAGTCTTCGGCTGTATCATCAATACATTTGTTTTTTTCATGATGTTCTCCTTTATCCGGCTATAAACTATACCGTGCTTTTGTTTTTGTCAATAAAAAAAGCATAAATAAAAGCATTTATTATTGCCTCTTTTACAGACATTTATAGAGGCTTTTTATCTGGAATTGAGCAACAGGGCCCTTGAGTTATAAATCCAGATACCGTTCAGCGCGTTTTTCAATTCTGCCCAATGTTGGATTATCGGGCCTGTAGGCGTCCATAAAAACCTGCCTAACTCGTTGGGCCTGTGGTAAAGATTTAATTTTATCCGGAGCGTGTCCCCAGGCTAAAAGGATATTGTCAGCTTTCTGCGGTAAAACTTTCAGTGATTTGTATACCGTTGAACGGCCGTTGCTTCTCTTGATTTTGGGACCGCAGGCAAAAGAAACTTCCGTAACATGGGTTGTCAGCGAGCGTTTGGCCCGTTCATGCTTTGTCGTATCATTATGCTCACCATGAGAAGGAATGAAAATAAACCGCATGTTGTCCGGTGTAACGTCACCCACACACAGAGGCACGCCGTAATCAATGCCGTTTAAATTTGACCCGATCAGCTGTGTACCCGCGACAGCCATGACATCTTTATGGCTTATTCTCCGGTCAAAGAGATTGACAAAGAAACGATTGATTTTTCTGTATTGCGTATAAAATCTGCTGTTTTGTCCTTTCCCGGTCCTTTCGAGATGCATTTCCCCCGCGGCGTCCTTCACGGCATCGCGAATCCATCGATATTGAGTCCACGGATCGGCGTTTCCGATCTCTTCTGCCAGATGCGTTCGCACAATTCCCAGACCGCGGTATCCTTTTTGAACATCAATTTGTCGTTGGGAATTTTGATCTCCCTGCGCGATATAATCCGTGGCCCAGGTGATCCCCATCTCCAGACTCAGCAGGGCAATTTCGACGGATGAATTCGAAACGCTCTGTCCGATCTCCAGCGCTATTTTATCTCTGAGCTTCAGGATGTTGCTGCCGGTAACATCGATCTGGCTTCCTATCGGAAAAAGATCCGATTCACCCAGACAATTTAATCTCAGCCAGCCTTTTTTATCCGGCAGGGTGCCGCCGTTCCACAGATGGAACTTGTAGGAAAACGGAAAAGTCCTTTTGCTTTGACTCAGAAATGATGCATTGCCCAAAACCAGATGATTATGGATCAGATGCGTGTACAGCGCGAGCGGCACACCGTCGATGACGTGATTATAGACGAGACTCATGATCCGGTATGACCGGTTTTGTCTGTCATAGGTTATTTCAATTAAGACCGGTTTGGAATAATCCCAATCCAGCGCGAAATCGATATCATAACCCGTCACCATATGATCTTCCGCACCCAGGCGGCCTTCCTTGACCTGTATATCCGCGTTGATCAGCATGTCGCCGTAATGTTTTAACGCGAGATCCACACCCTCGCTAGCTCGATGGCGGATGGCCGTAGCGCTTTCGAAATCAGGCAAGCTTCCCCGGACTTCAAGACCAAAGCCGAAATGCTTGGCGTATTTTGATCGTAAAAATTCCCACGCAGTTCTTGTCTTATCCAGACCGAGCTTGGTTGTGATGTAATCTCTCGGGGTGGACACGAATCCTCCAAGATTAATTGCTCCTACTATTGCATTCATTCTAATCACCTTTTCCTTTCAGAAAATCAGAGGCTTTATCCTTCGGGTGGCGCAGTGGCATGCAAGCAGTCACCCGACTGCGCCGGCGCTCTCGCTTCCGATTCAGCCGGGTTATCGGCCCTGTTCTTTTTTTCGCTATCCAGGCGTTCCTTGGCCTCCGCAACTGCTTTTTCAACGGCGCAGATGACATCGGACTTGATGTCAAAATAGAAACCGTTATTGGCGCAAATTTTTTTGGTTTTTCTAATCTCGGCTCTCAACGGCGCGGGTATGCTGACTCTTAACATTACGTTTCCGATCTGCTTCTTCTGATCTTTTTTTAAAATAGTCATAGCCGTATTTCCTCCGGCATTCGTGTTTTGTTGGACTTAATATAATATATGCTTTTATTATTGTCAATAAAAAAGCAATAATAATAGCAATAAATATTGCTTATGAATTGACATGGAAATATGCTTTGCGCCCAGAATAGTTGCAATATTATGATTTAATTTAATATTTTGCCATTAACTTGAAGGCGGTGATCCAGTTACATCAGGCGTTTTTAGAATTTAGCAGTTGAGTGCCAGGACATCGTGGGCAGAAAATGTGCCAAGACGTCGTGGACAAAGTTCTTTGACAATCGAATAGCTATTACGTCATTTCATGAACATCTAAAACAATTTGAAGGTGTTCATGAAAGAAGAAAACATACAGCAACGGATTTTGGTTGTAGAACGGTTCAATAACGGAGAAAGCCCTGAATGCCGTGATGGAAGGAGTTCTTCTAAAAAACAGAAGATTAGCAGTTAAATATTTTCATAAAAAACTGGTCACTGTCCCTGGTTTCACTGAACGTCTGTTGTCAACAGATTAAGGATTGAGATTAAAAAAGGATTAGTTTTCGGGGAAAAGGTCATAACGGCAGAATCCACTGCTGTTGGCCCATTGCAGCGTTTTACAAAGTTTCAACGCACAGGCTTTTTGGGCATCTCTGCAACCGGCGACTGTATCGTTCAGCATGAAATAAGAGAAAGCTCTGTTGTTGTAAGCGGCTCCGTAACCCGGTTTCATCTCAAGGGCTTTGTCAAATTCGTTGATGGCCGCCTGAGGCATGCCCATGGCGTTATAAGAAACCCCCTTGCCGTTATGGGCAATTGCATAATCCGGACGAACGCGCAGGACTTCGTTGAAGTAATAAATGGCTTGCCGGTATCGCTTCATTTCCCCGTATGCATTTCCCAGGCGACTGTAAGCCAAATAGTTATGCTTTGTTACCTTTGAGGCATGACTCCAGATATCAATACTGTTTTTCCAGAAACCGCATTGACGCCAAGTCAGAACGGCCATGATCATGAGGATGCAGACTGCCGCCGGCCATAGAATCTTTTTGTTGATGATATTCGCTTCTTCGAGAGACGAGATACTCCAGGTCAGTATGATCGCCACGCCAACTGAAGGCAAATAGGTGTAACGGTCAGCCAGTGCCTGCGTGCCGGATTGCACCAGTCCAATAACGGGAATCAATGCGCCCAGATACCAGAACCAGCCTGTAAACCAAAAAGGCTTTTTCCTGACGCATAGCAGAGCAGTCGTCGTGATGATGAGAAGGATTATCCCGGAAACAAAAACTTTCCATAAAGGAAGTGATGCATCATACGGGTAATGCAACGCTAAATTCAGAGGCCACAAGGTTTTGCCAAGGTAAGTTACGTAAGTAACCATCGCGTTGGCTAATCGCGTGGCCAATGATAAATTTTCTCCGAACGAGGTGGCGCCTACCTTATTCTGCGCCCAGAGCGTAACCATGCTGACAGTGAGGGTTATCAAGATAAAAGGGACTTTTTCCAAAAGAATAATTTTCAGAGAATGAAATCTTCGGCCCTGCTCATCGGAAGTTTTCAACCGGCGCTGGAGCGGCCAGTAATCCAACAGCAGAAGAATAAAAGGCAGCGTCACCAGCATTGGTTTGGACATCAGGGCAAAGATAAATAACATCAGGCAGAGACTATATTTCGATAGTCCTGGACGTTCGGCATAAAAAGCGTAAGCATAAATACAAGCCGTTCCAAAGAACATACTTAAAACATCTTTGCGTTCAGCAGCCCAGGCCACTGATTCCACTCTTAGAGGATGAAGCGCAAAAAATGCGGCAGCAAAGGCGGCGGCCCAGATCTTGCCGGTCGTTTTATTTAAAAAGAGAAATAAAAAGATTACGGTTCCAATATGCAGAAACAGACTGATCAAATGATGACCGGAGGCATTAGCTCCAAAGATACTCCAGTCCAGCATGTGTGAAAGCCAGGTGAGGGGATGCCAGTAACTCAAATAAGATGTGGTCAATGCCCATTTTATGCTTTCCAGATGAATTCCGGATTTAATGGGATTGTTTTCGGTAATGAACATGTCATCGTCATATTGAATGAAATCATTGCCGATTACCGGGCTGAAAGCGATGCCGGCAGCCATTATTAAAAATAGAATGATAACGGCGTTATACGTTTTCTTCATAAACAAAATGATCCAGGGATGGATAAAAGAGCAACCTGCTTGCTGATTTTCATACCATGTAATTTAAGAAACGCAATGGATAATTGAAGTGAATGATGAGAACTTCCATTTCGTGGCCGGCAGCTTAAGCGGGACCGCTGCAACCGGCCTCTGAAAGCTCAGGGATTATCTTTTATATTTTTGGCGGACTCTTCATCACAATGATATCCAACGGGCACTCCCGGGAACACAGTCCGCAGCCGATACAGGCCTTGGGATACTTCAAATAGGGCAAGGCATCCACGCCCTTAGCCCGCGGCAAATCCGACATGGCCAGACAACCCGCGGGGCAGGCATCTACGCAGATAGAACAGGCCATGCAGGCCTCCAGGATGAAATCGGGTTTGAGCCATTCCGATCGTTTGATCATCAAGCATCCGGAGCCTCCGGCATCGAGCAGGGCGGACTGCGGGCATATTCTGCCGCAAGTGCCACAGTCGATGCACAAAGTCCCGTCAATCGCATGGAGTTTCTTTTTTTCGCCAGAAATGGCGCCGGATGGACAAATCCGGACACAGGCGCCGCAACCATTGCATTTTTCCGTGATCATGTAAGGCATATTTGACCTCTTATCTAATTTCCAGCTTTCGCAGGGTTTCTTCTTTGGGTTTGCCGGTATTCCTGTCCCATCCAAACTGCTCCCAGTAATCAGAGGCAAGTTTTTCCACATCTACGAACCTTCCTTTATTGGCGCCTTCCTTCTGGGGAGGGTTACCCTGGGCACGGCTGCTGATGAAATTGTTTTTCGGTTCAATGCCATGCCTGACATTGAAATTTTGTTTCATAGTCTGAATCCGTTCGCCGATCATCATGTATTCATCAGGCGTCAACTTCCAGCCCGTTGCCGCATTGAGCCAGTCAAATGTCGGGATTTTCTTCGAACCCAGAAAAAGACCAAACATACACATACCTGCTCCATTACCCACATTCATGAACTTACTGCATGCGGCAGAGGCCAAGGCCTTTTCCTTGTTGATTTTGTACTTGCTTCCCTTCATAAAAAGAGGGGTTGGTTTGGGCAGACCCTTGACGCTCTTCCAGAGCTGAAACATTTCGTAATACAGATGGGCGCCAATCGTATGACGTCCCGGTGTCGGTTCCACACTGTAGTGAACATTGAAGCCAGGATCATTGCGGCCGTCATGCATGGCCGGTTCCTGCCCTCCGGCATGGACGGTAAATGCTTCCGCACCTTTGCCGATTTTTTTAGCGGCAATCTTTGAACCGTCGGCCAGCAGATCACCGATTCCCTCTCTGCTGATCATTTTTTTGATAAGGGTCACCATCGCCTCCGTATTGCCCCATTTTAATTCCAGACCGTCGGTATCTTTTATAGTGAGAATGCCCTTTTCGTAACATTCAATGGCAAAAGCTGCTGTCGCACCCGCAGAAATTGTATCCATGCCGGCTCTGTTCAGAATTTCGTTTAAATAAAAAACACTGTCCAGATCCTCATTCATGCAAAGGCCACTTAGGGCCAGAACGCTTTCATATTCAGGCTTGTGGGTGTGGGAATACTTTCCCTTCATGGCGCAGATACCGCCGCATCCCAATGGACAGGAATAACAATGATACTTCACAATTTCCGCGTCTTTGACGAGATCCGGACTGATTTTATTGGATTTCTTCAGAGGGAAATCTTTATTCGATCCATCCCAGTTTTTCAGAGGAGAATCGCCCATCTCGATGGACATCTGATTCATGCCACCCGTGCCCCACTCCCTCAGAATGGTCTTGTATAAGAGACCGTCTTGGGGAAAAAGAGCAGGGGTTACACGCAGGAATGTCCCCGTCAGGGCCATCCCTATCCCCGGAAGCAGGTTGAGGGGCATGGGAAAGTTGACCCACTTGTTGCAGTGTCGGCTTAAACGTTTCATTTCCGCCGGATCGTGGGTGACGATGCGTTGCACGCCGTCCAAGACGACCGCCTTGAGTTTCTTGACTCCCATCACAGCGCCCAGACCCGATCGGGCGGCGATTCTGCCCTTGTCGGTACAGACACCGGAAATCAGAGATACTTTCTCTCCGGAAGTGCCGATAACGGCCACGTGCGCTTTCGGACCGTAGAGTTTTTCGAGTTTTTCTTCCGCTTCGATTGCATCAAGACCCCACACTCCCTCGGCATCTTTTAGCATGGGCTTACCGTTTTTTACATACAGATAAACCGGCTTATCGCTGATGCCTTTAAAAAATATTGCATCATAGCCGCAGTGCTTGATGGCCGGGGAAAAGGTGCCGCCGCAATTCGCGTCGCCCCAGCCTCCGGTAAGCGGGGATTTGCCTACCAGCGTCCACCGTCCAGAAAATAAACTGCCCGTGCCCGTGAGAAATCCCGAACAAAAACCGAGAATATTTTCCGGTCCCAGGGGATCAGCGCCGGCGGGAATGCGGTTATACAGGACATAAGCGCCCAAGCCCATCCCGGACAGATACTGCTTATAAACTCCGTCGGGTATTACTTCCTCTGTCATGGTCTGATTTGATAAATCCACCATGAGAATTTTGCCCATGTAAGGTTTGTTCATAACACTGCTCCCTTTAATTTTTCAGCCTTTTTTCACTTTGGTCCGGTCCAGCGGTTTCCCTTCCCAGGCCGCTTCCAGAACCATCAGATTATCTTCATAATCCGTATCTTCAGGATTATAAATGGATGCGCCGTCGGACAGTGCCGCTTTGGCGACCTCCGGTAGAATTTCACGGGGAACCACCGGTTTGCCGTCACGGTCCTTTATTTCCTGCAGGCTTCGGGGATGCCGGCCACCCGTGATGGAATTAAGTTCCTGATTCATTTCCCGGATCAGGGAAGCAACTTTCTGCGCGCGCTCTTGTTTCGGTGTCTTTAGATAAACCGCTTCCCCTGACATGGGCAGCAGAAGCTCCGCGATGGTTTTTTCACGCTTATGCATATTGTATTCGAGGCCGTAAGGCAGGATAACCGCCATGCAAATACCGTGGGGAGCGCCACAGACGGAGCCGGTGGCGTGCCCGAGATTATGAACCAGCCCCACCATGGAATTGGAAAACGAAATACCGGCGAGACAGGCGGCAATGGACATGGCCAGGCGCCCGTCTTTATCTGAAGGATTTTTTGTCACGGTGGGCAGATATTTAAAAATCATATTGACGGCAGCCAGGGAGTGGGCATCACTCAATGGATTCTTCTGAAGACAATAGTATCCTTCCACGGCGTGGCTTAAAGCGTCCATCCCCGTCATGGCCGTGATGAAAGGCGGCATGGTCATGGTCATGCGGGAATCAAGAATGGATACGCTGGGCAGCAAAAAATAACTGGTAAAGGCCATTTTTAGATGCTTTTCATGATCTTTGATAACAGCGACCAGGGTTACTTCCGAACCCGTGCCTGCCGTTGTCGGTATTGCAACAAGAGGTTTCAGACGCCGCTTCAGGGCTCCGGCGCCGCTGAAGGCCATCAGGTCGGTGGCATTTTCGGAAACGACGATATTGACACCCTTGGCCGTATCCATGACGGATCCTCCGCCGACGGCGATGATGGCGTCACAGCCGTTATCCCGGTAAAGACCGGCTAACTGGTTGACCACCTTTAAATCGGAGTCGGGGGGGACATTGTCCGCGATACCGCCAATGGCAATGCCGTCTTTCAGGGCATTGACGACGATATCCACGAGCCCGGCGGCGGCAACACCTTTATCGGTAATAATCAGAGTTTTTTTTGATCCCATGTCGGCCAGCAGATCCGGTATTTTTTCCAGTGCGTCGTGTCCCGCAACAATCTTTACCCGACAGCAAAATTCATAATAATCCGGTAGTATCATCACTCACATCCTTTCTATTCATGGCTTGACAGAGCTGCCACCGGCACGATCGATGACCGTGCGCAGGTAAGCCCCGTCGGGTTCCTGATTGATTACGTCAAATATATCGTCCATCAGGTACCGGGGAATTCCCGCCTCCTGGATGGTTCGCGGCATTTTGCCCTTCAGCGCGCCGTAAAGTTCATTCAAAAATTTATTCAGAAATTCTAATGCCCTGTCAGCTCTTTTATCCTCCGGTGTGGAAGCATATTCATCTTCCGTGGTCAAAGGACGGAGCAGAACAGATACCAGACGGTTGTCCTTCTTCATGTAATCGGCAAGCACTGAGTTCAGACACATTCCGATCATGACGCCCGAATGAACATGGACAATGTTCTGAAAGATCTGGCCCAATCGGTAAAGGACATTCCGGTCGGTGTTAGAGATGACGCATCCCGACATGGCTGCGGCATTGGCTATGGCGAGCCCCGCCTTTTTATCCCCGCAATTATTTACGGCGCCAACGAGATTTTCCCGAATGAAACGCAGCGCGGCTAAAGCGTAAGCATCCATGAACGGATTTACATTCGGCGCAACGCACGCCTCCAGCGTGCGGCCCAGCGCGGCAAGTCCCGCTTCGGCAATTGTCTTTCCATCTTTTACTCTGGTCAGTCGGGGATCAAGCACAACAAGATCAGGCATCAACGACATGGAAACAAATGTTTTTTTGTTTAACACGGCATATTTCGATGTTTCCATGCCGGTTACAGCGGTTGTCGGAACGACTACAAAAGGTCCAAGGGGATCACGAATGGCCGTTTTTTCCGAAAGCTGACGCGCATCGGTCGTTTTTAGCGAGGCAGCCAGATTCACTGCTTTGGCTACGTCAACGATGACACCGCCGCCCAGAGCGATAATGGAATCGTATTGACCTTTGAAGAATAGATCTCTTATTTGTTCGACAACATTCAGGTCGGCCATATCCGTTATTTCGTCAAAAACGCCCAGGGTCATTCCGGAATCGCCGAAAGCACCCGTTAATATACGCATAGCCTTCGGACCCGTCAAATCGCGGCTGGTGATGATCAGGGGTTTGAAGGCATTCAAGGCGGCTAGTTCGACGGGAAGATGTTCTAAAGCCTTGTTTCCTGAATTCGTCTTGAACGGACAGGTAAATGCAAAACCGTTAGTAAGATTCATTTTTCATTCCTTTCACCTGAAAATACACCTCTAACTTATTGTATTCATTACTTACCGCACAAAATTCTTGTTGGTTTCACAGGTGGCCGGATCGACTGTAAAAATTTCACCTGCGTGCTCATGGCAACATTGCTTTGTTCTTAAATCCGGCC
>JBATES010000155.1:0-11178 GCA_049664145.1 Smithella sp.
CCACAGGCAGGTTCCGGGCACAGCTATAGCGCGAGCGAGTATATGATTCCGATTTCTTTGATGCTTTACGGAGGAGGGGAATCCATAGAAGATGTACGGGAGATTAGAGGCGATGCCCCTTTAAGAAAGGTTAGCGGACTTACGGGAATACCGGGTGTATCGGCAATGGGTGACTGGTTGAGGCGGATGGGCGGGCGAAGCGGGGTGAACTTTTCCGGAACAATTATCGCTATCATTGTTTGGCGACCAACATGCTTGAACAGAGCCATGCGGAAATTGTCTGGACATATAATGAAAGAGCATCCATTGAGAATTATATTAGACACAATATTCTCCGAATAAAGAGCTTGGCCGACATTTAACAACCGAAATTTCAGCTCGACTTATCCCCCAATCCCCCAATTTATGAATTTTGAATTCTTAAAAAAAGCAATCTCTATTTTTGGGTTGCTGGTTGTGCTTGAAACTCCTATGTTTATGTGATAACTAATCCCGTTGGTTTTTGGATGATTTACAATTTATTGTGTTAATGAAATTTTTTGCGGTTAAGCCGCTATTTTTATTTGAGACATGAGGAGAAACATAAAATGGATTACAAGAATACTTTAAATCTTCCCCAAACTGATTTTCCGATGAAAGCCAATCTCGCTCAGCGCGAACCGGAAATGCTGAAAAAATGGGAAGAGACGGATATTTATAAAAAAATCAGACAAATGGCCAAAGGGCAAACGCCTTATATTCTGCATGACGGCCCGCCCTACGCCAACGGCAATATTCATCTGGGTACCGCGCTCAATAAAATTATCAAGGACATCGTCATTAAATCGAAAAACATGACCGGTTTCGACGGTGTGTATGTGCCGGGCTGGGATTGCCACGGTCTGCCGATTGAACATCAGGTGGATAAGGAACTGGGCGCTAAAAAAACGACGATGTCGCAGGTGGAAAAGCGCCGCGCCTGCCGTGTTTATGCTGAAAAATATGTCGGCATTCAGCGGGAGCAGTTCAAACGTCTGGGAGTCTTCGGTGAATGGGATAACCCCTACCTGACGATGGCCTATCCTTACGAAGCGACGACGGTCGCCGAATTCGGCAAGCTTTACCTCAATGGCAGTGTTTACAAAGGGAAAAAGCCGGTTTACTGGTGCGCGACCTGCAAAACGGCTCTGGCGGAAGCGGAAGTGGAGTACGCCGATCATCACACGCCATCCATTTATGTAAAATTTAATTTTGTTTCCGATATTGCTCAGGCGCTGCCGAAACTGGCCGGCCAGAAAGTTTCGATGGTCATCTGGACAACCACGCCCTGGACGATTCCCGCGAATCTGGCGATTGCCGTCAAGGATGATTTTATTTACGCCGCGGTGAAGATCAATGATAACGTGCTGATTGTGGCCAAAGATATGCTCGATTATTGTCTGGACGCGTTCAGTTATCGCGGCAAAACTTACGAAATTCTTGATGAGTTCAAAGGCGAAGTTCTGGAAGGCCAGAAATGCATGCATCCTTTGATTAACAGGCATAGCGTTTTGATTCTGGCGCCGTTTGTCACTCTGGAAGCAGGAACCGGCGCCGTTCATATCGCGCCCGGCCATGGTCAGGAAGACTATGAAATTGGCCTCGAGTACGGTCTGGATAATTACGCGCCGGTGGATGATGCAGGGAAATTCACGGAAGATGTGGAGCATTTCGCCGGGCAGTTTGTTTTCGATGCCAATGACAACGTCATCAAAAAACTCGACGAAGTCGGCGCGCTGATGGGGCATGTGCCCATGCAGCATTCCTATCCGCATTGCTGGCGCTGCAAGAAACCGATTATTTTCCGGTCCACGGAACAGTGGTTCATCTCGATGGAAAAAAACGATCTGCGCAAGAAAGCACTGGCCTGCATCAATGAAGTCAAATGGATTCCTTCCTGGGGACACGACCGCATTTACGGCATGGTGGAAAACCGTCCCGACTGGTGCATCTCGCGCCAGAGATTGTGGGGAGTGCCGATTACCGTTTTCTACTGCGCGAAATGCAAGAACGAAGTGATGACCCAGGAAATCATGGATCATCTTGTTGGGCTGGTAGACAAGGGCGGCGCGGATGTCTGGTTTGAAAAAGAACCGAAGGATTTGATGCCGAAGCATACAACCTGTCCTCATTGCCATTCAACCGAGTTTACGAAAGAAATAAATATTCTGGACGTGTGGTTTGACTCCGGCGTGACGCACGCGGCAGTGCTGGAAAAACGTCCGGATTTGAGTTCGCCTTGTGATATGTATCTGGAAGGTTCTGATCAGCACCGCGGGTGGTTCCATTCTTCACTGCTGGAGTGTGTTGGAACGCGTGGCCGCGCACCGTACAAAAGTGTTCTGACGCACGGTTTTGTTGTGGATGGCGAGGGCAAAAAGATGTCCAAATCTGTCGGCAATGTTATTGGCGCCGAAGAGGCGATTGACAAGTACGGCGCGGAAATTCTGCGCTTGTGGGTGGCGGCGGAGGATTATACTGATGACATCCGCATCTCAGATGAAATTCTCAAACGCCTGATGGAAGCTTATCGCCGCATCCGGAACACCAGCCGTTTTATTTTGGGGAACCTCTACGATTTTAAGGTTGATGACGATGCGGTGTCCTATGAAAAAATGACGGAAATGGATCAATGGGCATTGCACCGCCTGCAGGAAGTTATCAAGCGCGTGACGGAAGCTTACGAACGCTTTCAGTTCCACGTCGTTTTCTACACGCTTTATAATTATTGCACGGTGGATTTGAGCGCGCTTTATCTTGATGTTTTGAAAGACCGGCTTTACACCAACAAGGCTGATTCTGCGATACGCCGTTCCGGTCAGACCGCGATGTTCATCATTCTGGATGCGATGACCAGACTGTTGGCGCCGATTTTGACTTTTACATCCGAGGAAGTCTGGTCTTCGATGCCCGGTTGGAATAACAAAGAAGAGAGTGTGCACCTGGCGCAGTTCCCGCAGGTTGACGATACGTTTTCTAATGCGGAACTTGGCGAACGCTGGAAGGCAATGATTGATGCGAAAAGCGAAATTGCCAAAGCGACAGAGCAGGCACGCAAGGAAAAGACCATCGGCCACTCGCTGGATGCGCGGATTAGCATCGCGGCGCCGCAGAAATTGCGCGAATTGATTGCCGCGCATCTCGAAGACATGCGCTCGCTTTTAATTGTCTCACAGTTGCAGGTGGCGGAAGAGAAAGATATTGCTGCGCCTTTCCGGAGCGCTGAAATTGAAGGACTGGTTGTCGGTGTGGAGAAAGCACGAGGCAGCAAATGTGAACGCTGCTGGATCTATGAAGAATCCGTCGGCGCGGATGCCAATCATCCGACGGTTTGCGCCCGCTGTCTGCCGAATTTATAGAGCATATCCATAAAGGAGACCTTTTTGAAGAAAAATCTCATCATTTTTATACTGGGTGCGGCTGTAATCGTTTTTCTGGATCAGTTAACGAAAGTCGCTATCGTCAAAAACTTTTTTCTCCATGAATCAAAGCCCGTGATCGACGGATTATTTAATATCGTTTATGTGATGAATCCCGGCGCGGCTTTTGGCTTTCTCGCTGGTGCGTCAGAAACTTTCCGTTACATTTTTTTTATAGGAATTACCGTTCTGGTCATTGCGCTGATTATTTATTATCTAGTCAAAAGCACGTTGCAGAATATTATCTATATCACATCCTTAACGCTTATTTTCGGGGGCGCAGTGGGGAATCTGATCGATCGCATCCGCTTCGGGGCGGTTGTGGATTTTCTGGATGTTTATATCGGGACGGCTCACTGGCCGGCGTTTAATGTTGCCGATTCTGCCATCACGGCCGGTGCGGTGCTGATGATCTGGGGTATGATCACGCAACACAAAAAAGAAACTGCATCATCATGAGGTTTAAACCTTCTTCAGGAAGGATCCTATATGAAACTTGATGTGATCATCAGGACATTCTTCGCCAGACATCTGACTCCGACCAGAATATTTGTCTTCAGTTTTGCCGCGGTTATCCTGTTCGGCACTCTGGCGCTCTGGCTGCCCGTTTCCGCCTCTGCTGCCAAAGGCAATCTGCGTTTTATTGATGCTCTCTTTACATCAGCTTCGGCCGTTTGTGTGACCGGTTTGACGACAATCAATATCGGCAGGGATTTGTCCCTGATCGGCCAGCTGATCACGCTGGTTTTGTTTCAGGTTGGCGGACTGGGCATCATTACATTTTCTTTAGTGCTCTTTGCCTTAATGGGCAGAGGCATTTCTTTTAAGGGTCACGAGATCGCCCAGTCAACCTTTATGCAGTCACCCCGGCGCGATTTTTCTCTGATTATTGTCCGGGTCTTGCGCTATACGCTGGTTATTGAAGGGATCGGCGCTGTTTTGCTTTTTGTTCGTTTTGTTTTTGATTTTCCGGTCGGAGAGGCTTTGTATCATGCTGTTTATAATGCGGTCTCAGCTTTTAACAACTGCGGTTATTCACTTTTCCCGGATAACATGATGCGTTACCAGAGTGATATACTTGTCAACGTAACGATTATGGGTCTGATCATTATGGGCGGAATCGGCTTTGTTGTTTTGCACGAAGTGATGAGCAAAATACGCGGCAAACAAAAGAAGCTTTCTCTCCATTCGAAAATCGTTTTGATAGCGACCGGTGGACTGATTTTAGCCGGAACCGCCTGCTTTTACTTTTTGGAAATGAACAATGTTTTAAACGGTGCGTCAGTCAAGACAACGATTCTGATGTCTTTTTTCCAATCCGTGACGGCGCGCACAGCCGGCTTTAATACGGTGGACATCAGCATGTTGACCAATTCCACCATTCTGGTCATTATGGTTTTGATGTTTATAGGAGCCTCGCCTGGTTCCACCGGAGGAGGCGTTAAAACCACCAGTTTCTCAATACTGCTGCTGCTATTTATCAATCGCATGAAAGGCAATGAAAATGTAAATGTTTCCAATCGCACCATCCCCAAGGAGCAGATTGAAAAAACCATTTCCATTATTTTTGCTTCGGCTATCATCATCGGCATCATCATTGCGGTTCTTTTGCTGGCAAGTGGAAGCAATGCCGATCCTTTGGCCAGTCGTTACCAGTTTATTGAATACGCTTTTGAAACATTTTCTGCATTTGGAACGGTGGGGTTGTCGATGGGCGTGACACCAAAACTCAATGATTTTCAGAAATATGCCATTATTGCGATGATGTTTATCGGGCGTGTCGGACCCCTGACGCTAGTCTTTGCCTGGTATTCGGCGAGAAAGAAGGGATTAACATATGCGGAAGAATCGGTTATGGTCGGTTAACCATAAGGAGGAGTAAATGAAAAGAGCTGTTGTTGTCGGACTGGGAATATTTGGTTATCATATTGCCCGTACTTTATTTGAAAATGGCTTTGAAGTTGTGGCGATTGATAAGAACAAAGATATTGTCCAAAAAATAAGAGATTACTGCACGAAGGCGGTATTAGCCGATGGTACGGATCAGGATGTCATGAATGAGATCGGCATTGGTGAAGATGACATTGCCATCATTTCTTTCGGTGAAGATCTCGCCGCGGCTACTTTGATTACTCTGCATCTCAAGCAGATGAAGGTTAAAAATATCATTGTCAAAGCACCGAACGAAGATCATAAAATGATTCTGGAAAAAGTCGGAGCAACGGACGTGATCATTCCGGAAAAGGACGCCGGGAAAAAACTGGCGAAAGGTCTCATTTCACCCAATGTCATGGATTATATACCCCTGTCTGAAGATTATATGATTTTTGAAATGGCGCCGCCCAATAGTTTCCTGGGGAAGACACTGGCTGATTTGCAGTTGCGCAACCGATTCAATATTGAAGTCATTGCCGTCCGCGATGTTATTTCCGACAGCATCCATATGGTACCGGGTGCCGGTTTTGTGATCAAAGATGGCGAAGTGCTGGTTGTTATCGGCAAGGAAGCCGACATCCGCAAAATAAACTGACAATTTAATGGCAATTGTAATAAAATAGCAACATGGCAATTGATTCGTCATCAATACAGTTCTTGACAATCATTTTTTTAATAGTAAGATAAAAATATCCCGGCCTCACTTATATCTTGATTGTGCATACACTCGCTTTGATAAGGAGTTGCCCATGGAACAGAAATCAACATACAGGGTTTCGTCATCCTTTAATGAAGGAATTCTGGAGATTACAGAAGCAGGCGAAGTAAAGGAACAGGAAGTTGGAGCATTAACCAACGAAGTCCTTTCTATTATAAAAGCCAGCAATGTGGAATCTGTCTTAGTTGATGTTCGTACCATTAAGGGGCGTTTCGGATACACGGAAGCCTATATGCGTGTCAAAAATTTCCCGGCAGAGCGATCGAGAGTGAATATTGCGATTGTCTATCATCCGGAAAATGCTGAATACGAAAAATATCAGGAAACAATAGCCTTGAATGCCGGTCCGTCCTGGAAATGTTTTGAAGAGATTGAATCGGCGAGATCCTGGCTCAAGAACAGACAGACAGAAAACAATCGTTTGGCAGATGACAATATCAACGTGGATTCTGCAGAAACAATAGATCGAAGCATGGGGATGTCGGAAAGAAGACAAGCGGAACGCCTGGAAGATGTTAATGAAGTTATCATCTCTATCATATCCGGAGAAGAAGATCTTTCTGAAGAAAAAGTCATCTATAGCCACAGCAGAGATATTTCTGTGTCGGGCGCCAGATTGCGTGCAACGATCATTTTGCCTGTGGGTACAATCCTTAAAATAGATTTTACATTAAAGGATTTGCAGCAAAAGATAACCGCCCTGGGCAAGGTAAAATGGATCAAAGTCATCATTGAGGATCAGTATTATGAGTCGGGAGTGGAATTCGTTAATACACCCGGTGAAGCCATCCAGAAAATTGAAGATTACATATCGTGGAAAAAAATGCATTGACCTGAGCATGTTCAGAAATACTTAAACGGCTAAAAGGAGTATTCTAGAAGTATATCTAAAAAAAGGAGACCATCATGGAAAATAAAAAGACGGATATGCCACATTCGAGACGTTCTTTGACAACAATGCAATGGTCCCCTTCAAGGATCAGACTGAAAAGATGTTCGGTGCTTTTTTAAATCAGAAAAACTATATGCCCGAAGATGTCAAGAAGGTCTTTGAAAAAGTGTTTGTTAATTATGCGGCGGGCAGCGAAGAATTCAAGAAATACGTTGATGAAAATATCTGGTGCCTGAGGCACTTTTCCCCTGTTGCCGGCAAACCACAGCCACAGACAAAGACCAAGGCAAAGATTAAGCCGAAAGCCAAGCCAAAGATGAAAGCAGAGACAAAAGCTAAATTAAAGACTAAAAAGAAATAATTTCCTGTTTTATGAATGAGAAAAGAAAAGCGGAACTTCTGGAAGAAGTGAATGAAGTTACCATCACGGTAATCTCCAACAAAAAAATCTTCCTGAAGAAAAAGTCACCCATGGTTATAGTATGAATATTTCAGCCCGGAATAAATATCATTCCTCGCACGACGATAATCTTCGACAACGTCCATGATAGCTTGTTATCAAGAGTTCTTGAATTCAAACTGGAAATGAATGTCATCATCGCCCGATGACATACTCCTGACCATTTTGGGAACATTTTTCTTGCCAAACATTTTAAGGGACTTCTGAAAGAAACCCATTATGAGGTACTCAAAGTAACGATGCTATAGAATTTTAGTCCAGTGATTTTGAGATGAGCAACGTTGTTCTCGAATTTTGTTACAACCATGCCTTCGTCAAAATAGGTCGACCAGAACTTAGCATGACGGACTCGACAAATTGCTTTGTGTCCTTGGTGAGCAGATAAGATTTGTACATACCTTCTTCTGACAGTGCAAATTGAGCGGCTACTTTGCCAAATGTCACGTACTGCATCATATCGTTGTTGAAAAATTCCTTAACCAATTCGTCAAGAAAAAGGATAAATTTATCCAGTGGGACGGGAGTAACGGACATAATGATACTGCTGAAGAATTTGTCCTTTTCTCCCAGTTTGATTATAAAGGAATTCCATGGTTCCTCGCCGAAAACTTTAATGATCGTAGATTTTCCTGTGAGATAAATGATGCCTTTTACGTTCATCTTAAAACCTCCCAATAATGCCTATGTGGATTCAATATATTTTAAATTATATTCTGTAGCGCATTAATATGCCGGACGTCATCCTTGAGCTCTTCGTAAAAGATGGATTTGATGTTATGAATAATGAATGAATTCAATAATTTCTTACTGTTTTGACACTTTAAGTTTTTCCAGTTCTTCTTTGTAACTTTCGGCCTGGGCTTTGATTGTTTCAATTTCCTTTTGCGCGTTTACCAGTTTTTCTTCCTGTCTGTGTCTTTCTTCTCTGTTTTTTTCCTGCATTTCGTCAATGCCTACATAAACGGCCAGAGCGCCTCCCAGGAGCATGAATATCGGCAAAGAACCTTTCAGGATGTTGATGAAATCAAACCAGAAAAAGATTAAACTGACTAAACCGATAATGGCGGAAATTGCTCCTCCGATGAGCAGAGACATAAATTACCTCCGGTAGAAACATGACATGAAAATTTGATTTTTTTTAACATAAAAAGAATATTCCCACAAGACGTAAATAGATGATTATTGTGAAACTCCCATTCCAAAAGCGAAGCGTGTTGGAATGGGTAAATTGAACAATCCCGCGACGCGGAGGGTTAAATCCCAAAGCGGGCTTTGAGATTTAAACCCGTGATTAATATAAAAATATTACTTGATTTAAAACTGTTCATCATTTAAACATTCAAGATTACAATGTTACGAGGATAAAATGATAGAACCGAATTTTTCCAAAGGCGACGGGTTAGTTCCCGCGATTGTTCAGGATGCTGATACGAAAGACGTTCTGATGATGGCTTACATGAACCGTGAATCATGGGCAGCCACGCTGCAAACCGGTAAGGCTACCTTCTGGAGCCGATCGCGTCAGAAGCTGTGGTTAAAAGGTGAATCTTCAGGCAACGTGCAGATCGTCAAGGCTGTTTTTATTGATTGTGATGAAGATACCATTTTGCTGCACGTCAAACAAATCGGAAATGCTGCCTGTCATACAGGTTACCGATCATGTTTTTACCGGAAACTGAGAGGTCAGGATTTTGTCGTGGTGGGAGAAAAGATTTTTAATCCAGAGGAAGTATATAAATGAAAGTGTTAAAGCTCGGAATTCCTAAAGGAAGTCTGGAAACAAATACCATTGATTTATTCAAAAAGGCCGGCTGGCGCATTACCAGCGATGCCCGAAGTTATTTTCCGGATATTGATGATCCGGAAATTTCATGCAAACTGGTTCGCGCACAGGAGATGTCACGTTATGTTGAAGACGGCACGCTTGATCTGGGATTGACCGGCATTGACTGGATCGTGGAAAATGAGTCGGACGTGGTGGTGGTGCAGGACCTGATTTACTCCAAGGTATCCACACAACAGGCGCGCTGGGTGCTGGTGGTGCGTGAAAATTCTCCATACAAGACCATTGAAGATATGGAAGGAAAAAGAATATCAACCGAACTGGTGAACTTCACCAAAAAATATTTTGCCGATAGAGGCATCAATATCCATGTTGAATTTTCGTGGGGAGCAACGGAAGCCAAGGTGGTCGAAGGTCTGGTGGACGCCATTGTGGAAGTGACGGAAACCGGTTCGACGATCAGGGCCAATAAATTACGGATTGTTCACGAACTGATGAAAACCAACACGCAATTGATTGCCCATAAAGCTTCCTGGAACAATCCGTGGAAACGAAAAAAAATTCAACAAATCAGCACGATGCTGACCGGTTCTTTGCAGGCCATGGGCAAGGTGGGCATTAAACTGAATGTCGCCAAAGAAAATCTGGACAAGGTAATGGCGCTGCTGCCTTCGCTGAAGTCTCCGACGGTATCCAGCCTGTCCTCAAATAAGTGGTTTGCCATTGAATCCATTGTGGACGCAAAAATTGTCCGTGATTTGATTCCGACGCTTATAGAAGCCGGCGCGCAGGGCATTATTGAATATCCTTTAAACAAGGTGATCTGAGTTAGCAGAATTATGGCCAGGAAAGCAAACATCATCCGCAAAACGACGGAAACAGATATCCATCTGGAAATTGATCTGGATAAAACATCCGGAACAAGCATTGAAACGACGATTCCTTTTCTCAATCATATGCTGGAACTTTTTGCCCGTCACAGTTTCCTGAAACTGGTTGTCAGAGCCAAAGGTGATACCCACATTGATGATCATCATTTAGTCGAAGATTTGGGGATCTGTCTGGGTAAGGCTGTGGCGCAGGCGCTGGGCAAGAAAACCGGCATCAATCGCTACGGTTCGTCCTGCATTCCGATGGATGAATGCCTGTGCCGGGTGGATTTGGATATTTCCGGTCGCCCCTATCTGATTTACAATGTCAAATACGGACGCAAAAAAACCGGTGGATTTGATCCGGCGCTGGTCAAGGAATTCTTCAAAGCTTTTACCGACCAAAGCGGCATAACGCTGCACATTAATTTGTTGTATGGCGACAATGTTCATCACATCATTGAATCAGTATTTAAAGCCTTTGCCCGCGCCTTTAAAAATGCCGTTACCGTGAATGAAAACATTAAAGGCGTTCTTTCCACCAAAGGAAAACTTTAATCGCGAGGTGCCGTTTTGATTAACAATCAATATAAAAATAAAAAGTATATTTCGGGATTATTTTTCTTGTTTTTTCTGGCTTTCGCTCTGACCGCTCAGGCTGAAGATGAAAATGCGCAGAAAGCCAAAAAGTCAAATCGCATCGCAGTCATATCTTTCCAGGTATTAACTCCCGACGCAGGAAACACCGTTTTTTGTCCACTTTGCGGCCGCGTCTCTTCCAGTGGCAAAGTCCTAGAGGGGGCAGAAAAAACAGTCGAAGAAGTATTTGTGAATCAATTGAGCAAAATAAAGGGCGTTGAAATTATTCCTTCCGAAAAAGCGGAAAGTGTTTATAAAAGAATTTCATCCGAAAAACTGAAAGAAAATTTTATTGAAAATTTGAAGAAAGTCGGCAGCGAGCTGGGAGCCGATTTTTTAGTCGTCGGGTATGTTTATCGATATACTGAGAGAGTCGGTTACAAGTATTCGTCGGAGCATCCGGCATCTGTGATTTTTGAAATTCATCTGGTGAAGGCTGCTGACG
>JBATES010000156.1:0-21329 GCA_049664145.1 Smithella sp.
CTTCTATCGCGTCCTGATTGATCACATGCAGGAACTGATGCCCATCATTTATACGCCAACGGTTGGGCAGGCCTGCCAGGAATACAGCAAAATATTCAGCGAGTCGCGCGGTATTTTCATTACAAAAAATGATCGCGGCCGCATAAAAAAGGTGTTGAAAAACTGGCCGCATAAAAATGTTCGGGTCATTGTGGTCACGGACGGCGAGCGCATCCTGGGGCTGGGGGATCTCGGCGCCAACGGGATGGGCATTCCCATCGGTAAATTATCGCTTTACACCGCCTGCGCGGGCATTGATCCGAAATGCTGCCTGCCCGTAACCATTGATGTCGGGACAAACAATCAGGAACTCCTGAACGCCCCGGACTATATCGGCCTGCCGGAAAATCGTTTGCGGGGGAATGAATACGATGCCTTGATTGACGAATTCATGGCCGAGGCATCCAAAGCTTTTCCCGGTGTGATGATTCAAATGGAAGACTTCGGCAACGTGAACGCTTTTCGTCTGCTGGAAAAATACCGCAACCAGTACTGCATGTTTAACGACGACATTCAGGGAACGGCATCGGTGGCGCTGGCCGGTCTGTATTCCGCCCTGCAGATAACCGGTGGTAAAATTTCTCGGCAGCGACTGCTTTTCATGGGCGCGGGGGAAGCGGCCATCGGCATCGGTAACCTTGTATCTTCGGCCATGATGGAAGAAGGATTGTCTTTGTCCGAAGCTCATACAAATTGCTGGTTCGTGGATTCCAAAGGCCTGGTCGTGAAAAGCCGCGCCGATTTAGTGGGACACAAAAAACCTTACGCGCATGATTTTCCGTTCCATCAAGACCTCTTCTCCGCTGTGCAAGCCCTGAAGCCGACGACAATCATCGGCGTATCCGGCCAGCCCGGAACATTTACGCCGGAAATCATCCAAGCGATGGGCGGAATTAACGAACGACCTATCATTTTCGCACTCTCCAACCCAACCTCCAAAGTCGAATGTACCGCCGAAGAGGCCTATCGCCACACGAAAGGGCGCGCCATTTTTGCCAGCGGCAGTCCCTTCCCGGAAGTGAACATGAACGGACAGACTTTTGTCCCGGGACAGGCCAACAATGCCTACATTTTCCCCGGCGTCGGCCTGGGCGTCATCGCCTCGGCAGCCTCGCGTGTCACGGATGAAATGTTTACCGTCGCCGCCAAATCGCTGGTGAAGCAGGTAACGGCGGAAGATTTAAAAACAGGATGTCTTTTCCCGTCTCTGACGCGCATTCGTGAAGTATCGGCCAATATTGCGCTGGCGGTGGCAGAAGTCGTTTTTGACAGAGGACTTACACAGATGCTCAAGCCTGCCGATCTGAATGGCCATATAAAATCAGTCATGTACGATCCGACATTTAAGGAATACGTCTAAGACGAAACTGTTTTCTCGAACAGAGCCAATTTTAATTGCAAGAAAGACTTGCTTTTTGAATTTGCAATAAACACTTTTGCATAATAAAATGAAAAGCCACGCTTCCAAGATCGATGGGCTTTCATTAATATTTATGAAATTTAAAAGACAAAAGATTCTAATGCTATGAACACAAACGCGAAAAAGCAAAGTGACAAAGCACAAAAAAATAAAGCCGTATCCCCGAATGCTGCCCATCGGAACAACCTGTCTAAGGCAAGACAAAGCGAAGGCGAAGAAAAATGGCGAACCATTCTCGAAAATATTGAAGATGGTTATTACGAAGTGGATCTTTCCGGTAACTTTACATTTTTCAACAATTCGCTCTGTAAACTCTCCGGATACGCCAAAGAAAAATTGCTGGGCATGAATAACCGGCAACTGATCGATAAAGATACTGCAAAATCAGTTTATGCAATGTTCAATAAAGTTTACCGGACGGGAAAATCTTCCAAAGGGTTCGACTGGCAGATGACGAGGATGGACGGCGCTAAAAGATACGTGGAAGCCTCTGCGACTTTGATAAAAGATTCTTCCAGAAAACCGATAGGATTTAGAGGCATTATCCGTGACGTTACCGAGCGTAAAGAAATGGAGGACAAACTACGCAATGAGGAACATTTATTCAGGACCCTTGCCGAACAATCCTCGGACATTATTGTGCTGGTCAACAGAAAGGGATTTATATTCTATGAAAATCCGGCCATTGAAAAAACGCTGGGATACAAAGTCGACGAACGCATCGGAGCCAATTTGTTTGATCTCGTACATCCCGACGATATCAAATTATTAACGGACTCCGCCCTGACATTAGCCAGGGATAAAAATGCTTCTACGTTACGATCAGAAATCCGTCTTAGACACAGCAATGGAACTGGCTAACGTTTGAGGTCACGGCAAATAATATTGTTCACGATAAGTTAATTGAAGGCGGATTGATTAATCTTCGTGACATCAGTGACCGCAAACGAACGGAGCAAGCGCTGAGAGAGAGTGAAGCCAAATACCGGCTGCTTGCTGACCATATGAAAGATCAGGTCTGGTTAATGGATCTTGATTTAAAGGTATCTTATGTAAGCCCGTCAGTAGAAAAATTACTGGGATACACTTTCGGAGAAATCAACAAGATTCCACTGAAAAAACTGCTTGTGGCTGATTCTTTCCAAAAGGCGACGGATTTATTTTCAAGTGAAATGCCTGTGGCACTGGCCTCGCCTTCGGACTATATTTTTGACCGTTCAGTGGAACTGGAATTTTGCTGTAAGGACGGCCGAAGTGTATGGGGAGAAATCAAGTTTAGTTTCATCAGAGATGAGAACGGGAAACCTGTATCTATTTTAGGAGAATGTAGAGATATTACCGAGCGTAAACAAATGGAGGATGCTCTGAAAAAGGGCGAAGAGCGTTATCGCAGCGTCTTTGAGAATACAGGCCTCCCCATGGTGATTATGGAAGATTCCCTGCTGATCTTCATGGTCAATGACCGTTTTGTGGACATGTCCGGGTATGGAAAAGATGAAATAGAAGGCCGGATGAAATTCACAGACTTTATTGCCTCGGGAGATCGCCATGCTCTCATGAAGTGCTTTTCCCGTCACAAGGGAGATAAACCCGTCGAATACGAATGCCGGATCGCCCATCGTAACGGAGAAAAATTCGATGTCCTGATCCGAAGCGGGCGTATTCCAGAAGCAGGTCAATTTATCGCCTCTTTTACAGATATCACCTCCCGCAAGCTGGCCGAGGTTGCCCTGCTGGAAAGCCGGGAACACCTCCAGAAAGAGAACTACCGTCTGCGTTCGTCGATCCGGGAACGCTACCGGTTTTGTGACATCATCGGCAAGAGCCAGGTCATGCAGGAGGTTTATGAATTCATTCTTCAGGCGGCGGCCACTCAGGCTAATGTAATCATTTACGGAGAATCGGGAACGGGAAAAGAGCTTGTGGCAAAAGCCATTCACGAGACAAGCGACAGAAGTAAAAATTTTTTTGTCACCATCCATTGCGGGGCGATTCCGGAAACACTCATGGAAAGCGAGTTTTTCGGTTACAAAAAAGGAGCGTTTACTGGCGCGAATATGGACAAGCGGGGGTATCTTGATGAGGCCAACGGCGGGACCCTGTTTCTTGATGAGGTGGGAGAAATCGGCCTGAACATGCAGGTGAAACTTTTGCGAGCCATTTCCGGCGACGGTTACACGCCGGTGGGCGGCAATACGATAAAAAACGCGGATGTCCGGATTATTGCGGCCACAAACCGGAATCTCCGTGATCTGGTCAAGCAGGGATTTATGCGGGAGGACTTTTTTTACAGGATTCATATCCTTCCCATTTATCTGCCTCCACTGCGCGAAAGAAAAGAAGACCTGCCGCTTCTGGTTGATCACTTCCTTCAGTTATACGATAAAAAACATGCCCCGCTGCCCTCTCATGTTCTTGAAGCGCTGCTCAACTATGACTGGCCGGGAAATATAAGAGAACTGCAAAATGTTATACACCGCTATCTGACATTGAAGAGACTTGATTTCGGGGGTATGCCGATAACCAGACAGACTCGACCGGAAGCAATAGCGTCGAAAGATGAAGATTCAATAACTGAAGGATTTGCCGCAAGCCCATTTAATCATGGGCAGGAAAAACCTTCTCAGAATGATGTCATGATTAAGAAAGAATCCGCGATGACCCTGAAGGCCATTGAAAAAGATCTTATTATAAAGGCCTTGTCGGAAAATCATTGGCATCGCCGTCGAACCTCTGAGTCCTTGGGAATTGACCGTAAAACACTTTGCCGTAAAATGCAAAAATTCGGCTTGAATAATTCATAATTGAACCATAATGCCCCCAAGTTAGAGTCACTATGCCCCAACATATATTTAAGTTATTTAATAAATGGGGCACATAATCCCTTCCCCCAATACCACCGTTTATTTTGAATATTTTATTTATTCTTAATTATTAAGAACTTAAAGATATTTTAAGCCATTAATTAAAAACCGGCACAATTAATGCTTATTAAGTGAAATTAAATACATTATTTCTTGGAGGTAGTAATGAAAAAAGTATTAATTGGTATCATTGTATTGTTAATTGCTTTGCCTATGATTTCCATGGCTGCCAGCACAAAAGCGGCAACAAGATATCCGATCGTTCTTTCCCACGGTATGGGGGCGAATGCTGAAGTAATGGGAATTACTGATTATTGGGGTAATATTCCGCAGGCTTTGGCAAATAATGGCGCAAAGGTTTTCATAACCAGTGGCAATCCCATGCAGTCAAAAGAATACAAAGCCCAGGAGTGGAAAGCAAAAGTCGTAGAAATTCTGGCCATAACCGGTGCTTCCAAAATCAATCTGATTGGTCATTCAGATGGCGGCCTTTATACAAGATATGCGATTTCAAATCTTGGTATGGCTCCCTACGTCGCAAGCTTTACCAGCATGAGCAGTCCCCACAGAGGCAGTCCCGTTGCCGATGCCATCATGGCTGTAGGCGATGCAACAACCTTAACAGATGAAATTGCCGGACTTCTTGATTGGGTTTATGCTTTCTTGTTTGGCATTCCCTCAACGGCATGCGCAACAAACGGTTATCAGGAAACAACCTGGTGGATGAAGTCCGTATTCAATCCGAATGTTCCCGATATGGATGGCGTTTACTATCAGAGTTATGCAGCCGATTGCAGAACACTTATCGGCGCGCAAATTATGGGTCCTCTATGGCTAGCCATGATTCCCGTTGAAGGTGCCAATGATGGTCTTGTTTCTGTCAGTTCAGCCCAATGGGGGAATTTTAGAGGAACGCTTACCGGTTGGTTTGGTGTGAATCACCTGTCAGAAGTCGGGTTATTGAGCTTACCCACTCCCGGTTATTACGCACCGACACACTTTGTTAATGTAGCGGCAGACCTGAAAGACAGAGGATTTTAATACCATCTTATAAGTAGTCGCATCAGAAAACAAGTCGTATTACCGAACCCATCCTTGGTAATACGACTTGTTTTTTTGCATAACAGAATGTAATGACAAATATATGAAGAAGAAAAATTTCATCATAGCAGGATTGCTGGTTACCGCCGTTCTGACAGTTGGATACTTTTTTTATCTGAGATACCCCGCTGAAGTACCCTTCAATATTGTCTCCCCGGGTCAAAAAATGAAAATCAGAGACATCAAGATGTTTCTTAAGGGATTCCCAGCCCAATCGGTTAATGAAGATCCCCGAAAATATTTTTCCGGGGAAGTTATCAACGTATACACCGTAAGATTTTTTAAATTTATCGAAACACAGATAGAATTCACCAGCAGGAAAGAACATCTTAAGGCTGTAAAAGCATATCTGCACTCAGTCCTTGACCCACAAAAAGCCGATGAGATGTTTGCTCTATATGAAAAGTTTATAGATTATGAAATTGGACTGTATGAAAAGTCAAAATCGTGGGGCCAGCCAAAAACCGCCGATGAACTGCTCCGTTTTTTGCAGACCGTTCAGGATTACCGCCGGGATGTTTTTGGCGCTGATATCGCTGATGCCATGTGGGGGGCGGAAGTCAGGGCCAAAGAATATACCATCCGGAAAAACGGCATCACGGGAGATCCCAATCTGTACGGAGCGGAAAAAGAAAAAAAAATTGCCGTATTAAAAGAAGAAATGTGGGGCGAGGACGCCGCATTGATTGAAGACCCTCCGCAGACTGATCCTGAAAAATATACAAGTTATCAGGAAAAGCAGGTCATTTATCAAAAAGACCTTCAGGAATTGCCGGAGGAACAACGTCTGGGAAAAATAAAAGAATTCCGTAAAGAATATTTTTCACCGGAACAGGTAGCCAGATTGGAACAGGTGGATGCACAACTGGAAACGGACCGAAAAAAAGAATCCGACTACTACGCGCAGGAAAAGGAAATTATGAATGATCCTTCAATCGCCGCTGATCAAAAAGCAGAGGCGATACGCGAATTGCAGAACAGTACCTTTGGAGAGGAAGCCGAAGCGTTCCGGAGAAGGTTGAACATTCAAAAAAATACAAAATAAAATCTGGTAAAAAAACACAAATTTCAACTCAATTTCAGAACTCAACCGCATAAAGAGCAGACATTGCAGAAGGACGTTGACGCGCTCAATTGACCATTCTCGTTTTTCCCGTTCATTAAATCCTACCCCACAAATATTTTATCTATTCATCAACATTTAATTGACATACAAAATTGTTCTCCTTATAGTCCCAAAACGTGCTGATCTGATGATCATAATTCTGCGGGAGGAGATTGGAAATGATTCAGAAACCGGGATTCGATAACGAAAAATATATCAAGGAACAGACCACCGAAATCCTCAAGAGAGTTGACCGTTTCAACAATAAACTTTATCTCGAATTCGGCGGGAAACTTCTCTTCGATTACCACGCCGCCCGCGTCCTGCCCGGTTACGACCCGAATGTAAAGATGCGCCTCATCCAGGAATTAAAAGACAAGGCTGATATCATCCTCTGTATCTACGCCGGGGATATCGAAAGAAAAAAAATCCGCGCCGATTTCGGAAATTACTTATGACGCCGACGCTCTTAAGCTGATCGACAATCTCCGAACCTGGGGAATCAATGTATTGGGCGTTGTCATCACCCGCTTTGAAGAACAACCCGCCGCGATCATCTTCAAGAACAAACTGGAAAGACGCGACATTCCCGTTTACACGCACCGCTTCACCAGGGGCTATCCGACCGATGTGGAAACCATCGTCAGCGACGCAGGCTACGGCGCCAATTCTTTCATTAAAACGGACAAGCCGCTGGTCATCGTTACCGGGCCGGGACCGGGCAGCGGCAAGATGGCCACCTGTCTTTCTCAGTTATATCACGATTACAGACGGGGCGTAAAATCCGGCTACGCCAAATTTGAAACGTTTCCCATCTGGAATATCCCGCTGAAGCATCCGGTCAATGTCGCTTATGAAGCAGCCACGGCTGATATCCGCGACTTTAATCTTATCGATCCGTTCCATTTGGACGCCTACGGAGAAAAATCGGTAAATTACAATCGCGATGTGGAAGTATTTCCCGTGTTGAGAAGAATTCTGGAAAAGATCACGGGTGAACCTTCATTTTACAAATCCCCCACGGATATGGGCGTCAACCGAGCCGGATTCGCTATTATTGACGACGAAGTCACCAGACAGGCAGCAAAAATGGAAATGATCCGCCGTTACTTTCGTTACCGCTGCGAGTACGCGATGGGCTTTGCCGACCGCGAAACCGTGCAGCGTGTGGAATTGTTCATGAAAGATTTTAATCTCATGCCGGAAGAGCGTTCGGTCGTCACACCGGCCCGCTCCGCCGCCGTGACGCCGCCCCGGGAAGAAAGGGATTACGAAAGAGGCAATGAAGGGATTTTCTGCGGCGCCGCCATTGAACTGAAAAACGGAAAAATTATCACCGGCAGCAACTCTTCCCTGATGCATGCGGCGACCAGTATGGTTTTGCACGCCGTCAAGCATCTGGCGGAAATTCCCGATAAGATTAAACTGCTACCGCCTCAGATTACCAATGCGGTTAAAAATCTGAAAACGGAAATTCTTGATGAAAAATCGGTCAGCCTTGATCTGGAAGAAGCGCTCATCGCCATCAGCATCAGCGCGACGCATAATCCCGCCGCGCAACTGGCGCTGGAAAAACTCAGAGATCTAAGAGATTGTGAAGCCCATATGACGCATATCCCCACTCCCGGTGATGAAGCGGGTCTCAGAAGGTTGGGAATCAATCTGACCACTGATCCGAACTTCTCGACCAACGACTTATTCATATCCTGAGAAGTAATAAGGTATCAAAATAATTGTCCTTTTTTGTTTTCTTTCAAAGAATACCTGAAAGTAAAACTATTAACTTCATTTCCGGCAAAACAGGTTGACAAACAAACCCTTTTAATGAATAATTTTTCGCAATCAAGGAGGTTGATATGACAGTCAGAATAGCTATTAACGGTTTTGGAAGAATCGGACGGCTTGTTTTTCGGGCCGGATATAGAAGTAGTGATGTAGAGTTTGTCGCCGTCAATGATCTGGCCGACACGAAAACGCTGGCTCATCTGCTCAAGTATGATTCAACGCACGGCACACTTGATGCGGAGGTTAAGGCCGGCAACAATGTCATCAGCGTTAACGGAAAAGAAATGAAGACTTTTTCCGTCAGAGAACCGGAAACCCTGCCCTGGAAAGATTTAGGGGTTGATGTTGTCTTGGAGAGCACCGGCAGATTTACCGACAAGACCGGGGCCGGAAAGCACATCGAGGCGGGCGCGCAAAAGGTCGTTATTTCCGCTCCGGCAAAAAATCCGGATGTGACTTTTGTTCTCGGCGTCAATCAGGAAGTTTACGATAAAAACAAGCACAACATTATTTCCATGGGTTC
Organism: Smithella sp.; assembly: GCA_049664145.1. Taxonomy (GTDB): domain Bacteria; phylum Desulfobacterota; class Syntrophia; order Syntrophales; family Smithellaceae; genus Smithella. The sequence goes on from JBATES010000156.1 coordinate 8,838, forward strand.
CTGCACCACCAATTGTCTGGCGCCGATTGTTAAAATCCTGAATCAGGAATTCGGTGTTGAGTATGGTTTGATGACGACCATTCATTCCTTCACCAATGATCAGGTAGTCGTGGATGAAGCGCACAAGGATTTAAGAAGAGCGCGCGCGGCGGCGCTTTCCATGATTCCCACCACGACCGGCGCGGCCCGGGCCATCGCGGAAGTGATTCCGGAAATGAAGGGCAAACTCGACGGCCTGGCGATTCGAGTGCCGACACCGAATGTTTCCCTGGTTGATTTTGTGGCGACCCTTTCTAAAAACACCACGAGAAATGAAATCAACGACAAATTCAGGGAATATGCCGGGGGAGCGATGAAGGGAATCCTCGCCTGTTCGGAAGAAGAGCTGGTTTCCCGGGATTTCAACGGCAACAAACATTCCTCCATCGTGGATATGCCCAACACAACCGTCATCGGCGGCAACATGGTGAAGATTCTCTCCTGGTACGACAATGAATGGGGCTTTTCCAACAGAATGCTGGAACTGCTTTCTTTTATAATGAAATAGACAAGATAAGGATTGGAATATGAGGTACATTGATCAAATCGAAATGAAAGACAAAAGAGTTTTTCTGAGAGTGGATTTTAATGTTCCGATGGATAAAGAGTGCAATGTCACCAGTGACAAACGCGTGCGGGCGAGCATTCCGACGATAAATTACGCGCTGGAGAAGGGAGCGAAATTGATTGTCGCTTCTCATCTGGGTCGGCCCAAGGGCAAACGAGTAGCCGAAATGTCACTCCAACCGGTAGTGAAGGTGCTCTCCGACCTGGTGAAAAAGCCGGTCGTTTTTCTGGATGATTGTGTGGGAGCAGCCGTTGAAGAAGCCATCGGTAAAATGAAGGGAGGAGATATCATTCTTCTCGAGAATCTCCGGTTTCAACCGGGCGAAGATAAAAACGACCCCGGGTTTGCCAGACAGCTGGCCGCGCTCTGCGATGTTTATATTGACGACGCTTTCGCCGTATCGCACCGGGCCGCTGCCTCCAACGCGGCGATTACCGAATTTGTTCCTGTCTGCGCGGCGGGATTCCTGCTGAAAAATGAGGTTGAATATTTCAAGAAGGCGATGGTCAATCCGGCCAAACCACTGGCCGCGATTATCGGCGGCGCGAAGGTTTCTGATAAAATCGGCCTGCTGGAAAATCTCATCGAAAAAGTGGATAAGATCATCATCGGCGGCGGCATGGCCTTCACCTTTTTACGGGCGGCAGGCTACGAAACCGGAAAATCACTTTGCGAAGAAGACATGCTGGATACAGCGCGCAAGATCGTGGAAAAGGCCAAACAGAAAAACGTGCCGTTTTTACTTCCGTTAGATGCCGTGATTGCGCAGGAAGCCAAGGCGGAAGCTGAAGCTAAAGTCTGCGGCGTGCAGGAAATTCCCAAAGAATGGATCGGCCTGGATATCGGTCCGGCAACGATTACGTTATTCAGCGACGCACTAAAAGGCGTAAAAACTGTTATCTGGAACGGCCCGATGGGCATGTTCGAACTCGCCCCTTTCAGCAAGGGAACATTTGAACTGGCAGCGGCGGTGGCCAATTCCGGCGCGCTCTCCATCATCGGCGGGGGCGACACGGACACGGCGATTAAAAAAGCGGGGCTGACTTCCAAAATGTCGTATATCTCCACCGGCGGTGGCGCATTCCTGGAATGGCTGGAAGGGAAAACCCTGCCCGGCATTGCCGCCCTGGAAAAATAAAAGTGATGCTCTTTTAAGCAAGAGGAAATAAAAAATGGGAAAATGGATTGTCGCCGGCAACTGGAAAATGAATAACACCGTTGCCGAATCATTAGCTCTGGCGAAAGCCATTAAAGAAGGCACTTCCGTTATTCAGGACGGAGCTGTCATTCTGGCGCCGCCCTTTACCGCTCTTTCCAGCGTTGCTGAAATTATTAAAGATTCGTCCCTATTCCTGGCCGCACAGAATATGTATTACGAGGACAAGGGAGCCTTCACCGGCGAAGTATCACCGGCCATGCTCAAAGATGCCGGCTGCACCTATGTCATCATCGGCCATTCCGAACGCCGGAAATATTTTCAGGAAAGTGACGCGGATGTTAATCTAAAAGTAAAAAAAGCTCTGGACGCCGGTCTGACGCCGATCATGTGTGTGGGCGAAACCGATGAAGAAAGAGAAAAAGGAATCATGAAAGACGTCGTCGGCAGACAGGTAAAAAACGGGCTGGCCGGTTTGCGAAATATTGATCACATCGTCATCGCCTACGAACCGGTCTGGGCGATCGGCACGGGCAAAGTGGCCACATCCGCGCAGGCGCAGGAAGTGCACGCTTTCATCCGCAACATCTTAAAAGAAATTTACGGCAACACGGCTGATGATTTAAGCATCCTCTATGGAGGAAGTGTGACCAAAGATAATATCGGCGATTTAATCGCGATGGAAGATATTGACGGTGCGCTGGTTGGCGGTGCGTCCTTAAAAGCTGACGGATTTCTGGGCATCATTCAGAATATTACGGGTAAAAAATAGAATTTTCGGCAACCGTGTTTTACGTTGAAAGGTCAAGATTTCCTTGACATAAATATCATATCAAAAAATCTAATTTTCCGGGAGAGGTAACGATGAATACCTTAGACTTTTTCAAATCATGGCATCAACTTATGACGCAAACATCGGACTTTGCCTGTAATAAGAAAATCAAAGACGAGGCGCCGGTCGAGCCGCTTGGCGCACTAGCTTCATGGGTTGATCTGGGCACCAGGCTGTCGCATTTAACCTGGGCAAGATTTTCCGAGGACGCCTGGGATTATTCCATCGACTTCTGGCAGCGTTGTATTCTTTTTATGGATACCATGCGTCAGCGCGGCAACAACATGCTGGAGCATTATCAGCAGGGCATGCCGCCGCTACTGGATTATAAATATGAGGTTGTACTGGACGCGAGTCAGTTCCCCCGCCCGGTCAACTATGCTTTGCTTTACATCAGACATCCGGAAGGAAAAGAACCGGAGCCGGGTAAAAGACCGGTTCTAGTCATCGATCCGCGAGCCGGTCACGGACCGGGTATCGGCGGATTTAAGAAGGACTCGGAAGTCGGCATGGCGCTGGCTGAAGGACATCCGGTTTACTTCGCATCCTTTACGCCCGAACCATTTCCGGATCAGACTATGGAAGACGTTGAGCAGGCCGAGATCCATTTCCTGGAAGAAATAAAAAACCGTCATCAGGACAGAGACTTCCCCATCGTGTACGGAAACTGCCAGGCAGGCTGGGCGGTGGCCATGCTGGGGGCAGACCGACCGGATGTTACGGGTCCGATTGTCATCAACGGCGCACCCATGTCCTACTGGGCCGGCGGCGACGGTATCAATCCGATGCGCCTGAGCGGCGGTCTGACCGGCGGTGCCTGGGCAACCAGTTTTATGTGTGACCTTGGCGGAGGGCTATTTGACGGCGCCTACCTTGTCGATAACTTTGAACGGCTCAATCCGGCCAACACCCTCTGGAAAAAAGACTACAACCTATTTTCCAAAATTGACACCGAACAGGAACGATATCTCGAATTTGAACGCTGGTGGTCCGGTTTTTATCTCCTCAATGAAGAAGAAATTCTCTGGATTGTCAGAAACCTTTTCATTGGCAACAAGCTGGAGAAGGGTGTCCTGGATATTGGCCACAATCACCGGATTGACATGAGAAACATGAAAGATCCGCTGGTGATCTTTGCCTCCAGCGGCGACAACATTACGCCGCCTCAGCAGGCCCTGCACTGGATATCGGAAGTGTACCCGACAACGGATGATCTGGTGAAGGCCGGTCAGCGGATTATCTATCTGCTGCACAGTCACATCGGCCACCTCGGAATTTTTGTTTCCGCTTCTGTGGCCCGCCGTGAGCACCACGCGATTATCGAGCATATCGAACAGATGCAGAAACTCAAGCCGGGCCTTTATGAGATGATTATCGAAGGCGAGACCAACGAGCTCGATTCGCTCAAAGAACAGTTTCGCGTCCGCTTTGAAAAAAGAGAAATCACGGATGTCACCTGTCCGATTCCAAAGTCTGAGTTCGATAAGATGAACCGCCTGTCGGTGGCCAACGAAAATCTTTATCTTGCGTTCGGCCGGCCGCTGGTCAAGTCGCTGATTCGTCATCCGCAGCAGGCCGCCGCTTTGCGCTGGCTGTATCCGGCGCGTTTCAGCCGTTATATCTGGTCGGATCAGGTAACGCCCGGGATGAAAATCTTCGAATCGTGGGCGGCGTGGATCAAGGACAATCGCAGTAAAGCCGATGAAGCCAACACATTCAGTTACATAGAGCGTCGTAACTCTGAAAACATTGCCACTTCCCTGGATGCCTGCCGCGACATTCGTGACACAGGCTTTGAGGTTATGTTCGAGGCGATTTATCGTGAGTAAAGACTATTCTGCGCGGAAAGAACGGGCGATGAGTAGCGCCAGGAAACCGTCATGACTGTGATCCGATTATCCTGAATCTTTCCTTCTGAAAATATACATGATGCAAGTCCGGGCTTTATGCGTAAAATCATCATTTCTATTCTTCTGGTTCTGACGCTATTTTGTTCTGTCGCCATAAGTGCCACAGCAGCAGATTGGTTTAGTCAGGCCCAGGCACTGTGGAATAACGATCAGGGCAAATTTACAGATCCCCAAAAAGCCATTGAATATCTGAACAGCGCCATTCAATTGCAGCCGAATTATGCCGCCGCATACAACAGCAGGGGAAATGCTTATGCCGACCTCCGTCAGTACCGACGTGCCATCGAAGATTATAATCAGGCCATTCGTCTGAAACCCGATTATGCTTACGCCCTCATCAACCGGGGCGACGCTCATTACGGTCTGGGCCGCTATAAGCGTACCGTTGAAGACTGTACAGAAGCGCTGCGCTGGAAACCGGACAGTCCGATTGCCTACAGCAACCGGGGGAAGGCTTACGCTCAATTGAAAAACTACACATCAGCCATGAAGGATTTTAATGAAGCCCTTCGCCTGAAACCGGATTATGTTGATGCCTTCAACAACCGCGCGTTTGCTTATTTGTTGCAGGGCAATCACCATCTCGGCTGCCTTGACGCGCAAAAGGCCTGTGACCTGGGACTCTGTAAAGTTCTGCAATGGGCTAAAAGCAAGGGAAAGTGCATGCAGGGAAAACCCGGGCCGCCGGCCAAAGAAGAGGAAAAAATTACCCCGCACCATGCGCCCGTTTCCATCATCCCGGAAAAGAAAACTCCCCTGCCTCTGGAAAATTTCACATCTCCTTCGACAGAAGAAAAAAACTCCCGGGAACTAAAAAAAATAAAAGGGGTTGAGTTATTGAATGGAAAGATCATCGAAGGGCAGATCATCAGCCTGAATGCCGAAACCGTCAGCATCCGCACTCAGGACGGCACAATCTTAACTTTTTCATTTCCGAGAGAAGTTTACAGGTTTGTTAAGTAATGAGAAGCTAAAAATATGGCGGAAATCAAAAGGGCTTCAAAAAAAGAACTGTTCGGCTGGGCAATGTTCGATTTTGCCAACTCGTCCTATACGACGGTCATCATTACCGTTGTTTTCTGCATCATCTTTCCCCGGATCATTGTCGCCGACAGCCCCGAATACCGTCTGGGCAATCTTCTCTGGAGCGTCGCCCTGTCCATCAGTTATCTGGTGGTGCTGCTTTCCGCGCCGCTCTTTGGCGCAATCATGGATTTTTCAGGAGCAAAAAAGAAATTTCTCCTCGGCAGCTACCTGCTCACGGTTGTTGCTACGGCGGCTCTGTATTTCGTTGGCCCCGGCGATATCGTTTGGGGAATGCTGCTGATCATTCTGTCCAATACCGGTTTTTCCTACAGCGAAGCTTTTGTTTCCAGTTTTCTGCCGGGCCTCGGCCCGCCGGAGGATCTGGGTAAAATTTCAGGTTATGCCTGGGGACTGGGTTACTTCGGTGGACTTATCTCCACGGCAATCGTCATCTTCGGCTTGCAGGGAAGTGTGTACACGGTCGATAATTTGCACAACCTGCGCCTGGTAGGACCGGTCACCGGATTGTTTTTTCTGATAGCGGCGCTTCCCACTTTTTTATGGGTAAAAGACCGCACGGTTCCCCGGCCTTTGCCCGACAATGAAAATTATTTTACCACCGGCTGGAAAAGGCTGAAGAAGACTTTTAGGGACCTGTGCGATTACCGGGATTTGATGATTCTTCTGGTGTCTTTCTTTTTTGCCTATTCCGGTCTGTCCATTGTCATTTCCTTCGCCTTCATTTATGGAGATCAGGTCGTCAAATGGTCGGGGACAACACAGATATTAATGTTTGTCATAACGCAGTTTACGGCGGCCGGCGGAGCACTGTTTTTCGGTTTCATCCAGGACAAATGGAAAGCAAAGCAGACATTCATGCTGACCCTTTTCATCTGGCTGATTACCGTGAGTCTAATTTATGGAATTAATGATGTGACCGCGCTGGTTAATGCCTGGACGGGCGCTTCCTGGCGAGCGGAACATATTTTCCTGGTCATCGGTTCCATTGCCGGACTGGGGCTGGGTTCAACACAATCCTTATGCCGCGCGATGGTAGCTCTTTTTTCACCGGATACCAAGGCGGGTGAATTTTTCGGTCTGTGGAGTTTTACCGGACGCCTGTCCGCTATTTTCGGACTGATGGCGCTGGGATTATTGCAGACGATTTTCGGCCTGCAAAAGGCAATCCTTATATGTTCATTCTTTTTCTTAGCATCAGCCATCATCATCTTTTTTGTTGATGAAGAAAGAGGTAAAAGGATCGCGCGCGAACACGCCGGGGAATAATCGGAAATATATTTTAAAAAAATAAATCCAATGATTTTCGGCAACATCGCCACTTATTGGAAAAGGTTGGATCCGTCATTATATTAACAGGGAAGAAGGCAGGCTGATGAACGGCAATCAAACAAAAATCAGTTCCGACAGCTCAATGGATGTTTTACGCAACAATATTCAAGAGCTGGTGATGGAGCTGCATCCTTCGTGGCCGAAAACCAGGCAGGTTTTGCCGGACAGCTCGTTGTCCAGAGATCTGGGACTGGACAGCCTGGCGCGGGTGGAACTCCTTACGCGCATTGAAAATTTTTTTAACGTCACCCTTGAAGAAAATAAATTTATCGAGGCGGAGACCCCCCGTGAACTCTGGCAGATTATCATCAATGCCGGTCCTTCGTTGAAGTATGTTCCCGCCACGGAAATAAAATCTCCCGGGATGGGTGAGACGTACGACCTGCCGCACAGCGCCCGGACACTGGTGGATGCTCTGAATTGGCACGTGGAGCATCATCCGGACAGACCGCACATCCGTTTATACAGCGATGAAGATGACGGCGAAACCATCACCTATCGGGAATTGGCCGATGGCGCGCGGGCGGCAGCCGCCGGACTCCAGGAAAAAGGACTGCTCCCGGGAGAGGCCGTTTCCATCATGCTGCCCACCAGCCGGGAATATTTTCTTACTTTTCTGGGTATTCTGCTCGCAGGCGGCATACCGGTTCCCATCTACCCGCCGTTTCGCATGAACCAGCTGGAAGATCACCTGCGGCGGCACAGCGCCATTCTGAACAACTGCGGCGCGAAGATAATGGTCATCATTCCGGAGGCCAAGCGCTTTGCGCAGGTCCTCAAGGCACAGGTGGAAAGTATGCACACGCTGGTCACCTTTCCGGAGTTAACGGCCGGCAAAACCGCTTATGTTAACTTCATACCGGCCATGAATGATATCGCCTTTCTCCAATATACTTCCGGCAGCACCGGTAATCCCAAAGGCGTCGTGCTCACGCATGCCAATCTGCTGGCGAATGTCCGTGCTTTGGGAGAAGTGGTGCAGATCAAATCCACGGATGTCATCATCAGCTGGCTGCCGCTCTATCATGACATGGGCTTAATCGGAACGTGGCTCAGCAGTCTTTATTTTGCCGCGCTGCTCGTGGTGATGTCGCCGCTCAGTTTTATCTCCCGGCCGCAGCGCTGGCTGTGGGCCATTCATCGTTACCGGGGCACGATTTCCGCCGCCCCCAATTTCGCCTATGAATTATGCCTCAAAAGATTGACGGAAAATGATCTTCAGGGACTTGATCTTTCTTCATGGAGAATTGCCTGCAACGGTGCCGAGCCGGTCAGCCCTGAAACCGTCGAGAATTTCTGCCGGCAATTCGGCCGGTACGGTTTCAAACGAACGACGTTAATGCCCGTTTACGGCCTGGCGGAATGTTCGGTTGGCCTGGCTTTCCCGCCGCTTGATCGAGGCCCGCTGGTTGACCGTATTGACCGCGATGTTTTTGTCAATACCGGCCGTGCCGTTTTGTCCACAGAATCTGATGAAAATGTTTTGCGTTTTGTCGCCTGCGGTCATCCCCTTCCCGATCATGAAGTGCGCATTGTCGATGCCGCCGGTCTGGAATTGCCGGAACGCTGCGAGGGCAAACTTCATTTCCGCGGACCTTCGGCAACCAGCGGCTATTATCACAATGAAGAAGAAACAAAAAAACTTTTTGACGGCGACTGGCTGGATTCCGGAGACATGGCTTACATCGCGGGCGGCGATATATTTATCACCGGCCGCAAGAAAGACATCATCATCCGTGCGGGCCGAAACATCTACCCGCAGGAACTGGAAGAAGCCGTCGGCAAGGTTGCAGGCATCCGGAAAGGCAATGTTGTGGTGTTTGCCTCGCTGGATAAAGTCAATCAAACAGAGAAGCTGGTGGTGATGGCGGAGACGCGGGAAGAAAATCCCGGGAAATTAAACGCCCTGCGGCAGGAAATCAACACGCTGGCGATGGATCTGGTGGGAACAACGGCCGATGAAGTGGTTTTGGCACCGCCGGGAACCGTCCTGAAAACATCCAGCGGAAAAATCCGCCGCGCCGGGAATCGCGCTCTTTTTGAAAGCGGGCGACTTGGCAGAGAATACAGGGCGACCTGGTGGCAGATCGCACGCATTACCGCATCGGGAATTCTGCCGGAATTGAGGCGCTTATGGCACGGAGCGCAAAGTACCCTTTACGCTGCCTACTGCCTGTTGCTGTTTTTTATTCTTGCTCCTGTAACATGGTTGACCGTTGTCCTGCTGCCCCAAGAATCATGGCGCTGGGTCTTCATGAGAAAAGTGGCTCGCTTTCTGGCGAGAGCTTCTTTCACACCGATCGATGTTCAGGGAACGGAAAATCTTCCCGGCGAATCTACCTGTATCTTTGTGGCCAATCATGCCAGTTATCTGGACAATTTTCTGATGGTTGCGGTGCTGCCAATGGAAGTAAGTTTTGTGGCCAAGGCCGAACTGAAAAAGAGTTTTCTGGCACGCGTATTTCTTAAACGCATTCAAGCGGAATTTGTGGAGCGGTTCGATAGAAAGAAAAGTCTCGAGGATGCCCGTCGCGTGTCCACAATTGCCGGCAGGGGACGAAAACTGCTCTTTTTTGCCGAAGGAGGGTTTAACCGTATTCCGGGACTGCGTCCTTTTCATATGGGCGCCTTTGAGGCGGCGGTGGAAGCCGATGTCCCCGTTATTCCCGTTGCGATTCGTGGCACACGTTCTATGCTACGCGATGTCAGCCTGTTTCTCCGACGCGGCAAAATTACCGTTACCATCGGAAAGCCTATCGAGCCCCGTCATGCGCAGGATATCTCCTCGCCGGATTCATGGACCGCCGCCCTCAAGCTGCGTGATGCCGCCCGTGAACATATCCTCAAGCACTGCGGCGAACCGGATCTTGCAGAACATTAAAGCATAATATTATGATTTGAAGTTTCAGGATATTGAAATTATTAACAATTTAATTCTGATTTTTCTTGTTTGACTTTAATTTTTATTATAACTAAATTAATAGTTATAGAAGAGATGAAAGAGCAGCGTTTACCATTCCCGGATATTCTGAAACATAACTTCATATTTCATACCATGGAGGGTTGTTTATGGAACCAAGAAGAGAAAAAAAGAATATCATTTTAAAAATCCCGAAAAGTCTATGGTTTAACCGCAAAATCAAACAGGCCAACGCACGCGTAAAAGCAACGATCAGAAAGATTAAGCACGGATAACAGCTTGCCGGCTGTTATCACGTGCAATTCAAGGATGAAGGTTGTCCTAAAACAAACAGGAAGGAGGTCATTCTATGCCGATATTCATGATGTTTGGAAAATATAACCAGGAATCGTTAAAACAGGCATCTGAGCAGAGGACAAAGAAAGCCGTCAAAATCATTGAAAAAAATGAGGGAAAGATCATTTCGATGTTTGCCGTAATGGGAGAACATGATCTTGTCTTTACCCTGGAATTTCCCGATATGGAGAAAGCGCTTTCCACTTCCATGACGCTAAACAAATTAACGGGTATTTCCTTCTCCACCTCGCCAGTTGTTGATGTGGAACAATTTGATCGGTTAATTTCAAAAATAGAAAAGATGTAGTTTAAGACTGTAATTTTGTCTTAACGAAAAATTCATTGTTGATGAATCGTTTTTATCGGCAGAAGAAAACCCTTTAACGGGACTCATCTTCCGCTGAAGGGTTTTAGGTAAAAAAAACGAGAACCGCTTGTGTCGTTGAGTCTGCATGCTGGAGTCATGATTTTTTAACACTTGATCTTTTAAGGGTGACTGTCACCACTAAGATCCTGCGGTTCTTTTCTAAATTCATCTCCAGTGACATGACTTCATCGCGTGCACAGCAGTATCTCGTTAGTTTTAATATAACCAACCGGCATAATTTTGTCAATATTGAACTGGATTGACTGTATTCCCGAATGGATGCCCGACGGAGGTGATACGATGACGGGGAATGATTCCAAAAAATATGTTGTGCGCGTCTCTGAAAACGCGCTGATATCACTGGTTTTAAGCTCTTTGGAAGCCTATTCGGTCAAGAAAAAGGATATCAAGGAAAAAGGCCGGCCGAAATCACGAATCGAAGTTTACGGAAGCCTCTTCGGGCACGAAGTCACTCTGAAAAACAGGGAAGTCATCTACCAGATTGAGATGGCGCACACCGATACGACCGCCGAGCAGCGGAGAAGCTCCATTGATGAAAACAAGGAAGCCATCTCCTTGAAAGTGGATGTGATTACATCATTCTGGCCGCATCTTAAATATCTGGGAGATTTCCATTCGCATCCATTCAAAAACACAAGAGAAGTTATGGCTAACAAAATGTACTGCATGTCGGAAAACGACCGCGCATGGTTAAATGATAATTTCTGGAAGCAAAAAGGGTATCGCGTCGGATTGATCGTCACCATCGCCGCGATGGGAAAAGCCGGCAGAAAAGCATGTAACTGGGTGGCCAATAATTGCGTGGAGGCCACGATGGGAAATTACCGGATGTGGCTGGCCGCTTATTGCGCCTATTCCGCCAGAGAAAAATACCTTTATACGAAAGACAATGATGAATTTGTGATGCTGGATTGCCCGACCCTGACCGGACTTCAGTGGGAATACAAAGATTTCGGCAGGTTCAAGAACGGCAAGCATATGTCATCGTAAAAACAAGGCTAACGTTTCCAGGGTCAGAGGGAAAAATATGTTGAGAAAAATCGTCAGCGCCATGTCGGGATTTTTCATCAAAACGGGAAAAAAGTATTTATGCTTTTTTGCGGCGACAATCCTGTTGCTTTTGTTCGTTTTGAATTGCGGGGCGGACATCCCCGCGGAAAAGGATTATGCTTTGGCAAGAGAAAGAATGGTTGTCGAACAGATTGAAGCCAGAGGCATTAAAAATCAGCGAGTCCTGAAAGCGATGAGGACTGTGCAGCGTCATCAATTCGTTCCCGAAAAAATCCGGAATCTGGCGTATGACGATCACGCGCTGCCGATCGGAGAAGGCCAGACCATTTCGCAACCGTATATTGTCGCTTTAATGACGGAAGTCATCAATCCGCGGGCGGATATGAAGGTGCTGGAAATCGGCACCGGTTCCGGTTATCAGGCAGCGATTCTGGCCGAACTCTGTCAGAGTGTTTACAGCATAGAAATTATCGAAACTCTGGGAAAACAGGCGGAACGGATCCTCTCCAGACTTTATAAAAACGTCCACGTTAAAATCGGCGACGGTTATCAGGGCTGGCCGGAAGCGGCTCCGTTTGACGCGATTCTGGTCACCTGCGCCCCGACGAAAGTTCCCCAACCGCTGGCCGAGCAACTCAAGGAAGGTGGCAAAATGGTCATTCCGGTCGGAGAGGCAGGAGTACAGGAACTGCTTGTGCTTATCAAAAAGAACGGTCGCCTGGAGAGGCAGGCAATCATTCCTGTCCTTTTTGTCCCGATGGTGGACCGCCGGGGGAAGAAATACTGATATTTGAAGAATTCATGTTATCCTTGAAAATAATAAATAATTCTTGACACCCATTTTCTTTTTTAATATTTAAATCACAAGTCTTCACCCATAACAGCATTTTGAATAAGTCGCGTAATATTAAAATGTTGTTAAGCATTACAACGTTGTCCCACATTATTTCAGAAAA
>JBATES010000157.1:0-3662 GCA_049664145.1 Smithella sp.
ATGGAAGTTAGCCAATGATATCATGTAATTTGATACCGCATACTACCATGCATCGCCATACAATCCTATCAAATTATGCCGGAAATTTAATAAATATCAGCATGTTGGAGTTTCCGGATGGACACTAGATAAGGGTGTAGGGAAGCATCAATTTCAAAAACCTCTAGTGCTATCCGTCCAAAAAGGAACTCCCCGGAAATCCATCTTTCCAGAAAAGCGGCAGAAAGCGAACCAATTCCTCCTCCAGCATCGAGCAAATGACAACTGCCCTTAGCGGCAGGAAATAGGCTGGCCATGAAAGCTGCGGTTTTGGCTGGCGTAAGAAACTGACCGAGCTGCGATTTTCTTTTCGCCTCTGTATTTTTTGATACTCGCAGCCTAGTTTGTTCAATTGTTGTCAACAATGTGATGAATCTCCTTCTTTTCGCCCAACGTAAAGTTGAGGGGCGCGCCGCTTTTGGCGCGTCCCTCTCGAACGCCATGTTAGAACGTTCTTGGGAACTACTTTGCGCTTGAAATTGCGAGTTCCAACGCAGCTTGCGTTTCGTCAACGACCTGTCCATTGTCTTCCACGGGCGTGAACTTCCATGTCCGTTTTTCTACCAAGCTTGGCGCATGTTCTATGGCTCCCATCGGTTCAATTCCCATTGCCGTAAGGCGTGCCAGTAGTTCTCGCAGAATATCATCCTTATGAAGTGACCACGTGGAGGCGAAGCAGCGCCAGAATACCCAACCAGCTCGTTCCAAGACACGCTGACGGTTCATGTCATGCTGCCATCGGTCTGGGCCGTGGTATTCGTCGCCATCCAGCTCAATTGCCAAGCGATTATCCCCCGCGCCCTCAACAACCATGTCGATGCGGTAAGCGCCAGCCTTCACTTGTGGAAGAATACGGTACCCATGAGATGCAAGGAGGGAAAACACTTCCCGCTCGAATCCGGACTTGCATTGCTCAATCAGTACTCCCGCCTCCTCTTTGTCAGTCACCATCGGCTTGTTGAAGTGACTGAGCAAGGTAAGGCGTAAATCTCTCTCCGACAAATCGGATGTTTTCACGGAGCGAACCAAATACATCCGATCTCGTGCCCGGCTGGCTGCTACGTTGAAACGCTGATCGAATTTTAGGCCAGAAAGCGCGTGACAATTTTTGCTATCTGCAACCATTGACAGGAACATGATATCCCGTTCACTGCCTTGAAATGTGCGAGCCTCCCCGCATTCAAATTTGCGGTGGAGTAATTCGGCGGCATCGCAACGTTGGCGCACGATGGAATCAATGTGTTTTGCTTGATCCATTCCCAGCAGTGAAACAACCCCAATCGTACGACCTACAAAAGCCTCATTTTTCAGAATGGCCGATATTTCATCGGCGATGGCCTGCGCTTCGTAATCGTTATGGTCGTGCTTATCACGGAAGCCATCCGTGACGTAAATATCGACAAGCGGCGGGTTAATTCGCTCTGAGGCCTTTGGAATACGTAACGGTTGAATTCCCCCTTTGTAAAACACGCGATTGGAGTAAGCGATGATGGGTGGAACACAACGGAAATGCTCGCGTAGCATGACTTGCTCAGCAGCAAATACGCGGGCCGCCAGATCATAGAGAGACTTTTCCGGTGTCATTTCTGTCCCGTAAGGCTGTTCGGAAAGGAAGCGAGTTTTTAGCACCTGAATTTTCTGAGCGGAGATAAAGCTCCCATCCGGGGATACCTGTTTGTCGTCGCCCACCACCAAAATCTTCTTGCCACGCAGAATGGCAGGCAGCGCCCAAAGGTCAGATTGGCTCGCTTCATCAACAATTACAAGGTCGAACGCTCCAATATCCGGCGGCATAGCCTCAGATATGCGGGCATGGTTCATGATCCAGCATGGTACGGCACTGGCAGCATCTAACATCGCCTCTCGGGCATCTCTACGATAACGCGTTGCGTTTGGCCCCGTTCCCTGGCCGATACGGCGGATTGCAGTTGCATACCCCGCAAGAGCTTGGAGAACCCTGGGCGTAGCATTCCGTTTGGTTGCCAACCATGCAGCTTTGGAAACCAAATCCTTGTAGAGGCGAGAGAGTCCACCCTCAAGGTCTCTGCGTCTGGCCGAAAGCCCGAGCAATTCATTTCGGGCTTCAATGTTGTCGAGGTAAGTTCGAATACGAACCCAGTTCCATGCTTGCCGCCAAGTAACAGGGAAAACGGTGTCTTCGCCGGACATTTCAACTGGTTGAGAACGGACACGAGAGGCCAGTTTCGGAGCGCCTGCCTTTTCAATACGGGCAGCGGAATCTTTGATTCGTGTGAGATCAACCGTCAGCGAGGCAATACGCCTCAGCTCTGCCGTCAACTCTGCGTATTGTGCGGAGGCGCGATCAGAAGGAATGTTCGGATATCCAAGTTGGTTTTTGACGAACTGTCTTAACGCAATAGATACAGGCCCCGTCTTGCCTGCAAGTTTTTCCTGAAAAGTGCTGAGTTGGGTTGCTGCTTTGGATAGTTCTGCTTTGGTAAGGTGGCGTAGTAACTGTCTTTTAACTTTATGGAGTTCGGCAGAGCCACCCATCAAAGCTTTGGCTGGAGCTGAACAAAACACAGCGTCGGCCTTCTTTGGTAATGTGGCATCGAATTCTGCAGCCAGTCGATGAGCTTTTTTCGCAACGGTGGCAACCATCTCGATTCGACGCAAAGCAGAGATGCCACCTTCAAGACGGGGGATGGAAAGCTCGTCTGCAAACTGGTTCCACCGGCTCACAAAAGACACTACTTTTTCGTCAAGCTCAATGTGCCGCTGCACATGAGCCCAATCGTCTATCGACGCGGGTGAGAGTCCGGAGACTTTAACCACGGCGATATGCTCTTTCGCCTCGCCTGCCCCAAGAGCAATAAAGCCAAATGGCTTGCCGGTTTCGACTGCACGGGCAACAGCTTCCCGAGTTTTAACTGTGCGCAAGCCTGCATCGGGGAATTCCACTGGTCGCCTGAGGAATTCAGCGCGCGCCCCAATGAGTGCGTCAATGTCTGAAAATAAAGACTCAAGCGCTTGCCGTTCGGAAATAAACGACGGCAGTCTGCATTTCACTCGCAAATCATGGGGCCAACGACTATTGGTGGACTCCAACTCTTCGGCCAAGGTCTTGGCCTCTTCGACTAACTCAAGAAGATCCCTTGCCGCGATGAGCACTTCGGCGGTTGTAGCCTTCAGATCAAGAAGGTCACCTCGTTCAACCTCCGCCTCGATCGTCCGCATACTGGATAGCACTTCGTGCAGTTCGGCAATTGCGGCCGTGGTAGGAAGTGAGTCAGCATACGGGCAGTTGGCCTGTACATAAACCAAATCCTGTCCGACTTTCCGTCGCGCTTCACGGAGTTCGCCAGCCTCTTCCTCGGTCAGAGGGGGAGCACTTTCTGGTGAGAGTGTAATGTCATCATCAAACCAGCCATGCTGTTTCAATCCGGAAATAACCAACTCAGCAAGTTTCTGTGCGCGCATCGGCACGCCATCTACTTCTACCTCTGAAAGCTGTGCAATCGCAATTTCATCAATGCGTGTGTCAATGGAGGCAAGTTCGTGGTGGGCGCGATCAATGGCGCCTTCTAGCGTTGCGATATCCTGGCGCGTCTGTTCTGGATTTAGCTGGTGTCTGTCCATAAATCGTGAATTTCGAGTAAGCG
>JBATES010000158.1:0-1707 GCA_049664145.1 Smithella sp.
GGCCTGTCCACAGGTGTTGATAGCCTAAAAATTTTCATTTATTGCAATTCATCCAGAATATAACCGGAAAGCCGGTTGAGCTCATCCATAGATGTATATTTGATTTCTATCAAGCCCTTTTTATCGGAGCCGTTAATTTGTACCCTGGCCATGAGTTTTGTGGAAAGGGCCTTTTCCAGATCATTTAAGAAACGGTCTTTTGTGACGGCATGTTTTGTGTCCGCAGGATCTTTTTTTGATTGTTTAATTAATTTTTCTGTTTCCCGGACATTTAAATCCTTTTTGATGATGTTATGCAAAGCCGCAATTTGTTCTTCTGTGGAACTTAACGCCAGGAGGCATCGGGCATGTCCAGCGGAGATTATTTTTTCCATCAAAGCTTGTTTTATCTGTGCCGGCAACTTCAAAAGTCGAATGGTATTGGCGATGGTGGAACGATCCTTGCCGACACGCTGTGATAGGTCTTCCTGAGAAAGTTCGAATGTTTCGATCAGCGTTACATACGCGTCTGCTTCTTCGATGGGATTGAGCTCTTCCCGTTGAATATTTTCAATTAGAGAAAGCTCGGCGGCTTCCCTGTCAGTTGCTTCACGAATAATAATGGGTACATCTTTAAGGCCGGCCGCCTGTGCCGCCCGCCAGCGTCGCTCACCGGCAATAATTTCATATCCCAGGAGATCTTTGCGGACAATGATGGGCTGAATGATGCCGCTGCTTCTAATGGAAGCGATCAGATCCTTCTGCCCGTCGTCGCCAAAAAATTTACGCGGTTGATAACGATTGGGACGCAATTCTTCAATTCCACAGGAAAGACTTTTTTTCTTGTCAGATTCATTCAGCAGATCCGGAAATATGGCACCCAGTCCTTTCCCCAGTACATTCTTCTGTGCCATTTATAATCCTCCTTGAATGATTTCTCTGGCCATTTCCATGTAGGCCAGCGAGCCGCGCGATTTAATATCATAAAGAATAATCGGCAATCCATGACTGGGGCATTCCGAAAGCCTTACATTGCGCGGAATGACCGTTTTAAAAACCTTATCGCCGAAATGTTGACGAACATCATCAGAAACACGATGCGATAATAAGTTGCGCTGATCGAACATCGTCAGCAAAATGCCACCTAATGTGAGGCGTGGATTTAACTGAGCCTTGACGAGCTTAACGGTATTGAGCAGGTAGCCCAATCCTTCCATGGCATAATATTCACATTGCAAAGGAACAATCAGGTAGTCCGCTGCGACCAGGGCATTGACCGTCATCACACCCAGCGAGGGAGGACAATCAATGATTATAAAATCATAGTTGACATCCGGAGAATTTAATAAATTCTTCAGTTTATGCTCTTTATCTTCCAGGCCGACAAATTCAACTTCGATCCCGATCAGATCCTGGTTGGCCGGAACAACATCCAGATGCGGTATAGCCGTTTTCATAATTACATCTTTGAGGGGCTTCTGGCCGATCATGGCGTGATACAAATTGGCGGCCTGAAAAGAATCTCTATCCACTCCTATGCCGCTGGTGGAATTGCCTTGCGAATCACCGTCAATAAGCAAAGTTTTTTTTTCCGCCGCCGCCAGTGAAGCAGATAAATTTACCGCGGTGGTGGTTTTACCAACTCCACCTTTTTGGTTTGCTATACATATGATTTTATTCATTATTTTATTAAGCGCAACAAAACGAATTCTTTTGTAAGAATTGTTG
>JBATES010000159.1:0-1968 GCA_049664145.1 Smithella sp.
GCTTTGAGTCCTTCAAAAATTTCCTGACCGTAATGCAGACACATGGCCGTTGGATCAAGCTGCAATGAATGATAGGGCTCGATGACGGCGTTATGCCATCCTTTTCCCTCTTTGTATTTCATGGAAAACATATGGTCGGTGAATATTTTACCGAAACCCAGTTTTGATTCGTCGGTTGGTTTGGCTTTTCTGTTTTTCAGTGGTGCTTTTTTTATTTTAATTTCCATAGATGCCTCTTTCTCCAGGCTGCTGCCTCTTTAAAATTTTTTATTCGGCAGTCGGTCTGGCATAAATATTTTTTTTAACATAGCACTAAATTAATCCTCTATCAAGACTTCGATATTGAATCGCTTCGGCAACGTGAGATGCCCTGATGTGCTCATCGCTTTCCAGATCGGCAATCGTTCGGGAAACTTTCAGGATCCGGTTGACCGCCCGGGCGCTTAATCCCAGTTTTTCAATGGCCATTTCAATCAGTTTGTGGGCTTCTTCATCAATCCGGCAGAATTCACGAATCTGTTTTTCCGTCATTCGGGCGTTACACGTGACGCCGTTGGAATCAAAACGTTTCTTCTGTAAATCACGCGCTTTGTTAACCCGCTCTTTAACGGCCGCGGATGGCTCGCCTTGTTCTTTGTCGGCCAGAGCACGATATTTAACCGAAGGCACTTCAATGTGCAAATCTATCCTGTCCAGCAGCGGCCCTGATATTTTGGACTGATACTGTCGGATCTGCTGCGGAGTGCAGCGGCAGGTGTGGACACGATCTCCGAAATAACCGCAGGGGCATGGATTCATCGCCGCCACCAGCATAAACTTCGCGGGGAAAGAAGCCGTTACCGAAGAACGCGTAATCGTTATCGTGCCGTCTTCCAGCGGCTGGCGCAAAGCTTCCAGCACGTTTTTCTTGAACTCGGGCAGTTCGTCGAGAAAAAGGACACCGAGGTGAGCCAGACTGATTTCTCCCGGACGCGGTGTCTGACCGCCTCCCACCAGGCCGGCATCGGATATGGTGTGATGCGGCGAACGGAACGGTCGCACCGCCATTAAAGTTTCATCTTTATTGAGGAAGCCGGCGATCGAGAAAACTTTTGTCACCTCAATCGCTTCATCGAAGGAAAGATCCGGCAGAATCGTCGGCATTCTTTTCGCCAGCATGCTTTTTCCGGAACCGGGAGGCCCGATCATCAACAAATTATGCGCGCCGGCGGCTGCTATTTCCAGAGCCCTTTTGGCCTGTTTCTGTCCTTTGATTTCGCTGAAATCCAGATCGTATTGATTTGTTTTTTGAAAAATTTTATTGATGTCCAGAGAAAGCGGCTCAATATCCTTCCGGCCTTCCAGAAACTCAACAACATCCGGCAGGGTATGGACAGGGATGACGTTAATCCCTTCCACCATGGCCGCTTCCTCCGCATTGCCTGCGGGCACAAAAACAGATTTGATGCCGATTTCCCTGGCCTTGAAGGTTGCCGACAGGACCCCGTTGACGCCTTTGATGCTGCCGTCCAGGGACAGTTCCCCGATAAACAGACAATCACGCATTTTTTTTTCCTGGATTAACTCTTCGGCGGCCAAGATGCCCACTGCTATAGGCAAATCAAAACCGGTTCCTTCTTTTTTAATATCGGCCGGCGCCAGATTGATGGTTACATGGCTCCGTGGAAACCGGTAACCGGAATTCTTGATGGCAGCCTTAATCCGATCACGGCTTTCTTTCACTGAAGCATCCGGCAGACCGACGGTGGCAAATTGCGGCAATCCCTGTGATGTGTCCACCTCGACAAACACAGGATATGATTCCATCCCAATGACGCTCATGCTGTTGACTTTAACGAACATCGCGCTTTCTTTAAGAAATTTTTGTGCGATATTAACCAATACGGATATTTATATCAAGCTATTTCATGGAAAAATTTCAGAAAATTTACTACTTGCGCGATTAAATAAAAACAATCAGCGTTTCTT
>JBATES010000160.1:0-11890 GCA_049664145.1 Smithella sp.
ATGTTTTAATCTGCTTCAAATCCAAAAGCGTTACCACGCCGCCTCTATCCAGGATGTGATCATAGAATTTCATGGCATGAATCATTTCCTCATGCGCCTGACAACGCATCCAGTGCGCCATGCCGTCAAGATTCTGCGCGTGAAAATAAGCGGCCATGGATAAATAGATGTAGAATGATTCCATCTCATGTTTGATTTGTTCATTCATCGCGTTTCTTATTTTTTCTCCAATCATTTTTTACACCTTCCTTTCTTGACTACAGTCAAACCATTTATTTCTTTGAATTAATACGTAGCTTAGCGTTGATAATATTTGGCCCAAATCTTTGGAGACATTCCTCCTTTGACATTATCCTCGTTATGTTGCGGCGGTGAGGGCAAAAGAGCAGAAACACTTGTTTTGTGTTCAATAGCAGGGATATCATTTTTCAGAAAACGGCCTACAAATTTATTTATACGAGACTGCAACTCCTGCCATTCCCGTTCATTTCTGCCCTTATTCATAACCTCCTCCTTAAATTGTTATTATCTTGACTTAATCAGATTAAACTTCACGTACAAGTTTCGCCGTGATTTGAGCAACATGCTTTCCCTGGTATCTTGCAGCATTTAGTTCATTTTCGCTGGGCATTCTTTCACCTTTACCGCCGACAATGGTTGAAGCGCCGTAAGGAGATGAACCGGTGATTTCATCAATACGCATTTGTCCTTCAAAAGCATAGGGTAAACCGACAATGATCATCCCATGATGAAGCAGCGTGGTATGAAAGCTGAGGATTGTTGATTCCTGACCGCCGTGTTGTGTTGCCGAGCTGGTAAAGACGCTTCCTACTTTTCCGACCAGAAGTCCCTTGGCCCAAATCCCTCCTGTAGAATCGAGGAATTGCCGCATCTGATCGCACATATTGCCGAAACGTGTCGGGGTTCCGAAGATAATTGCATCAGCAGCAACCAGTTCATCCGCGGTACAAACATTGATGTGAGCGGTCTTTTTCTGAAAATCCAATGCTCCCATTTTTTTCAAAATGTCGTCGGACAAAGTCTCCGGCACACGATACATTTTCACTTCAGCGTCTTTGACCTGTTTTACACCTTCAGCCACGGCTTGGGCCATTTTGTATATGTGACCATACATAGAGTAATAAACTATTAATATTCTCATGTGCGTATTCTCCTTTCTTCAGTTGATATGTAGATAAAATTACCATCATTAGTTTTTTATTGATTGCTGATTTTATTTTTTGACTACAAATTAGGGTAAGAAGAGGAAGGAAACAATACTGATTGAATGTAAGGAGAATAGTAGGCAATGCCTACCATTAGTCATGAAAGGGGAAATGATATATATACTGCCGGCTTTTTTCTAAGACCAAACGCCGGCTATCTCCGCTCCGCAGAAAGGACATTTGCCGTCTTTTAATTTTTGACTGTTTAACCCCATGTAGTGCCGTTCAATGACTGTTTTTCGACACGGATGGCAACGCGTGTCGTTACCCTCCATCACATTGCCCAGATAGATGTGATACAATCCGGCCTGCTTGCCAATTTCTCTTGCCCTGTATAACGTTTCCAGCGGGGTTGCTTTATGATCCGTGAATTCATAGTCCGGATGAAACCGGCTGATATGCCAGGGAATCATACGATCAAGGTCCGCCAGAAATTCCGCAATTTGCCTTAACTCATCACTCGAATCATTCTCCCCGGGAATAATCAGAGTCGTCACCTCAATCCAGATGCCAAGAGACTTCATGGCGGCAATGGTATCCAGCACCGGTTGCAAACGTGCCTTGCAATTTTTTTTATACGAAACGTCACTGAAACTTTTCAAATCGACATTGGCTGCACGAAGGTATGGCCGGATGGTTTCCAAGGCCTGCCTGGTCATATAACCGTTGGTGACGAACACATTATACAATCCTGCTTCATGGGCGAGATGCGCTGTATCAAACGCGTATTCGAAGAAAATGGTCGGTTCGGTATAGGTACAGGAGATGCTCCGGCATTCATTGTTTTTAGCTTCATCAATCACCTGCCGGGGTGAGACGGAGACCTTGCGTCGCGAATGAACATAACCTTCTTTCGTGGATACCTGCGAAATCTGCCAGTTCTGGCAGAAACCACACTTGAAATTGCACCCGATAGTGGAGATAGAATAAGACTGAGATCCAGGCAGAAAATGATAAAGCGGCTTTTTTTCGATAGGGTCGATATTGGCCGCGATCAAATCCCCATAGACCATGGTGTTGAGGCGCCCCTGCACGTTTTGTCTGACGCCGCAGATGCCATACTTCGATTCTGAAATTTTGCATTCATGAGCGCACAAATGACAATGCACCTTTTGGTTATCCAACTTTTCCCATAAACGCGCTTCTCGAATCATGATGGCCTCCTGCAATGTTTTTTGAATTGTTCCAGCTGCTCAATCACTTCTTCATCATCAAGATCATACCAATGCTTGTAGAAACCGGCCACGGCAAAAGGATACGAAGAGGAAACAACCGGGCAACCACTTCATCAGCCTCCCCGGCGGCGATCTGCCGGCCGCTTTCAGAGGCGACAGGCGCAGCCGCAATTACTTTTTTTGCACCCCGTTTGCGCAACGATCTGATCGCCGCCGCCATCGTGTAGCCTGAGGCTATCCCGTCATCGATGGCAATGACAGTCTTCCCTGTGACGGACAGGGGCAAGATGATCTTTCGGAAAACCTGCTGCCTTCTGGCAATTTCCTCCATGACCTTCTGTGCGTGCCGTTTTATGTCATCTTCGCCAAAACCCAACTGCCGGACAAGAGGTTTGTTCAGGACGATGATGCCATCTTCTGTGACGGCGCCGTATCCCGCTTCCGTGTTGAAGGGGATCGGAATTTTCCGCGGAACGATGATGTCCAATTCGCAGAAAAAATATTTGGCCACTTCTATGGCTACTGGCACTCCTCCACGCGGTATCGCGAACACGACCGAGATGTTTTTTTGATAAACCTTTAAACGTTCCGCAAGGAGCCTGCCCGCGTCCTTTCGGTCAACAAATGGAGACTCCGATGAATGCATGATCGTGGTTGCCTTATGTTAATCCGGCATCTTTTTTTCGTCCAGTCACGGGTTAAATAGCTTTATCCATATCGGTAACGAATGGTCACCCGCGTGATGCGGCAATCAGCTGGTAAATCTTTACGACTGTCCCCGCGAATGCATCCTGAGCTCTCAGGATAAACACGGGCTATTTGTCTGCAATCCGTGGAATATTCAATTTTCCGTACTTTCCCGACAGAGCCATATCACGCTTCCTTATAAGGGCTGTATTGATTCAGCGGTTGAAGCACAACCTTGCTCTTCTTGTAGGTTTCGACACCCGCATGGACAGCATTCTTTAGCCTATCTTTGCTTTCGATATAAACTTCTTTCTCATGTTCGGCCAAACCCGCTACTTTTTTACGCATTTTTTCTGATGAATCAACAATCTGCTTTCTTGTTTCTTCGCCGCTTTTGGGGGCATAAAGAATACCGGCTGCCAAACCGGCTAAGCTCCCTACCAGCAGTCCTTTTAAAAAGCTTTCCGTTGTCATGATGATTTCTCCTTTCTTCTTTAAAACGTTTTGAAAATTTTATAAAAACAAACCATTGTCATCATCGATCGGTGACCCTGCAACATATAGCTTGCCTCCTTGATGCGTAACTCCAAACATTGCTCGCGGCTTACCGGAAAATTGCGTCCAGAAACATTTTCATCTCCTCCCAGGATTTCTTGTCGGCCTCGGCATTATAAGCAATGGGCAGGTTGAATTCCTTTGCGTATTTGTCCGCATCCGGATTCGTGAAACTGTGCATCGCTCCAGGATAGGACATAAACTTATAATTTACGCCGGCTTTGCCCATTTTTTCCTTAATAGCCTTAATTTGTTCAAGAGCATTGAACTTATCGGCATCACCATTGAAAATGATGATTTTCGCCTTAACTGAGCCTGGCTTAACATCGCCTACGGCTCCCAGGCTGCCGTGAAAACTTGCTACACCTTTGAGATCAACGCCTTGCAGCGCCATATTCAGAACAACACCTCCGCCGAAACAGTAACCGATGGCCGCAATTTTTTTGCGGTCAACCATTTTCTGTTTCTTCAGAAGCTGTTCGGCTGCCAAAAAACGAAGCTTCATGGTATCGAAATTATTGGCCAGTTTGGAGGAGAAGGTCTGCGCATCCTGGGGATGAGTCGCCACTTTGCCGTTTCCATACATATCAACGGCAAAAGCCACGTAACCCAATTCGGCCAGCATTCTGGCGCGATGACGGATATAGTCATTCAGACCCCACCATTCATGAACGACTAAAATCCCCGGTCGTTTGTCCAAAATAGCACTGTCATAAGCAAGATAGCCTTTCATCGTTGTGCCGCCGACGCTGTACGTGACATTCTTTCCGACAATCTTTTGTTCCGCCGCGTCCACCGATACAGCTGCCAGCGCAATGGAAATAATTGTCAGGATCATGAATAATTTCTTCATACATTCCTCCTTAGTTCATTTTACTTCACCGGTTGTTTAAATATTGCAGAAACCAGTGCGCTGCCGGATCGGCAACCGATTCCAGTGCACCCGGTTCCTCAAAAAGATGTGGCGCAACGGGTACAATAGCAAGTTTCTTGGTTGCTTTCACATATTCCATAGCCTGTTTGTTAAGCATGATAACCTGATCATCTTCTCCACCCACAATAAACAGCGTTGGCGCCCGAACAAGGCCCAGAGCGCGACCGGCCAGATCCGGTCTACCGCCGCGGGATACGATGGCCTGCACGATGTCCTGATGATCGTTTTCAGCGATCAAAGCCTCTGCGACCGGCTCTGAATATTCCGAATCTTCGAACATATTCGTAATGAGAACTGCTATCCTGGTCATTTTTTACCTCTTAAAGATTGCCAAGGACAAAATTGCTCAGACACGATATTATCCCGCGGCAAGGATAAATTAATCGGAATAAATCGATAATTCAATGCGAATAAATTGTATGTGCATTAATAGGTAAAACCTATCGGATACTTGATTCTGCAGATTGACGGACTATGCATAATAAACGGGGACTGTCCGCCAGTTATAAATGATCCCGGATCAGAAAGTGATCCTGGAGAATTTTCCTCATGTGATCCTCTGAACCGCATAAGCCAGGCTTGCATCTTTATCTTTGATACACGGGCTCTTTCCCTTCAGTTCAGGCCTAACAGGTGTAATTTTCATGGTGCCGTTCCCTTGACATAATGGCCTACCGCAATGTTGCCAGTGTAAAAGATATGGATGAAATGAATAAAGCCGTACTTAATTGTATAGTAGGTTTCCCCTGCCAATTCTCTATCATTTTATCATCATTGCTATTTCATAATTAACGGATTAATTTTCATCACATAGAAGAGTTTTAATTATCAATCAGAATATCGTAACTATTACTTAAAGGAGGCAATCATGAAAAACGGAGAAATAGCAAAACAGATGGTTAATTTGCACAAGTCATCTTTTGATAGCAGCTTTTCTGCAATGGTCATGTTTCAGGATCAGATGGAAAGTCTCTTGAAGAATTTCATCAATCAATCTCCCGGTATAAACGATGAAGGGAAAAAGATTATAGATCAATGGATCAGTATATACAAAAAGGGGCGTGATGACTTTAAGAAAGCCGTAAACAATGAATACGCCAAAACGGAAAGCTTCCTTGAATGCAGCGAAATTAAAATTTTCGACGATCAATCCGATAATATCCTGAACGCATTTTTAAACCCTAAAAGTTGGACGCCCTATGATTTCAAGAGCTACATAGAAAAAACGACTGACACATATAAAAATGTTTATGACGAATTCAAAAAGCAGACCGAAAGAACAGAAAATTTTCTTCCTAATGCCCAAAAACAAGCACAAACAAAAACAAAGCAAGTATGAATAAATCGCTTATATGCGATAATCAGGGAGTGAATTACTGTTGAGGTAACGGAGATGAAGAGAGGAATGTTTTTATGCTAAATTTTACATTAACGCCGGACCAACTTGCCTTGCAAAATAATGTGCGCGAATTCGCGGTGAAAGAGATACTGCCGCTTGCGTGGTTTTATGATGAAGCCAATGAGCTTCCCTCGCATATTATTAACAAGGCTTCTGAGATTGGATTAATGAGCCGTGACATGCCGAAAGAATATGCTTTGCCACGTCCGAACCGACTATGGGCTCGGACGTGGCCGGTATAATGTCATCATGCCCGGGACGATGGCGATTACTATATTCTCAACGGTATAAAATACTGGATAACAAATGCAGGCATAGCTGATTACATAACGGTATTTACTACCGTAGATCAGAAACTGCAACATCAGGGGGCATATGCGCATTTCTGGTGGAGAGCAACTGGAAGGGCGTTTCAACAGGACGGCATATTCCCAAACTGGGTCAAAGAGCATCCAACACGGCTGGAATTCATTTTAAGGATGTCCGTGTGCCCAAGGAAAATGTAATCGCTAAACCGGGAGAAGGATTCGTTCTGGCGATGAAGGCTTTTGCCCATTCGAGACCCATGATCGGCGCTTTTGCGGTCGGCGTCGCCCGTTCGGCAATGGACTATGCCATACACTACGCGAAATCAAGACGCGCCTTCGGCCACCATCTTCAGTCCTACGAAGCGATACAGTTTAAAATTGCTGAAATGTATCAGAAAGTGGAAACATCCCGTCTTCTGGTCATGAAAGCCGCGTGGGAGGCGGACAATGGAATTGATCCGACTTTAAGCGCATCAATCAGCAAATTTTATTGTACCGAAGCGGCAAATGAAGTTGTAAACGAAGCCCTGCAGATAGCCGGAGGATATGGTTACACGAAGCTATATACCTTCGAAAAACTGTTATGCGATGCCCGGCTTCTGATGATTTATGAAGGCACAAGCGAGATACAGCGGATTATTGTATCCGGCTATGCTCTTGGCGTCTACCAGCCCATTATGCCGCCGATTGAAGACCTTCCAATGCTCCGAAGTGAAACAGGCGGAAAGGACTTTGAAAAGGAGATGTCCGGGAAGACTGCCTGGCGTTGCAGAATGTGCGGACATATTCACTATGGTAATGAACCGCCGGACGAATGCCCGTATTGCTTCTTCCCTGGCAACGCATTTAAAAAAATATGGCCGAGGGAATCACGGGTTACTAACCACAGAAAGTGGCGTTCTGTCCAATTATTGATGGATCATCTTCAAATCAATTATGGAGAATGTTATGAATGGCGCGGAATGTCTCATAAAAGCTGCAAAGGATTCGGGCATCGAGGTATGCTTTGCCAACCCCGGCACGACGGAACTGCCTCTTGTGGTTGCTCTTGATACCGTGGAAGGCATACGGCCGGTTCTTGGTCTGTTCGAAGGCGTGTGCACCGGAGCTGCTGATGGTTATGCCAGGATGCTCCATCTCGGACCGGGTCTGGCCAACGGAATCGCGAATCTGCATAACGCCAAACGGGCGTACAGCAGAATAGTAAACGTGGTGGGAGAACATTCCACCTGGCATCGCCCATCCGATCCGCCCTTGACCATGGATATCGAATCCCTGGCGCAGACAGTCTCCGGATGGCAGCGCACCTGCTCCTCCTTCGATCTTCTCGGTCAGGATATGGCCGATGCAGTTGAAGCCTCCCAAATAGGGCAGATCGCCACCCTCATCGTTCCGTTTGATCTACAGACCAGGAGGTGTCAAAACAGCGTTGTCATTCCTTATCAGCAAAAAAAACTACCCATCAGCAGTGATGCGGTTAAATCAGCCGCAGACTTGTTAAGAGGCGGCAAAAAAGCCGTCCTGGTTTTGAGCAACAGATATATCGGGCAAAAGGAGCTAAGGGTTGCAGCCAGAATAAAACAGGCCTGCGGATGTGATCTCATCGCTGAAAATTTCCCGGCATATATCGAGCGGGGCGCCGGGCTGCCTGACGTGAGACGTATACCTTATCTTCCGGAGATGGCTTTGGACATGCTGTCGAAATACGAAGTTTTTGTTTTTGTCGGAGCAAAAGAACCGGTATCCTTTTTCGGTTACGAAGGTATTCCGGCAAATTATTTAAAAGACGAACAGAAGAAATTTCATCTTTGTGAGCATCATCAGGACTTACTGGAAGGTCTGGAAATCCTTGCCGACGAACTTGATGCGCCCAAAATTATTAATCCGGATATACTTACGGCGTTGAAAAGACCTGCCATTCCCAAGGGTAATCTTAACCCGGATAAAATTTGCTCGATTATCGCAGCTCTTCAGCCGGAGGAAGCCATTGTGGTTGAAGAAGCAATCACAACCAGTTTTATGTACTATCCTATCACGGCCGGTGTTCCACCTTTCAGCCTGCTGACACTCACGGGAGGAGCAATCGGCCAGGGCGCGCCATGCGCGGTGGGCGCTGCCGTTGCCTGCCCTGACAGGCCGGTGATCAACTTCCAAGCGGATGGCGCGGGCATGTATACTTTACAGGCATTGTGGACGGAAGCCAGAGAAGGGTTGAATATCACCACGCTCATTTGCTCCAACCGCAGCTATGATATTCTTAAGCTCGAATATGGACGATTGGGAGTCACGCCGGGCAAATGTGCATCACATCTCACTGATCTTTCAGGAATTGACTGGGTAAGCTTAGGCAAAGGAATGGGTGTACCGTCCGTTAAAGTAAACACAGCAGAGGAACTTGCTCAGGAACTAGGCAAAGCGCTCAAGGAACAGGGACCCCACCTGATTCAGATGGTAATGTAGCGGTGGTGTAATACATACGTATATCTGAAGCCTCAATAGTGATAGAAGTAAGCAAGTATGATTGGAAGAAGAAATTCAAACGGCATAAAGATTCACGCCGCCGTCGTGCGTAAACAAGACGGTCCGCTCAAAATCGAAACACTCGAGATGGAAGGCCCGCAGGATTCGGAAGCGCTTGTGAAAATCGTTGCCTGCGGTGTTTGCCACACGGATATCAGCATGGTGCATCACTGGAATGCATCCGACGGACCACTTGTACTGGGACATGAAGGGGCGGGAGTCGTGGAATTGATCGGGAGTAAAGTCAGGGCTGTCCGGCCCGGTGATCACGTCATTTTGTCTTATCAGTCATGCGGAACATGTTATCAGTGCAAAAAAGGACGGCCGACAAAATGTCGTCGTTTTTATGAGCTTAATTTCGGTTTCCATAGACTTGACGGCGGCAACGCTCTCGAACAAAGCGGCGCGCGCGGCCATTTTTTTGGCCAGTCATCTTTTGCTTCTCATGTCCTGGCCACTGAACGCAACATGGTCAAGATTTCCGGAAAATTACCGTTGAAAGTTGTTGCGCCCTGGGCTGCGGGATACAAACCGGAGCAGGCACGGTTATGAATATGCTTCATATCCGCAAAGGAGAAAGCGTGACTGTTTTCGGTACGGGAGCCGTCGGTCTGGCGGCCGTCATGGCGGCGCGGGTTGTGGGTGCGTATCCGATTATTGGCGTGGATATTTCACCCTTCAGGCTGAACCTCGCAACGGAGCTGGGCGCAACGCATATCATCAACAGCCGCAAAAAGAATGTGGCATCCGCTATAAAAAAAATTGCCGCAAGCGGAGTGAATTATCTCCTGGAAACTACCGGCAACGATCAGCTGTTCCACTTGACGCCGGAAGTGATCCATAAACGAGGCACCATTGCTTTCTTCACCGGCGATGGCATTCCCGATTTTTTACCCCGGGGAATTAAAGCAGTTCAGGTCGTTGGAGGCGATGCCATACCTCAGATTTTTATTCCCAAGCTGATTAAGCTATTTCAATCCTGCAAATTTCCTTTTGATCGCATTTTAAGGTTTTATGATTTTAAAGATATCAATCGAGCCATGAAAGATTCTTTGAACGGTAAAACCATCAAGCCTGTGCTACTCATGTAAAAGAAAGCCGGGCTCAGCGTGAGCATCGTTTTCGAGGCCGATGTTTTCCAGAAACAAACCACAGTTGATATTGTTTTTCTTTTCACTTTTTTTTGGAGAGATATTCACCGCCAGAAGTTTCCCTTGTAATGTTTTCACTTCAGCACCGTCTAAATTAAACGATTTTCACCAGCATACACGTATCCGGAATCTTTTCTTACATACCCCAGCAGTGTTACATTATATTCCCGGGCCAGATTAACCGCCGCAGCGGTCGGTGTTGATCTGGAAACCAGCACCGGCGCGCCCATTCTGATAACTTTGGTAATGATTTCCGAAGAAACCCTACCGCTGACAAATAATACCGCGTTTTCCACAAGGTTCATCTTGTTGTTTTTCAGCAGCACACCGACGATTTTATCAAAGCAGTTGTGCCTGCCGATGTCCTCGTTGAATACGGTAAATTCATCGTGCTGAAACAATACGCTGTGCACGCCACCGACGGTCTTGAATATTTCAGAGCGCTGTTCGAAATCTTTCATGGCTTGCATAATATTGCTCAGGGAGAATTTTTTATCATCTGACAAAGTCATAAATTTATCGTGTTTCAGCGGATTGATGTAGGTAAAGCATTTGCCGCAGCCGGACGTTACACTGCGCAGGCTCTCGCACTTCTCGACGGACTTCCCGGCAACAAGATTGATCATCACGGCAAAAAGACGCTCATTATAGGAAATGGATGCAACCTCCTCGATGGAATCGATGACCCCTTCACTGTAGAGGAAGCCCAGCGCCAGTTCTTCCGTCAGTTGGTTGAGACACAAGAGCGAAGCGTATTCTGTTCCGTTAATATAAATTTTGAGCGATATTTCGCCGATGACATTTTTTTCGCTATCGAGCAAACGGGTCATGCCCTTATCGGAAACGATTTCTTTTATTTCAAAATTAGAAAATAATCTTTCGTCCATATTGTTATTATCCGCTATGTGTGTTGCGTTATTCCTGGCGCAGTCTCTGTCTGGCCGCCTGTTTCTTGTAGTGCTTTGCGCCAAAAATCAGATCCTGCTTTTTGATGAACACCTCTGTGTCTGGCGGAACGGAGTGCGTCAGCCAGACGTTGCCGCCGATCACGGAACGCTCGCCGACTACGGTGTCTCCGCCCAGAATCGTGGCATTGGCGTAGATAATTACATCGTCTTCGATGGACGGATGACGTTTTTTAGATCTTAATTTTTGGACTTCCGATTTGGACAGTGAAATTGCGCCCAGTGTGACGCCCTGATAAATGCGCACGCGATTACCGATCACGCATGTTTCGCCGATGACCACACCGGTGCCGTGATCAATAAAGAAACTCTCGCCGATGTGCGCTCCCGGATGAATGTCAATGCCGGTGCGGCTGTGCGCGTATTCCGTCATAATCCTGGGCATCAGTGGAATATTGAGATGATAAAGCTCGTGCGCGATCCGGTATATCGTGATCGCCCGGATGCCCGGATAACTGAAGATGATATCATCATAACCTTTCGCCGCCGGATCGCCCTCCAGGGCGGCGCGAATATCCCTGGCCAGCATTGTGCGTAATTCAGGCAGTTTTCGCAGAAACTCCACGGTCAATTGATGCCCCAGCGGCTCGCAATGAACGCACGACTGATTATGGCGGATGCAGTCATGGCGAATTGCGAGAATAATCTGTTCGGAAAAACTTTCATACAGAGCTGTTATTTGCTCACCCAGATAATATTCCAGATTGACGGAATCCAGGCGGGTGCGAATGAAATATCCCGGATATAAAATTAAGGCAAGGCGGTGCAGGATATCGATGATCGCTTCCCGGTATGGAATCGGTTCGGCGCTGACGTGATCAAAGCATCCACCTCTGCTGCATGATGCAACGAGTTCATCAACAACAGACGGCACTTCATCACGGTAACTTTTCGCCGATTTGATTTCATTTTTGCATTTATCGCCGTTTTTCGAGTGCTTCATAAAAACTCCTATTGATTGGTACAGGCC
>JBATES010000161.1:0-1958 GCA_049664145.1 Smithella sp.
GACATAGAAACATAAAGTCAGCATCCAGAAGAAGGCGCTTAAGACATCTTTTCTTTCCGATACCCAGGCCACGGATTCCACGTGCAGAGGATGCAGGGCGAAGAAAGCGGCGACAAAAGCGCTTTTCCAGACAGCACCGGTCATGCGGCAGAATAGCCAGAAGAGCAGTAACGTACTGAGGATGTGCAAAATAAGGTTGGTGACGTGATAACCGCCGGCTTTCAAACCATACAGTTGGTGATCAACCATGAAGGACAGCCAGACCAACGGGTTCCATAAACCAAAATATTTTGTTGTAAACGCCCAGCGGAATCCATCCCGTGTTATTCCTGATTGGACTTGATTGTTCTCGGTAATATAGACAGGATCATCATAATTGATAAAGTCATATCGATGCACCTGCCAGTAGGCGGAAAGTATAAGAACGGTCAGAATGATGTAAATGAGGAACTTTTGTTTGTTTTGAGTGAAATTAAGTTTATTGACCATCTTGATGTGCCGGCCTTCATGTCGGGAAAATTTTTTCAAAACTACCTGTTTTTCAGATAAAGTCAAGGCATCCATCATGTCCCGGATGCTTCACCGGCATAAGCCCTTATTTGATGCAGCTTTTAATATCTCGCAGATTCCTAATTTACAGGCTTTTTGTGCGTCCTGACAACCGGATACATTATTGCCCTGCTTGAAATGAGCATTTGCTCTGTTGACGTAAGCAACTGCGTAATTCTTATTGAGCATGATGGCTTTGTTAAAGTCTTTTATGGCGGTCTCGTATTGTCCCAGTGCGCTATATGCAAGTCCTCTGTTATTGTATGCTGTCATGTGATCGGGTTTTAGAGATATGACTTTATCAAAATCTTCAATGGCCAGTTTGTACTGACCGTGCCGGCCATAAATATTTCCTCTATGTATATAGGATTCGACGTAATCCGGTTTTATCTGAATAGCCTGACTAAAATCATTGATCGCTTTTTGATATTGCCCGATTTTCGAATACGAAATTCCTCTTTGGAAGTAAGCCGGGTAATCGTTTGTTTTCAATAGAATAGTTTTATTGTAATATTGGATTTCCTTCTGCTGTTGATATTGACCTAGTTGCGTGAAATCATTTCCCATGTTTGCCAAGTCACGCTGTTCGATTTTTATTACTTGCGCGGTATGTTTGAAGAGAGAAATTCCGTTTTTCCAGTAGCCGCACTGTTTCCAGGTTAAAATTGACAGAATAGCTAGAATGACAAAAGCCGCCGGAAACAACGTTCTGCGCGTTTTTTCTTTTTTCAATAAAGAAGGAATAAGCCACGCAAGCATGATGGCGATACCTATTGAAGGCAGATAAGTGTAACGGTCCGCCATGGCCTGTTTGCCCACCTGCATAAGTCCTATCACCGGCATAAGCGTTCCCAGATACCAGAACCAGCCGACAAATAAGAAAGGCATTTTTTTAATGAAATAAAACACAGCGAGAGAAATGATCAAAACAGCAAGGCCGGAAACTATCACCTGCCATAACGGAAGAAAGAAATTGAGAGGATAAAATACGGCCAGATCGACGGGCCAGAAGATTTTTCCCAGATAGGCGACATAAGAAAAAATGGCATTGGAGAATCTTATCTCTAAAGGCATGCCCATTTCTGAGGCGATAGAACCGCCTTTGTTTTGCGCCCATAGCGTTATGATGCTTGAGGCAATACTGATCAGCACGAAAGGGATTTTCTCCAGGATGAGTTTGCCGGCCGGTTTCAGACTGCTTCCCGGACGGGTGCCCTGCGTCTGACAGCGATTGAGAGGCCAGTAATCCAGAAGCAGCAAGGCAAAGGGTAATGTTACGAGCATCGGCTTGGACATCAGGCTCAGCATGAATAATATCAGGCAGAGCAGGTACCGGGAGATTTTGTTTTTCTCGGCATAGAAGGCATAGGCATAGATACTGGCTATTCCGAAAAACAGGCTCAAGACAT
>JBATES010000162.1:0-18966 GCA_049664145.1 Smithella sp.
GTTCCACGTCGCCGCAAGAACTTTTCTTGTTTTTTTCATGGTCCAGTAACTCTTTGGGCAGTAACCTGACTTCTACGCGCAAATTTTCCGGTTCTTGTTCAAGGACGCCGGACAACTGCTGTTCGTCAGGCTTCAGCCATCCTTCCGGTCCCTGGGTGGACCAGGTCATCATTTCGGATTTCGTGTTTTTCAGGGTAACGGTTCCTTCACCGGATTTGTCAAAAGTTATCAACCCGAGTTTAATTTCCGAAGGAGTGATCATCAAATCCGGCTGAGGCTGCTTCGCTTCTTTCCTGACTGTTTTTTGAGTTTTTTGTTTGGTGGCGGTCGCGGTTTTTACCGGGCTGGTAACGTTTTCAGAAAAGCTGAACAGCGGAAAAATGAACAGCATTGCTACCGCTATAATATAGATAAAGATTTTTTTTATCCCGAACATAAATACCTCTTTGAATTTTGAAGGTTTCCTAACGCAAAGCATAAAATTAAGCAACTGTTTTCAGGATTTCATCTTCATATTCCGGATACCGGAGAGAATGTTGCTCTTTCTAAAAAAACTTGACACACGGTTTCAACAAGAGGTAGCGTGCTGAAAATTTTCTTTTACTCGGTCGGAAAAATTTTCTTTTTAAGCTGAACATAAAATGCATATTACCGTTTTGATGATCATTTCAATTTAATAATTTATGAATTTGGATAATTTAAAATATTGTATCGCGCTGAAATCAGTTCTCGGCATAGGCAATGTTACCTTCTCCGCACTGGTTGACAAGTTCCAATCCTTTCCGGCCATTTTCGGCGCCCCGGTTGGGGAATTAAAAGAAATTAAGGGAATTTCCGGTAAAATCGCCCTGGCCATTGTCAATTTTAAAGACTGGCATAAAGTTCAAGCAGAACTTGAACTTCTTGATAAAAAGAAAGTTAATATAATAACTTATCAGGACGACCTTTATCCGCAAAAACTGCTGACCATCTATGACCGCCCTCCTTATATATATGTGCGCGGGAAACTCTCTGCCGACGACATCAATGTGGCCATCGTGGGCTCCAGGGCGGCCACGACCTACGGCAAATACACCACTGAAAAACTAAGCCGGGAGATGGCGTTCAAAGGCGTGACCGTGGTCAGCGGAATGGCCAGAGGCATCGATTCCGCTGCGCACCTGGGGGCTATCAGCGCGCACGGCCGGACTATAGCGATTCTGGGCAGCGGTCTGGATATTATTTATCCGCCGGAAAATAAAAAACTGTTTGAAGAAATTGTTGAAAACGGCGCCGCGGTTTCCGAATTTCCTCTGGGGACTCCGCCACGCTCTGCCAATTTTCCGGCGCGCAACCGCATTATCAGCGGCATGTCTTATGGCGTGGTGATTGTGGAGGCGGGAGAAAAAAGCGGTTCGCTGATTACGGCACGGCTGGCACTGGAACAGGGTCGGGAGGTTTTTGCCGTACCGGGAAGCATTGATTCCGCAGGTTCCCGGGGCACGAATAAATTAATCAAACAGGGGGCGAAGCTGATTGAAAATACGGATGATATCCTGGAGGAAATCGCGCCCCAAATAGAACAGAAAACGCTAAAAACCGTCAGCATTCAGCACGCTCAAGACGTCACGCCGCCAAATGTCACGCGAAAACAGGCGGAAAATCTGAATGGGCCGGAGAAGATCATCTTCGATGCGGTCTTGCCGGGTCGCATGCACATTGACGATTTGATTACCGCCACCGGATTGTCATCCGCGGAGCTTTTGAGTTCGTTAACCACGATGGAATTAAAAGGGATCATTGAGCAGCATCCCGGAAAATTCTTTTCCGTGAAAAAATAAATTTCTTTACAAAAAACCTTCTTCCATTTATAGGGGCGGCGAAATGCAGTGAGCAAGCTTTAAGAATCATCATTGAAGGTATTGTTTTCTCCATAAACAAAACCATATAACATCCGTATTAGAGAGGACCCATCGCAAGATGTCCAAAAAACTCGTTATCGCTGAAAAACCATCCGTAGCCCGTGATATCGCCGGCGCTTTGGGAGGCTTCGAAACCCGCGGCAAAGTATTTGAACGGGATGATATGATTGTCTGTTCTGCTTCAGGCCACCTTGTTGAATTGTGCATGCCAGAGGAAATCGATAAGAAAAAGTATGGTTTCTGGCGGCTGGATGCCCTTCCTATTCTTCCTGAAACGTTTCTCCTCAGGCCGTCGAAAATCAGCGCCTACAAGGGTGCTGTCCGAAAAAAGAAGGATGCGGAAGATTCGAACGGCGAAGGAGGTTCGGAACTGCTCAACATCATCAAGCGGGAGGCAAAACGCAAGGAGGTCACGGGCATTGTCAATGCCTGCGATGCCGGGCGTGAAGGCGAACTTATCTTTACCTACATGATGAAATATCTGGAAATCAAGAAGCCGGCCGAACGCCTCTGGCTGCAGTCGATGACACCGGCCGCCATTCGGAACGGATTCTCACATTTATTGCCCGCGGAAACGAAAGCAGGACTTGCCGACGCCGCGATTTGCCGATCGGAATCGGATTGGTTGGTGGGCATCAATGCCACACGGGCTTTCACTGTCCGCCTGGGCGGGCGGAAAAGCAAGGAAACCGTCAACCTCGGGCGAGTCCAGACGCCCACGCTTGCCATACTGGTAACTCGGGAACGGGAAATCCAGGCTTTCAAACCGCGCGACTACTGGAACGCCAAAGGAGTTTTCGATGTTACCGGAGACACATATGAAGGGATCTGGATCCGGGAAGATTTCAAGAAAAATCCAGCAGACCCGGATGACCGCGCCGACAGGATCTGGGACAAGGAAACAGCGGAAAGCATTAAGGAGCGCTGCACAGGAAAGCCGGCAACGGCAACCGATAAGCACAAAGAAACCAGGGAAGCCCCGCCGCCACTTTTTGATCTGACCACTCTGCAGCGTGAATCCAACAAGCGCTTCGGACTTTCGGCAAAGTCAACCCTGTCCGCCGCTCAGGCACTGTATGATAAATACAAGGTGCTTACTTACCCGCGCACTGACAGCAAATGTCTTCCGGAAGATTATCCTGCTGAAGTCAGCCGCATCCTGTCATCGTTGGGTGGTGATTATGCCCCTCTGGCTAAAAAAATCGGAGACCCTTCCAAGGCCTACATGGCGCGCCGCATTTTTGACAACGCAAAAATATCAGACCACTTTGCCATCATACCAACCGGTGAATCCCCTTCCGGGCTCAGTGAAATCGAGAAGAAGGTCTATGACCTTGTTGTGCGACGGTTTCTGGCCGCTTTCATGGAATCATCCGTATGGAAGGTTGTTGAACGGACAACCCGCGTCGGCGAGGACGCTTTTCGCACAACGGCCAGGCTTCTGGCAATTGCCGGATGGAGAGAAGCCTTCGGCAAGGAGGACGACATGGAACCGGAAATCGGCATCGCCAACCGCCTGCCCGGACTGGATGACGCGGGCGCCAGTATCCAGACGGTCCGGATTGAACTACAGGGCTGTCAGACCAATCCGCCGCCTCGTTACAACGACGCCACGCTGCTGGCCGCGATGGAAACCGCGGGAAAGCTTTTAGACGATGAGGAACTGGCCGAAGCGATGAAAGAACGCGGACTGGGCACGCCCGCTACCCGTGCTGACACCATCGAGAGGCTGATTGGAGCGCGTTATGTGACACGCAATCGAAAAGATTTGACGCCTACTGCAAAAGCAATGAATATTATAGAACTGCTGGAATCTATCCCCGTTGAGGGACTGGTGTCACCGACGCTTACCGGCGAATGGGAGCATAAGCTGCTTCAAATGGAGAAAGGACAGATTTCGCGATCCGGTTTCATGCAGGAAATCAATAATTTTACTGCAAATATCGTGGAAAAGGCACGGGGCATAAGCACTGACTCAACCGACCTGATCTGCGAAAAATGCGATTCTCCGATGGTTATCAAGTGGGGGAAAAATGGAAAATTCCTTTGTTGTTCCAATTATCCCGAATGCAAAAACACCATGAATTTCACCCATGATGAAAATGGAAAGGTAAAACACGTGGAAACCATAACAACAGATGTTAAATGCAATAAATGCGGCAAACCTATGATCGTCAAGGAAGGACGTTTCGGGCAGTTCCTGGCCTGCTCCGGCTATCCGGAGTGCAAAAACACCATGAACGCGACGAAAAACGAGAACGGAGATATTGTGGCTCAGGAAACGCCGACCACTGACGAAGTTTGCGAACTCTGCGGCAAACCCATGGCGAT
Source organism: Smithella sp. (assembly GCA_049664145.1). Taxonomy (GTDB): domain Bacteria; phylum Desulfobacterota; class Syntrophia; order Syntrophales; family Smithellaceae; genus Smithella. The sequence continues at coordinate 4,233 of JBATES010000162.1, forward strand.
CAAACGCGGCCGCTACGGCCAGTTTCTCGGTTGCACCGGCTATCCCGAATGCAAAAATATCAAAAAGATGGGGAAAGACGGTAAAGCAACCAAGGAGGAGCCGGTGTTGTCGGATGAAATCTGCGAACGTTGCGGCAAGCCCATGGCCATCAAACGCGGCCGCTACGGCCAGTTCCTGGGATGCACGGGTTATCCCGAATGCAAAAACATCAAAAAAATGTCCAGGACGAAATCAGGGGAATCACAGGTATGATACCAAAAGCAAGTTTTGGTATCATACCTTCCGCTTTGCGGGATAATTCCACGGGTATCTGCGATATCCTCAGCCTTCGGCGGGATAATTCGGCCTCTCAGCTTTGGCAACGATGTTTCCCAAGCTTTGGCCTCATTACGACTTACCAATCTGACTGCGTTTCCTTCGTCACCTTGGAGTCTCATTAATGAACACATCTCCCGTGGTCATCATCGGTGGCGGTCTGGCCGGTTGTGAAGCCGCCTGGCAGCTCCTGCGGCGCGGTCACAGCGTTCATCTGTGCGAAATGAAACCGCAGACATTTTCTCCCGCCCACAAAATGGAACAACTGGCGGAACTGGTCTGCAGCAACTCTCTCAAATCCAACAGTCTTGACAATGCTTCCGGATTGCTGAAAGAAGAAATGCGCCGTCTGCATTCTTTAATCGTGATGGCCGCGGATGGCACGGCGGTGGCCGCAGGCTCCGCGCTCGCTGTGGACCGTCTGCAATTCGCCCGTGAAGTAGAAGCCAGACTCAATCAGCAAAAGAATTTTTCACTAAGCCGGATGGAAGTTACGGCCATTCCGCAGGACGCGTTAACGATCATTGCCACCGGCCCGCTGACTTCCGACGCCCTCGCGCAGGAAATTTCCCGCATGCTGGACAGTTCCTATCTCTATTTTTATGACGCCATCGCGCCGATCATCGAAGCCGATTCCATTAATCTGGATAAGGTTTTCTGGGCGTCACGTTATGATAAAGGAACGCCGGATTATCTGAACTGTCCGCTGAATAAAGAAGAATACGAGCGCCTGTGGCAGGAATTACTGGCCGGAGAAAAGGTTGCGGCAAAACCGTTTGAAGAAGTCCGCCATTTTGAAAGCTGCCTTCCGGTGGAAGTGCTGGCGGCTCGCGGCGAAAAAAGCCTGGCTTTCGGCCCGATGAAACCCGTCGGCCTCATCAATCCCCGAACGGGAAAAATTCCGTACGCTGTGGTGCAATTGCGCCGGGAAAATTCAGCCGGCACACTTTTTAACATGGTCGGGTTTCAAACCAAACTGACCTGGCCGGAACAGCGGCGGGTCTTCCGGCTGATCCCAGGGCTGGAAAATGCTGAATTCGCCCGCTACGGCAGCATCCATCGCAATACATTTATGCACTCCCCTTCCCTGCTGCTTCCTTCTCTGCAATTGAAAAGTGATGAAAATATTTTCTTCGCCGGTCAGATGACCGGGGTGGAAGGATATGTTGAATCGGCGGCGATGGGTCTGCTGGCCGGACTGAATGCCGCATTGATGATTGAAGGAAGGAAACCCGAGCCACCTCCGGCTCAAACCGCGCTGGGCGCTTTACTGCGTTACATTACCTCTCCTGATCATGCCGACCATTTTCAGCCGATGAATATTAATTTCGGATTGCTCGCCTCTGCACCGGCAGGGAAAATGCGGAAGAAAGAGCGGAATGCGCTCATCGTCAATCAGGCTTTTCAAGCTTTGCATCAATGGATGGAACGTCAAAAACTTGCTTGAGCTTCGCCCCCATATCTTCTATTGACACAAACCGATACTTCTCTTATACTTCGCGCGCTTTAAATATTTTTTTTAACAGCAGATTTTAATTTACGACATAGAAAAACAAGGAGAATATCCATGCCTGAACAAAACAGAGAAAGTTCGCTTGTGCTGATTAAACCTGACGCAATGAAAAATTCATTGACCGGTTATATCCTTTCACAGTTTTCCGAATTTCATACCGGCCTGCGCTTTGCGGCACTCAAGGTCGTTGCCGTTAATCTTGCATTGGCCGAAGAACATTACGCGGAGCATAAAGGAAAATTTTTCTATCCTTCCCTTCTGGAATATATTCGCGGTTACCTGCATTATCCGGATGATCCTTCGAAACGCAGGGTCATTGCCATAATTTACCGGGGCCCCAACGCCATCAAACACATCCGGGAAATCTGCGGTAATACCAATCCGCACGATGCGAGAGCACAAAGACCCGGATGTATTCGCGCGCTGGGAACCGTCATTCCGCTCTATGATGAAAAGGGGAAAATCGCCGGCGACCGATCGGACAACCTGATTCACGCTTCCGCCAACGCGCAGGATGCCGAACGCGAAATTAAACTGTGGTTCCTACCCACCGATATTCCCCCCATTGTGCGCAGTTTTCCCACCGAAATCAGCAAAGAATACTTCTATTACAAAAACGGCGCGGTGAGTTCAGAATACACGCCGGGCAGTTACTGTTTCATCGGTCCCGGCCACATTGCCTGGAAATCCGACATGAAAGTTCTGCGGCAGATTGTCAAAGGCAAAAAACAGGATTATTCAACAAACGCGGTTATTGCCAAATACCTGATTAACACGGATATTGAAAAAAGTTAGTTCCGTCTATAACAGCACCAAAGAAAAACCCGGATGTCTGCTTTGGCATCCGGGTTTTTTATTTAAAGTTAGCGGGGAAATGTCAGCCCCCGTCAGGAGACTCCTCTTTCAGTCGCTTATTCTTTTGTATGTTTTCCAGCCTTCGGACAAACCAAGTCCCTTGAACTTCTCTTTCATTTGCTCATCAGGATATTTAAAATCATACTGGTAACCGCTTTTTCTAATTTTCCGGACATCCACTTTGGACGTGCTGCTGTTCTCAGTCCACGTCCCTTCCCGGTCAATCAGACGACGCTGAGTATCATAGGAAACAAGCTGTTTGTTTTCCACCTTATATTTGCCCCTTAACTCTTCAACGGCAATGTTATTCTGAAAATTGGTGGCTTCAAAAGTTCCGTTGGCATTGTAGCGAACTCTCTGCTTCAGGACAATCAATTGTCCGGCGTATTTAATGTCGTGATTGATTTCGTACAATCCGGGATGAATGGAACTCAACTCCGGTTCATCCTTACCACATGCGACAACAATGATTACAACTGCAATAATCCATAACCAGTATGATATTTTCTTCATGGTTCGTTGACTCCTTTATCCGATCATGATTTTGCTGATTTATAATTCAACAAATCCTGATTCTTTTTAATCTACAGACTCAAGATGTTCTTTTTGTGCGGGGCTAAAACAACAAACAAAGGTGTTTTTGTCAAGACTTTATTGTGAGACTCAAATTTCAAAAACGAGGTGCATTGAAATTTGTAAGTCGAACAATCCCGCGCAGCGGAGGGTTTAATACCCCGCAGCTTGCTGCGGAATTGTTTCCAAAGCTTGCTTTGGGGTTCATACCCGTGATTTGACAGATAAATAATCTTTCATGTTCTCCATGAAATATTTTTATATCTTGCGCGAAAGGCTAATCAAACAATTTGCTTTTTAGCGGTTAATGTAATAAATTTTCATCTCAAAAGCGTTGTCTGAAAGCTGCGTGCAGAACAACGCATCTTTTCATATTTTTAAGGTAAATGAAGTGTATCAGGAAATATTCATAGTCAGCGGCGGATGCTCCGTCGATCCTGTTTTTCTTGGGCAAAGAATCAGGAAAACAAAAAAATCTTACATGATCTGTTGTGATAAAGGCGCTCATCATTTAAAAAAACTGGACATGATGCCTGACGCAATCATCGGCGATATGGATTCTATTGATCAACATACGCTGAAGCATTTTGAAAAACAAGACGTTAAAATTATCCGATATGCTTCCGAAAAAGATTACACAGACACTGAACTGGCTCTACGCTACGCGCTTGAGTTAAAACCCAAAAAGATATCCATCTTCTGCGCGCTGGGCGGCAGAATTGATCACACGCTCGCCAATATTTATCTGCTCTCTAAAGGATTCGAAAAAGAAATAGATACCCTTCTGGTTGACGAATACTGCGAAGCGTTTATACTCAACAAACAATGCTCTTTTAGCAGAGAAACGGGCAAAACAGTCTCTCTGTTCGCGTTAACACCTCAGGTTACCGGAATAACACTCAACGGCTTCCATTATCCCCTGGAAAATGATGTTCTTAAAATGGGCGAATCCCGCGGCATCAGCAACAGGATTAATCAATCCCGCGCCGGCATTGTCATCAAGAAAGGGAAGCTGCTGGTCATCAAATATCATTATAAAGATTTTTTCCCGGAGGCGCGTTGAATGATGAAATCGGTTAAAGTATTATGCATCGGCGGTTCCGATTCCAGCGGTGGCGCAGGAATTCAAGCGGATCTGAAAGCGGTCAGCGCCCGCGTATGCTGGGGATTGAGTGTCATCACGGCGGTAACTGCGCAAAATACGAACGGCGTTTTCGGGATTTATCCTATCGCGCCGGAATTTGTCGGAAAGCAAATGGATGTTGTTTTAAAAGATACCGGTGCTGACGCGGTGAAAACCGGCATGCTGCCGACGGCGGAGATTATTCACGCCGTGGCAAAAAAAATAAAAAAATATAAGATCACAAAGCTGATTGTTGATCCCGTCATGATTGCCAAGGGCGGGAAAAATCTGATGCCGGGAAAGGCGCGACTGGCGCTGATCAAAGAACTGCTGCCGCTCGCCCTGGCTGTTACGCCGAACATTCCCGAAGCGGAAATACTCGCAAAAACTGAAATTAAATCAATTGAAGACATGAAAGAAGCGGCTCTCAGAATTCACGATCTGGGTGTCAGGAATGTTCTGATTAAAGGAGGCCATCTTCCCGCCGGAAGAAAAGCAGATGTCACTGACATTCTTTACAACGGCAACTTCTATGAATTTACATCGCAACGCATCCCCGTTCAGAATATTCATGGAACCGGTTGCGCCTACGCTTCGGCGCTGGCAGCCGGCATCGCCCAGGGAGAAAGCATCATCGATGCAGCTCTGCGAGCCAAAATTTTTATTATCGCCGCCATCAAAAACCATGTGCAGACGGGAAAAGGCTACAGCCCGGCAAACGTTTTTGGAGAAATCTTTAAAAGACAATAGCAACACAGCGACTTGAAAGTCGCCTAAATATCTGGAGGAAATCATGACACAACTGGAAAAAGCCCGCAAAGGACAGATTACTGAAGAAATGAAAATCGCGGCAAGAGTCGAAAATGTCGCACCTGAATATATCCGTGACGGTCTCGTGGATGGAACAATGGTTATTTGCCGCAACATAAAACATAAAACCATCCAACCGCTGGTCATAGGCAAAGGTCTGCGCACCAAAGTCAACGCCAACATCGGCACATCCAAAGATCACGCGAATGTAAATCTGGAACTGAAAAAATTAAAAATTGCCACGGATGCGGGCGCCGACGCTGTTATGGATTTATCCACCGGCGGAAATCTCGCCGTCATCAGAAAAAAAGTGATGCAGCATTCAACCGTGGCTATCGGCACCGTGCCGATTTATCAGGCAGCGGTTAAAATGATAGCCCATAAAAAAGCCATATCGGAAATGACCGCGGAGGATATCTTTGCCGTCATTGAAGAAAACGGTCAGGACGGCGTCGATTTTATCACCGTACACTGCGGCGTAACGAGACTCAGTGTCGCCGCCCTTCAAGCGCAGGAAAGAATCCTGGGCATTGTCAGCCGCGGCGGTTCCATGACGGCCAACTGGATGGACTGCAATCATAAAGAAAATCCCCTTTACGAAGAATATGACCGGCTGCTCGAAATTGCCCATCGTTACGACGTGGTTTTGAGTCTTGGCGACGGATTGAGACCGGGCGCAATCGATGACGCCACGGATCAGGCGCAACTGCAGGAGCTGATTATTCTCGGAGAACTGGCCGGACGTGCCCGTGCTGCCGGCGTGCAGGTGATGATTGAAGGCCCGGGTCACGTTCCGCTGACGGAAATCGTCACCAACATCATACTGCAAAAGCAAATCTGTCAGAACGCGCCATTTTATGTCCTGGGACCTCTGCCCACGGATATCGCCCCGGGTTACGACCATATTACTTCCGCCATTGGCGGGGCCATTGCCGGCGCCGCCGGAGCCGATTTCCTTTGCTATGTAACACCCGCGGAACATCTGCGCCTGCCGACTCTGGCCGATGTGCGTGACGGCGTCATCGCCGCGCGCATTGCCGCGCATATCGCGGATATCGCCAAAGGTTTACCCGGCGCGCGCGACAAAGACAGAAAAATGTCGCAATGCCGGAAGAATTTTGACTGGCAGGGTCAGGTGGATTTGTCCATTGATCCCGAAAAAACAGTCTCGCTTCTGGAAAAAAGCAAAAGCGCCGGAGATGAAGGCTGCACCATGTGCGGAGAACTCTGCGCAATCAAGCTTGGTAAAAAATAATCATAGAAGGAAAGTTTTTTGTCTGAGGAGCAGGATAATATCGGAAACGTCAAACTGCATCATGCCCGGGAAATCGTCCGACATCTGAAACAGTCCGGTTATGAGGCATATTTCGTCGGCGGCTGCGTGCGGGATTTCATCCTCGGTCATCCTTCCAGCGATTACGACATTGTAACGTCAGCGCTCCCTGATCAGATCATCGCCTTATTTCCTCATACCCTGTCCATCGGCATCAAGTTCGGCGTCGTCGCTGTGATTGTTGAAAATTGCCCGTACGAAGTTGCCACTTTCCGCAGTGACGATATTTACGAAGACGGCCGACATCCCTCGCAAATCCGCTTTTCTTCAGCAAGAGAAGACGTGTTCCGGCGGGATTTCACGGTCAACGGTCTATTGATGGATCCGGCCAGCGGTGAAATAAAGGATTATGTCAACGGACGTTCCGATATCGAAAAAAAAATCATCCGTACCATCGGCAATCCGGACAGCCGCTTCAATGAAGATTATCTGCGGATGCTGAGAGCCATTCGTTTCGCGACCAATCTTGAATTCGTCATCGAACCGGAAACAAAAAAAGCCATTGAAAGGCATGCGCCGAAAATAAATCAAATCAGCGCGGAGCGGATACGCGACGAACTTAACAAGATACTCACCAGCGGCGGCGCTCGCACCGGTTTCGAACTGCTGAGTGAAACGAACCTCCTGCTGGAAATTCTGCCCGAAGTGGCCAAACTGCAAGGAGTGGAACAACCGCCCCGTTTTCATCCGGAAGGCGATGTCTGGCAGCACACGTTAAAGATGCTGGAGTTCTTACCTGTCAACGGAGAATTAGAAAATAATATTTGTCTGGCTTGGGGAACGCTCCTGCATGATGTCGGCAAAGCCATGACGCGCAGTGTAGATGGAAAAGGCGTACATTTCTTCGGTCATGTGGAAAAGGGAGAAATAATTGCCGAGAATATCATGCAGCGGCTTCGTTTCTCCCGCGCCCAGAGAGAAACCGTGCTTGCGCTGATTCGTCAGCATATGGTTTTCATGAACGTGCAAAAAATGCGTCCCGGACGCCTGAAAAGATTTCTACGCATGCCGGATTTTGATTTGCATCTGAAACTGCACCGTCTGGACTGCCTGGCCAGTCATGGCATGCTGGACAATTATGAATTCTGCCGCGAGAAGATTCAAAATTTGGATAAGGAAGATTTGCATCCTCCCAGGCTGCTGAGCGGAAACGATTTAATGGCGATGGGATTTAGTCCGGGAAAGATTATCGGGGAGATCCTGCTGGCCCTGGAAGAAGAACAACTGGAAGGAAGAATCAAAACCGGCGAAGAAGCAAGAGATTATGTTTGTGCCAAATGGAAAGTAAACTCATGAACAGAAAAAGAATCACATTGCTTTTTAGTTTGATCCTTTTTTGCATTCTTTCTTGCTCTTTCAAGACAAATCATCCATCCCGAACAACAAAAATGTCTCCTCCCCTGTTAAAGCTTATGGGGTATGCCATTCAGGCCGGTGCTTTTAAAAACGTGCACAATGCAGCGCGTCTCGCGGAAAGACTGAAAAATGATCACGGTTTGGATGCCACGTATTTTCTTGCTTCTGATAAGCTCTTCAAAGTTCAATTTGGTAATTTCACAACAAAAGAATTGGCCAGGCAAAGAGCTTTAAGCCTCAAAGAAAAAAAGGTCATTGAAGAATATTACATTGTCCGGCCGCAAGATTATGCCGTTTCCAGACAAAGGCTATACGGCACCGGTTATCTCAGAGAATCGCTTGTGAAAACCGCCGGAGATTTTATCGGTGTTCCCTATCTCTGGGGCGGCACTTCACCCGATGGCGGCTTTGACTGCAGCGGACTAACCATGACGGTCTATCAATTAAACGGCCTGAATCTGCCGCGTAACTCGTCACAACAATTTGACGCGGGTGTATCCATCAACAAAAATGAACTGCAAAAAGGGGATCTTGTATTCTTCGCGGAGAAAGGATCGGGCACAGTTTCACATGTGGGAATTTACATTGGAGATGATAAATTCATTCATGCTTCGACTCACGGCGGAAAAATCCGCGTAGATTCTCTCTCGTCAAACTATTTTAAGAATCAATATGTCGGTTCCAGAACTTACATCTAATCTTCAATAAAGTTGCGATGAAGAAAACTTATCCAGATAACGGAGCATCAGGAAACCCTTTACTGATGAGGCCTGCAGCGGATCATCAACATAAATCAATCATCCGCAAAACAGTTTTTATCTGTCCACATACCGCAAATGCGGCGCGCATCAAATGATGCCTATAAAAAATAATTAATATTTTTTTTCACTTTTTGTTGACGTGATAAAAAAATTAAAGTAAAATGAATTCAGAAAAAGGGATTAGAAGTATTTTGATCCAACAATTTTTTACAAAGGAGGCTTCACCTGATGGCAACAGCAAAAAAAGCGGCACCCAAAAAGAAAGTGGCGAAGAAAGTTGTAAAGAAAGCAGCTCCCAAGAAAAAAGTGGCGAAGAAGTAAGAAATTTCATCGTTCAATTTTTATCAATTGATTTCAACAATGGCGGCAATCAGTAAGCACAACGGTTGCCGCCATTGTTTTTATACGCGCCTGTTCCATTCTTTAAATCCGTACTGGTGAAATTTGCTTTTATCTTTCAGCTTTGATTTTTAGCTGAAATTATGTATAAGTTTTCACGCCGCGGTTGACTCGTGGGCGAACAATGTCTTAAAAAAATTTCTATTATAAAGGGATGGATTAAGTCATGCTGGAATTGAGAAAATTATATTTCACCGTGCAGGGAAATAATGATGGAAGCGACGAGTTGCGCAACATCATTGACGGTCTTGATTACACCTTCGAAAAAGGTAAACTTTATGTCATCACCGGTCCCAACGGCAGCGGCAAGACGACGCTCGCCAAACTGATCATGGGCATCAATCCCGTATCATCCGGCTCGATTATCTTTGAAGGGCAGGATATTTCCGGTCTTTCCATTACCGAACGCGCCAAAGCAGGGATTGCTTACAGCTTTCAGCAACCCGCGCGTTTCAAGGGAATCACCTTTCGGGATTTGCTCTCCATCGCCACGGGCGTCACCGATGAAAAAAAGATTGTGGAAATGGTCACCCGGGTGGGTATTTGTCCAATGTCCTTTCTTGACAAGGAAGTTGATACGACGCTTTCCGGCGGTGAGATTAAGAAAATTGAACTCGCCACCACGATTGCCGCCAATCCGAAACTGGCCATCTATGATGAACCGGATACGGGAATCGATCTATGGACAATCGGTCCGATGGTCAGTCTGCTGAAAAAAGAACTGCATCCCGATACGACAACGATTGTTGTCAGCCACAACCGCGCTTTTCTCGAAGTTGCGGATGTCATCATCATCCTGAAAAAAGGACGCATTGTTTATACCGGAGATCTGCAAAACGCGTTACCGCTGTTAACGGATTTAAGCATTTGTACCTATCATAATAGATGCGAAGGAGAGAAAGATGCTGGATGCCTTAGATAAAAAACTTTTAAAAACCGTTGCTGATCTGGAAGCGTTACCCAAGGGAGCATACAATATCAGAAAAAACGGCAAACTCCTCCAAAGGGAAGTATCCGCCAACATTAACATTGAAAGCAATGCCGATGGAACGGGCATCATTGTCACGATTAAACCCGGCACCAAAAATGAGTCCGTGCATATTCCGGTTATTTTGAGTCAGGCAGGACTATACGATGTTGTCTATAATTCCTTTATGATCGGAGAAGGCGCCGAAGTAACGATCATCGCCGGATGCGGCATCCATTGCGGTTCGTCGGAACCGGAAGGACATGCCGGCATTCATGATTTTCACGTCGGCCGGAAAGCCAAAGTAACGTACGTGGAAAAACATTTTGCCATGGGGGAAGGAAAAGGACGCCGCACCCTGAATCCGACCACCAAAATATTTCTGGATGAAGGCGCGACAGCGGAAATGGAATTAACCCAGATCAGCGGCGTTGATGAAGCCAACCGCCTGAATGAAGCAACACTCGGACCCGACAGCATGCTGTTAGTCACCGAAAGGGTCATGACCGAAGGCGAGCAATCGGCGGTATCGACCAATAACATCATTTTGAAAGGTTGCGGCAGCAGAGCCAACATGATTTCCCGCTCGGTGATGAAAGGAAATTCCAAACAAATTTTTCATGCCAATATGGAAGCCATGAACAAATGTTTCGGGCATATCGAATGCGACGCTATTATTATGGATAACGGTACGAATGAAACCATGCCGGCACTCAAGGCGCTTCATCCCGATGCCGAGCTGACGCACGAGGCTTCCATCGGAAAGATTGCCAACGATCAGTTGACCAAACTCATGAGCCTGGGATTAACTTACGACGAGGCGGTTAATAAAATTATTCAGGGTTTCCTGAAATAAAAACATAAAAGAGAATGACAATCATCATGAAAAAAGAAAACCAACACAATATCGAATTTAATAATTTACTGGTCACCGGAGGCTGCGGCTTTATCGGCAGTAACTTTATCCGCTGGTTAATAAACAACAAGGACTTTTCCGGAAGAATCATTAACGTGGACAGCCTGACTTACGCCGGGAATCCGGAAAATCTCGCGGATATTGCCGCTGATTTTAAGTCGAGGTACATTTTTCAAAAAGTGGATATTTGTGATGCTGCTCAACTGGAAAATACATTCGCGCAATATGATATCGATGCCGTTTGCCACTTTGCCGCCGAATCGCATGTGGACCGATCCATCAAAACACCGGGGGATTTTATTCAGACCAATATTGTCGGCACCTTTAATCTGCTGGAAGCAGCCAAAGCCCGCGGCGATCAATTCAAACTCTTTCATCACGTCAGCACGGATGAGGTTTACGGAAGCCTCGGCGCGGAAGGCCTTTTCCGCGAAGACACCCCTTATCGCCCCAACAGCCCTTATTCAGCTTCAAAAGCTGCTTCCGATCATCTGGTGCGCGCCTATTACAAAACATTCGGCCTGCCGGCAACCATTTCCAACTGCTCCAATAATTACGGCCCCTATCAGTTTCCGGAAAAACTCATTCCGCTGATTATCCTCAACGCGCTGGAAGGCAAGTCTCTTCCGGTTTACGGAGACGGCAAAAACGTCCGCGACTGGCTTTATGTGGAAGATCACTGCAAAGCCATCTGGACCATCATGAACGCGGGAAAGCGCGGCGATACCTATAATGTCGGCGGGAAAGCGGAAATGGAAAATATTGTCATCGTGCAAACGATTTGCGACATTCTTGATGAAATCGAGCCGGCCAGGGATGGAAAGCAGCGGCGCACCCTGATTACTTTTGTCAAAGACCGCCCCGGCCATGATCGTCGCTACGCCATTGATTTTTCCAAAATCCATAAAGAACTGAACTGGTCACCCGGAGAATCGTTTACGTCCGGCCTGCGCAAAACAATCATCTGGTATTTAAATCAGAATAAATGGGTGGAAAACATCAAGACCGGGGCATATCAGGCCTGGATTACAGAACAATACGGTTGAACAATTCCATCATTTATTGATTATTTTATTTCCGCCAGTCCAGCCACATCACATACAGAATCATAAAGACGCTGTAAACCGCCGAGGGCAGCGCGGTTTCTTTTTCAAACTAGGCGATGGCCAGAAGAAAAATGAAATTGCGATTGTTCAGCAGCTTAATCATTGGTTTTTTAAATCCTGAATCTTTATTACTTATTCATTATTTATGTCTTTTTTACAATTAAATTTAAATCAGTTTGTCGTGAGCGACATCTTGTCGATCATGCTAATTATCTGCTTGTACTTTTAGTTCAAATTTGCCAATATAACCAACAAAATTATATTATCTTAAGGAGGATTTTATGTCAAAATCGGAAGAAAATTTAAAAGAAGCTTTTGCCGGTGAATCTCAGGCAAATCGTAAATATCTGGCCTTCGCCGCCAAAGCGGATCAGGAAGGTTTTGCGCAGGCAGCAAAATTATTCCGGGCGGCTGCAGAAGCGGAAACCGTGCACGCCCACGCTCATCTGCGGGCACTCAAAGGAATCAAATCCACCAAAGAGAATCTTCGGGAAGCCGTCGCCGGAGAAACGCATGAATTCAAGAGCATGTACCCGGGAATGATTGAAACAGCCAAAGCCGAAGGAAACAAGGAAGCCGAGCGCACTTTTCATTTCGCCAACGAAGTGGAGAAAATTCACGCCGCACTTTATCAGCAAATGCTGGATACCCTGGAAAGTGCCAAAGAATCTTACAGCTACTATGTCTGTCCGGTTTGCGGTTATACAGTGGAAAAAGAAGCTCCGGAAACCTGCCCCGTTTGCGGCGTTAAAGGAAAGATGTTTAAAAAAGTAGATTAAGAATGATTAAAATTTAAAAAAGGATTGCCTCACGACCTGACCGTAACCTGCAAAAACCCGTAAGGCAATCAGGGATATGTTTTGTCGGTTAAAGAAATATTAATCATTATCAGTGGCATTGTTTTATTTCTGATCGGAATGATCAATCTTTCTTCCGCGGTGCGGAAACTGATTGATGCCCGCATAAAACAATACATCAAATATGCCGTAGGAAGGCCTTTGTTTGGCCTTCTCACCGGCATTTTTTCCACCATTATTTTTCAAAGTTCCTCCGCGTCAACGGCTCTCACCATCGGGCTGGTCAGCGCCGGTTTAATCAGTTTTACCAATTCTCTGGCCATTATCCTGGGCGCCGATATCGGCACCACTCTGACCGTTCAATTCGTGATCTGGCGTTTCACAGAAATATCCCCGCTGATTATTACTATCGGGGGCCTGCTGTGGCTGACCGGCCGGGAAAAGTGGCAGACGGTCGGTGAGATGATTTTCTGTTTCGGTCTGATGTTCTTTGGACTGGATCTGATCAGCAACGTTGTTGAACCTCTCAAAAAATCACCCGCCCTGATTCAGATGTTCACCGGAACACAAAATCCTCTGATCGGAATAGGGTTGGGCATTGTCGTCACCGGCATTGTTCATGCGTCGGCCATTCCCATCAGCATTATGGTTCTTCTGGCGCAGCAGGACATGATCTCTCTGGAAAATGCCATCGCTGTTGTGATGGGGGCTAATATCGGAACGACCTTTACGGCTTTGCTGGCCGGAACAGTCGCCACCAGAGGCGGTATGAGAACGGCGGTTTCCCATTTAATCTTCAAATGCGCCGGCATCAGCCTTTGTTTTCTGCTTATGCCTTTCTTCATTTTCATAATAAAAGGAATCTCCTCGAACACCGCTCAGCAGATCGCCCTCGCCCACTTCGGGATGAATCTTGTAATCGTCATCACTTTTATTTTTCTGCTGACTCCTTTTGCCGCGATGATGCAAAAATTTCTCCCCGGTGATGATGAGGTTCTGCCTATCTGGCCGGAGTACCTGGATGACAAAGATATCCGGAATCCACGGAAAGCATTGAACAATGTGCACCGGGAATTACAGAGACAGACAAACCTCGCGCAGCAAATGTATTTAAAAAGTATTAATATGATCTCACATTACAGGGAAGCCGAGGGGAAGTCACTTTTCTACATCGACATGGTCATCAAAAACATCCGCAAACAAATTGTCAAATATCTGCGTAGAATATCCGCGCAAGAATTATCCGAACAATTTTCCAAACAGATTTTCGCTTTTACAGGGATGACCAACGATATCGAAAGCATTGGCATTCACGCCTCAGCAATCAACAGACTGGCACATCAAAAAGCAGAAAGAAAAATCCAATTCAGTTCCCCGGGAGAAACGGAATTAAAGGAAATCATTGAACTGGTCAGCCGGAATTTTGATGACGCCATCGCCATGATCGAAAAACCGGATATTCAAAAAAACACGGACGTGGTGAACCGGGAAGAATTGGTTGACGTGAAGGTTAAAGAATCACGCGACAAGCACCTGGGGCGGTTTCATAAGCGCCTTTGTGATCCGGAAGCCGGACCCATTTTTGTCGAAATGCTGCTGCATCTGGAACGCATATCCGATCTCAGCAACAATATTGCGGAATACATGTGTGATATTCAGGAAAGCTGACAGCATACCTTGATTCCAAAATATACTTCGGCAAACGGAACCGAACACAAAACTGAACTGATTATTATTACCGATACAAATAATATTTTTCTTGTTCGACTCGTCACCTTATCTCCAATCCTCGTTCTTTACGGTCCAATACTTTCCGATAGGGATCTACCACACGATCAATCCTGAGACAGAAGATGTCTTTCTAGGAAAGGGGGATTCCGTATTTCAGCATGAGAGACTCCAGAGAAAG
>JBATES010000163.1:0-4180 GCA_049664145.1 Smithella sp.
CTCAAGCAGAAATGGCCCGGGCCGAATCTCTGAAAAATGCCTGTGAAATATTTTACAACCGCGGGGGCGCTACGGGCTGGATGTTCATGGCACTGGAGACCATCGGCATTGATCCGGTTGGCTTTCTTTCAGATTTCGCAGTGCATTTATCATCATGCGAACAACCGCTGAAACTAACGAAAGAGGAGATTACCGTTATGCAAGTCTCTTTTGTAAAGGAGCAGTTCATCAGGCATAACAAAAAAAACCTCTTCCCTGTGATGGAGGATATAATAAAAGTTCATGGTGCGCTGAACAGTTCACTTTATGCAGGGCCGCTGGTTACGGCGCGAGACGACACATTTAATGATGAAACCGTTTTCTGTTTATCAGCCGGAACTATTTGTCTTTCCTTAAAATATGATTTCGATGAGCTCATGACAGTAGGCGAGCTTACATTTGAAGAGTTCCTTGATAACTATCACAGAAAGAAAACATACCTGGTTGTTTATAATTACGGCGGCGCTGTTAAAACACTGATAATAGATCTCACGATAAGCAGACTGCTTGACTCATTTACGGGTATCGAAACACTTCGGCAGATCTGCGAAAAGGAAAATATAAAATCCCGAAAAAAGATTTCTGAGTTTCTTGAATTTGCAGTTAAAGAACAGATGATCCATGCCAGGTAAGCGGGAGATTTTTGAAAAACAGTATGGCGTCCCCGGATTCCGGATTCAAGACCACACAACTATTTTCTATGTCGGCACTAAATAAATTTAGTGCTTTTAATACCGCGCTTGCTTTTGACCGCCTTATAAACAACATCAGCGCAGGAAATATCCTCGATGGCCAGTCCGGTCGCGTCGAAAAGAGTTATCTCTCCCGCGGATGTCCTTCCTCGCTTCTTTCCCACCACGACGTCGCCCAACAGCGCGTGCACATCTTTTTTCGTTATCTGCTTTTGGCTTAAGGGCACATTAATCTCACCACTGTGGGATGCCTGTATCCAGTCATCTACCACCACTTTGGCCTGTTTTAATATTTCCGGATTAATCTCCTGTTTGCCCGGTGCGTCCGCGCCGATAGCATTGATGTGCGTTCCAGGAGAAACACAATTTACCAGAGGAGCACGGGATGGCGTTGTGGTAATGACAATATCGGAATTCACTGTGACGGCATCAATGCGGGGAGATACATGGGTTTCCAATTTGTAGGTCGTCTGCGCCCACCGCCTGAAGATTTGAGCACATTCTTTATCCTTTGGAAATTGCCATATTTTGATTTTCCGGATATCGCGAACCTCCAGCAGGCACGATAACTGAGCACGCGCCTGAGCGCCGCAACCGACAAATCCCGCAACTTGCGAATCTTTCCGGCTAAGATATTTTGCCGCTATTGCTCCGGCCGCGCCGGTGCGCAGGCAAGTCAGGTAGGTGCCGTCCATGATAGCCAGCGGAAAGCCCGTCTGCGGATCATTCAGAATGATGACAGCCATGACACTGGGCATTTGGCCTGCCGCATTTTGCGGGTGAACATTGACGCTTTTGATGCCGGCGATGTCACAGCCTTCACCGGAAATATATGCCGGCATGGATCGCAGATCGCCCTTCGGGAAATACAAATAGCTTTTGGGCGGCATCTGAGTAAAGCCCAGGCTGTATGCCCGGAAAGCCTTTTCGACCGTTTCATTAGCCACTGTAGGCGTCAGTATTTTTTCAATATCATGTCTTGTCAGAATCAGTGTTTTCATAAGCGATTAGAACCATTCCCCTGTCATTCCCGTCCCGCATACGCGGGATTACACTCCGGCAGTACAACCAGGCAGGGACCCCCGGCGCATGCCTGGGAATACCGGGGGAATCCAGTATTTCTTTCGGGAAATAGGGCGCTGAACCTAATTTTTATTTTTTCTTCAGGTTGCGAAAATTCGGTTTTCGTTTCTCCATGAATGCCATCATGGCCTCCATGCTTGCCGGCCCGCCCTTCAGCCTGTCCATCGCCTCCCGCTCAATCTTCAAGGCAGCATCAATACCCGTTTTATGTGCCATTTTAAGGCACCTTTTCGTTTCCAGCAGGGAACTCAAAGGCAATTCTGCTATTTCGGCGGCTTTCGCCATCGCGTTTTGCAAAAGCTCATCATCCTTGAACTTGCGGGACGATATTCCCGTCTGCAGCGCCTTGTCGGCGTCAATCCATTCCGTGGTAAAAAGTAGCTCGGCCGCCCGCTGCGGTCCGATGAGCGTCTGCAACATATAACTGCTGGCGAACTCAGGCGCCATTCCCAGGCTATTGAAGGGCAGACGCATGCGCAAACTTTCACCGACATAGAGCACATCGCAATGGAACAGCATCGTCGCGCCTCCACCGACGGCGACCCCCTTGGCCGCGCCAATGAGCGGTTTGTCAAAATCAACAACCGCACGTTCCGTAATTCTGTAACTATCCAACGCGCCGGGAACTATGGCGTCCCTCAAATCCTGGCCTGCTGAAAAATCATTGCCCGCGCCTGTAAGGACGACCACCGTAACGTCATCGTCAGCACGTGCCGCATCCAGCTGGGCGGCTAAAGCCGTCCACTGTTCGGTGTTGAACGAATTCTTCTTGTCGGGGCGGTTCAATGTTAATAACAGAATACCATCCTTTAATTCCTTTAAAACTGTATTGCTCATTGTCATTACCTCTCTTATTTTATTTGTTGTCATCGTCTGTTGCTTTTTCTTGCTTCTCCCATGGCATTCGCGGCGAGCATCGCATGGAGAACTTTTTCAGGAGTTATTTTGCCCGCTTCGTGATGGATACATTCAGTGGGAGCGCAGGCTTTTCTAGCCGCCTTCAACAATTTCTTCCGGTCGGCTTTCATAAGACCGATATCGGCAAACGTGGTCGGCAAACCGATTTCCTCACAGAATGAGTACACGGCCGCCGATTCCTGAGGTGATGCATCCGTAAGTTGCAGACCGGCCAAAACGCCAAAGGCGACTTTTTCTCCATGATAAAACGAATGGGTTTCTTTAAGTGCTGTGAGGCCGTTGTGAATGGAATGGGCTGCGGCCAGCCCTCCGCTTTCAAATCCAAGACCGGAGAGCAGGATATTCGCTTCGACAATATGGTTCAGCGCCGGTGTGACAATTTGTTTCTCGACGGCAATTTTAGCGGCGACGCCATACTTAAGCAGCGTGTCATAACAGAGACTGGCGAGATTGAGTCCCGTCATGGTGCTGTGTCCACCGCACTCGTTTACCGATTGCGTGCGGTCACAGGACCTGGCTTCAAACCAGGTCGCCAGCGCATCGCCCATCCCGGCAATCAGAAAACGTGCCGGAGCATTGGCGATAACCGTCGTATCCACCAGCACCACCGGCGGATTCATTTTTTGATAGTGAACGGAATCGAAAGTGCCTTCCTCCGAGTAAATGACGGCGCAGCCGCTGCAAGGCGCATCGGTCGAGGCAATCGTCGGAACGATAATCACCGGGATGCGTGCCCGGTCGGCGGCGATTTTTGCCGTGTCGATGGACTTCCCGCCGCCCATGCCGATGAGAATGTCCACCCGTTTGCGGGTGATCACACGTGCCAGTCGATTTAATTCTTTTTCACAGCACTCTCCCTGAAATGGCTCGACGGAAATAGAGTTGGCAGTTAAATCCCTGGCGTAGGGGGCAAGGATTTTATTTTTCGCTGAATGCGATGCCAGGATCAATCCTTTTTTACCAAACCACTTGACCCAATGAGGTAATTGGTTCAAAACTCCTTCGCCCTGGATGTACTTTCCGGGAAAAACAGCTTTCAGGAACATATTTGCACTCCTTTGGAAATTAGTTCACACCTGCGGGCCCCTGAAGTGTAGCCGGTGTCATGATGGTATTACCAGACAATCTGTCAACCATTGCCTTCACCGCTGCCATTTGCGGGCCGGATTTCCGGGCGAAGTTTGCGGCAATGAGCAAATCGCAATGGAACAGCATGGTCGCGCCTTCACCGACGGCAACATTCTTGGCCGCGTCAATGAGGCTTGAATTATGATAGCAGGTGATAATACAACTTCTTAAAAACATTGCAACCATTAAGCGTACTTTTCACTCCACGCTTCGCAAATAATCAATTTCCTCTGCCTCCTGCCATTTCAAAAACCGCACCGGACGGCCGCAGCATTCTACTTCTCCAAGAGCGTCTTTTGAAAAGACGAGCGCAAACGGCG
>JBATES010000164.1:0-2928 GCA_049664145.1 Smithella sp.
ACAGAAACCGGCGCAGCTTTAGAGCAGACTCAGGTTACTAAAGCGGAACCGGTGCCGGAAGATGTTTCCATTACTCTGAATGTACAATTTGACACCGGCAAAGCAGACATCAAACCGCAGTATCACAATGACATTAAGAAAATTGCCGACGCTATGAACAAATATCCTTCAACTTCGATAATCATCGAAGGACATACAGACAGTGTCGGCAAAGAGTCGGTTAATGTTAAGCTATCCCACAGGCGTGCCGCTAATATAAAAGCATATCTTGTCAGGAAATTTGATATCGACGGTTCACGCATTCGCGTGATTGGCTATGATTATCAAAAACCCGTCACCAGCAACAAAACGGCAGAAGGCAGACAATTAAACCGCAGAGGCGAAACCCAAATTGAAACTAATGTTTCCCCTGATACTTTATACTCGTTTTTTGAAGATTCCGATCTTCCGAAAGGCGGCTTTTCTATAGTCAATCAGCAATCCATTGATGAAAAGATTAAATCGTTTAAGGAAAAGTACGGGGCCTCATCCTATGCTTCAAAAACACTTAAAACGCCTACGCTGGAACTTTATAAAATGTGGGGTGGGATCTTTTCTCATTGTGCCATTCGTATCGAAACAGAACCGCTTTCATTTTATCAGATTGAACTGCAATCTTTGACTGATTTAAAAAAAGCGGGCGTGAAAGATTATCATCAAAGCGGGACGGCAATATCCTTATTCGGAATGATCAGAGATCAAATGGATATTGTGGAGTTTACCGACAAAAATGAACGGGCAAAACTGGATAGTAAAGGACTCCGTTATGCTACAATGCCAATTTGCATTAAAAATAATGCATCCGGAAGAACGCCTCAATGGTATCAGAATTGCCTGCGTAGCTATGCCGCAAGTTACAATCCCGAAAATGCGTTAAAAACCAGAAAACGGACAAAAGTATTCGAATATAATCCTGTAACGCACAATTGCTGTAACTTTGTAGAAGAAGCCCTGCAAGCTTGCGGATTAGAGCATTGTTTTGATTTGGGGAAAAGCACGAGCCTTTATCACGAAACCGGCCCGCTGGAACAATAACTAATGGAACAAAGGAAATTAAAACGATGAGCCAAATCAGGACGAAACGTTACGGCCATGGAAATCCATGCAAGAGAATATATCTTATCGCGCCCCGGCATCCGGATAATTTTTGGTCCATGCAGGGAACGGTAGAACTTTTGGGCGCCAGGACCCTAATGCCCAATGCCGCTCTGGCCACACTGATGGCTCTGACGCCTCCTGGAATAAATGTGGAATATGTTCTCGGCGATGAAAATGTTTCAGAACTGGACTGGTATATGCCCTGTGATTTAGCCGTGATCACCGGCACGACGTTGCATAAAAAAAGAATCCATGAGCTTTGCACGGGTTTCCGGCAAAAGGGTGTTCCGGTAGCGCTTGGTGGAGCGTATGCCAGCATCAATCATGATCTATGCACGAATCTTGCTGATTTCCATTTTATCGGCGAGGCTGAATACACCTGGCCTGCTTTTCTGCAGCAATGGATTAAAGGCAACGCCATGCCTGTTTATCATCAAAAGACATACATTGATTTAAAAGACAGTCCCGCGCCAGATTGGTCTCTGATTAATCCCAAGGATTATGTAAATATCAGCGTGCAGACCAGCCGCGGCTGTCCGAACAACTGCGATTTTTGCGATGTTATTCAGTATGTGGGCCGAAAACCGCGCACCAAATCAGTCCAGCAGGTAATGCGAGAAGTAAAAAACGCGCATTTAATAGGCGCGCACTGTTTTTTTTCTGATGATAATTTTCTGGCCAATAAAGTATTTACCGGACAGCTTCTTGCCGAATTAATTTCATGGAACAGCGCGCAGACGCGTCCTCTATCTTTTTCAACACAGAACACCCTGGAAATAGCGGATGACGAAACATTGCTGCGCATGTGCGCCGATGCCCGCTTTTCTGTTCTTTTTCTCGGTGTCGAGACTGTCCGGCGCGAAAGCCTGCTGGAGGTTCATAAAGTTCATAATTTAAAATATGATATTGACGAACGCGTGAACAAAATTTCCCGTTACGGCATTATGCCGTTTCTCGGTATGATTGTCGGCCAGACATCAAAACCCTAGAGGAGCAAAGTAATGTTCTTTAGTAAGTTTATAAAATGGGCAGACCACTATAATGAAAAAATTTCTCTCGTCCATGTGATTTTAATAAGTTGTTTATCTGCTCTTATTTCTGTTGTTAATCATAATGGCGGTAATTTAAATGCAGAAATGTATCTTCGTTTACCTTTTTATTTGTCAGATACGCCCTTATTAAACAAATTATTTGACAGCCGAATTTTAGAACAAGGTTCCTATCGTGCTCGAGAGTTAAGTTATTTTCTAGACTTTCTTGATAGTAAATTTATTGAACTCAGCATTGAGAATGGTTTCCCTCATTTTTTATCGTTAACACATTATTTCTTTTCCATTGCAACTGGATGTCTGCTTTGGCTGTTTTGTGTGAAAGAATTGAATCTTAAACCACTGCTTGGGCTTGGTTTGGTTGTTTTATTTTGGACTTCTCCTGGTATTTTTCTCGGTGGAAGCTTTTTCAGGACGGCGAAAATTGGAGTAGCGCTTTTAGTAGCGATTCTTTTTTATGTGATTTACAAAGTTGTTGTGGTTTCAACAAAAGGCAATAATATTCAAATTTCAAAAAAGGTCTGGCTTCAGTATTCCCTAGCAATATTCCTCATAATGTTCCTCGACGAACAAGGATTATTTTTTGCTATTACGGTGCTTGTATTCCTGAGCATATGGGGACTCTTTGTCCGGCATAAAAATATATACATTATGCTGTTAATTGGCGTGGCGTCCATTCTCCTTCACGGATTGTATAGATATACCATAGCACCGCAGTTAACTTTTATACTCAATGGATACT
>JBATES010000165.1:0-39214 GCA_049664145.1 Smithella sp.
ATGTGATATGCTTCTTCATGTCCTGCCTCCTTGGTTGTGGCTCTGAACCGTAATGTTTGTTTCTGCTCTACAGCATAACCCACGTTTGCAAGGTTGGCAGGTCTTTTTTGAACCCTTGTTACTTAACAACCATTATGTCTGAAGGGCACTAAAGGGTCACAATGCCCGAGCAATCCTTTATGCGGCGCATTCGGCGAACGCGCCCTACAATTCCAGACCCTATTGAAACGTATTCCGGATCTTTAGATCCCTAAACAAGCGCACCTGAAGGTATGTACTCCGAGTTCGAACCACAGGCTCTCTATAGCTAATTCAATTTTGCAGATTGAACCAGCCGCAGCGCGCTGTTGTCCTATTAACCCAATCTATGGCCTTTGTTCAGGAAGAGTAGTGTTTCTTTTCAGTATCAGCGATTTTCGTACAGCTATGAAAACAAGCAAGAGATAAACCGCCAAAGCGGACAAAGATAGCCATTTCCCCGCGACAAAAGATTTGGGCTTATATTCCAGGCGGAAATGATGTTTTCCGGTAGTCAGGGGAATCGCCATCAGCGCATAATTAGCGGGCATGATAAGATATTGATTCTGTATGCTGCCGGCAAGAGGTTTGACTTGCCAGCCCTTGCTGTATGTATCCGTGATTAACAAGATAGCAGGATGTCCCAGCGTCGCCTTAATAGTTAAATGATCGGTAGAAAAGTTTTCGATCGCGCACTCTCCTGTGATTCCGTTCGCATTTGGTTCTATATCCGGCGCCGACTCCAGAAAGACGATCTTGCGGGGATCAAAGTCCGGATTTTCCATGGCTCTGAAGATATCATCGCGTTTGCCCACAATCTGCCATCGTGGAACAAGATGAATGTGATTCATGATGTCTTTGGATTCCAGGACAACATTCTGACCGTGCTGCGGGATGAAAAAGTAACGGCAGCGGAGCATGTCCAACAAATTTTTATACTTTTCAAAATCCAGATATTGAGCGGCATTGTCGGGATTCAATCCCGGTTGAGCAAATTGCATGAACTCGGCGTATCGAAGAAGCACTGCAGAATCGTAACCCCAGATATCTTGAGCAGCGAGCGACATGGCGCTGTTGGGCTGGGCATAATTAAAGATACGATAATCTCCGGGATGTTGCTGTAAAAATGCCGCGATGTCGCTTTCCTGCAACGTATTAAAATCGAATGACTGTTTGGAGGCGTTGGCGAAAAGGAACATTTCAACAATAGCCACAACGGCAATCAGATAGGCAAAAACGCGACGATATCTTGCGGCAAAAAATAAAATCAGCAGCAGAAAACAGAGCAAAGCTGAACGCAGCAGAGCCTTGACCGTGAACGCAGCGGACATTTTGATAAATTCGGGATCCGAGTAGAAACGCGGATTTGTGCCTGCTTCGCGGGTGTTCAAAATATAGGTTAAGAACTGTTGCCAGAAGCCTGTTGAGCTCGTATCTTTGACGGCAGTCGATAACCAGAACAACGCAGCCAGAAGAATTACGCCCGTGATGAAAATGACCCCCGGCGCCAGAAGGCTATGACGTTTGTTGCGTATCAAATCATCCAGCCCAATGGCGGACAGCATGATGAGGAATACGGTCAGTATAGAAATAAATTTTGATGTTCCCCGGAAATGATTAAATCCGGGAAGGGTGTGATAAAGCATTTGAAAAAAAGGCGTGTGGACACCAAGGGCAAGGACAAAAAGAATGATGACCATCGTCACGGAATAACGCCGTTTTTGGGATTCTCCATAAAATGCACCGTAAGCCGCCAGAATTGTACCGGTGACGCCGATAAAAAGGGACATTTCCCAGAGATAGAAACGACCCCAATAATCCATATGCTTTATGTCCCCGAAAAAATCAGGAACGAGAAGGGTAATGATATTCTCCGGAGGGAAAGAGAAACTTGCCGTGTACTGATATGATACGGCACTGCGCATGCTTTCTCCCGCGGCATCAAGACCGCTTAAAATCTGCACGGCAGCCAGCGTCAGGCTTCCCAGACAGATCAGGAAGAGACTGCCGACGATTCCGATGCGATGATTTGCCCTGATCAGACAAAGGACTGTATAAATACCGGCGGCCAGCGCTGTGTAATAGACATATTGCGGATGTCCGGCCAGCATTAACATGGTTATGGTAAAAACACAGATGAGAGACCAGTGCAGCGATCGCTGATCAAATAATCTGTCGATACATAAAAAAAGCAGAGGGACCCAGGCCAGCGTGCACAAATTGGAAAGATGACCGGCGTAAATGTGCAGGAAATAAGCGCCGCTGAACATCAGCATGATGGCCGAGCTCAGACAAGCCAGTGGATGCAGATTGCGATAGGTTGTCCAGAGATACATAAAAAATCCGATGAGCAGAACATGCAGGGCAATGCTGATGTTGATGGCTTTACTCACTGGAAATAACAAATAGAGAATATTGGGCGGATAGAGAAGAGCCGACTGGAAGCCTCCCATAAACGGAGCTCCTGAAAATATATGAGGGTTCCAGAGCGCGAGATTCCCGTGCTTCAATTGATGAAAACCGAAATCCCGCCAGTAAAAGAACTGTTTGGCGATGTCCAGGGAATCGCCGGAAAGAATTAGATTTTTAGAAAATAAGATGTCGGCAAACACAGCTACCGTGAAAACAGCCAGGATCAATAATGCCAGGCACGGTGATAATTTACGATCAAATTGAAATATTTTCATTGTATTAGACTTACACCATCTTTGTGCCCTGCTTAAATATCACAATTTTAAAAATAATTTTTGCTAAAAATCATCAAATACTTTGTTTAGGAGAAATATTTGCGCCGGTTTATTGGATGCCAAAGGCGCCGCTTAATTGTCCGCAGGCGGCCAGAATATCGCTTCCTTTGCTGGCGCGCAGCATGGTTGTGTAATGATTGTCAATCAATGTTTTCTGGAAAGCTTCCACTATTTTTGGAGACGGGGATTTAAAAGGTGATCCGGGATATTCATTAAAAACAATCAAATTCAATTTGCAGCGCTGGTCTTTCAATAAAGCGGCCAGTTTTTTGGCATCCCGCACGGAGGCATTAATCCCATCCATGAGAATATATTCAAAGGTCAGCAGTCTCCGACCAGGCATCGGATATTTTTTGCAGGCGTCCAGCAGGACGTCCAGAGGATATTTTTCGTTAATCGGCATCAACCGGCTTCTGGTTTCATCATCGTGGGCGTTGAGTGATACGGCGAGGTTGATGCAGATATCCTTCCCCAGCCTGATAATTTGCGGGGCAAGACCGCAGGTGGAAACGGTTACTTTACGGTTGGAAAATCCCAAGCCGAAATCACAGGTGATATTTTTTATGGCTTTAACAACGTTTTCATAATTGGCCAGTGGTTCGCCCATGCCCATCATGACGATGTTTTTAATTTCCGGGGATTCCGGCATTTCATATTGAAGTGTTAAAATCTGACCGGTAATTTCCGAAGGAGTCAGATTCCTTTTTAAGCCCTGACGCGCCGTCAGGCAGAACTGGCAATCCATGGCACAGCCCGCCTGAGTGGATACGCAAACGGTCCAGTTATTTTTTCCGGGAATTAAAACGCTTTCGATAAAAAGTCCGTCTTCCAGTTGCAGCAACGCTTTCTTGGTGCCGTCTTTGGATTCCTGAACTTTGACGATTTGCGGGCGGCTGATCCGCGCAATTTGCGAGAGCTTTGTGCGAAAGTCGCGGGAAAGCGTGGTCATGTCGTTAAAAGAAATGCTGCCGGATTGGTACAGCCATTTCATGATCTGCGGCGCACGGAACTTTTCCTTGCCCAGAGAGGCAATAAATTCCTGTAATTCTTCCAATGTAAAATCCAGCAGATTGGGAAGCTGATTTTGAACCCGGCTAATCATTTAAGCTTTTCTTGCAATGTTACGGCGATAGCGTCGATAAATCCTTCCGTGTTGACTTTTTTGTTGGAGGATTTTTTTTCGGCAAGCGCCAGCAGATCACCGGTCATCGTGCCATCCTCAACGGTGGCCAGGGCGGCTTCTTCAAGTTTGTCGGCAAACTTTACAACTTCCGGTGTGCCGTCTATTTCGCCGCGCTTGCGCAAACCGCCGGACCAGGCAAAAATAAGCGCCATCGAATTGCTCGACGTTTCTTCACCTTTCAAATGTTTGTAATAGTGTTTCTGCACAGTGCCGTGAGCGGCTTCGTATTCAAACCAGCCGTTCGGCGAAACAAGAACTGATGTCATCATGGCCAGAGATCCGCAGGCGGAGGCGACCATATCCGACATCACGTCACCATCGTAATTTTTCAGAGCCCAGAGCATGCCGC
Organism: Smithella sp.; assembly: GCA_049664145.1. Lineage (GTDB taxonomy): Bacteria > Desulfobacterota > Syntrophia > Syntrophales > Smithellaceae > Smithella. The sequence goes on from JBATES010000165.1 coordinate 4,298, forward strand.
CTTCGCTTTTCATGATGCGCGCCACGGCATCATCAATCAGCGTGAAGAAATATTCAATTCCCGTCTTGTCGAATTTTTCTTTCCAGTTATTTTCGAATTCCTGCTGGAAAATTTCACGGAATCCAGCGTCGTATATTTTGGAGATAGTGTCTTTGGTGGAAAACCACAAATCGATTTTTTCGCTTAAAGCGTATGTAAAACAAGCCCGGGCAAAGCTCAATATTGATTTCTCCAAATTATAATTAACCTGGGCGATTCCCTTGCCGGGGAAATCAAATACCGGAACGCTGATGGCTTTGCTTCCATCCTGCGGATTAAAGACCAGTTCGAGCTTCCCGGCAGATGGAATAGAAAATTCCGTATTGCTGTAAACGTCGCCGTAGGCGTGACGGCCGATAATGATCGGTTTTTTCCATGAGGCAACATTCGGTCTGATGTTGCTGACCAGAATCGGTTTCCTGAAAACCGTGCCGTCGAGCATGGCACGAATAGTGCCGTTGGGGCTCTTCCAGGCTTTTTTCAGATTATATTCTTTCACGCGGTCTTCGTTGGGCGTGATGGTCGCACATTTGATGCCGACGCCGTATTTCATAATTGCCTTTGCTGAATCGACCGTTACCTGATCGTCAGTGTCATCGCGGTGTTTTACATGCAAATCATAATAATCAATGTCCATGTCCAGATACGGAAAAAGAAGTTTCTCCTTGACCATCTGCCACATAACACGGGTCATTTCATCGCCGTCCATTTCGACGACGGTGGTTTTTACTTTGATTTTTGTTGCCATAAAAAATTACTGCTCCTAATAAGACTCCAATTTCAAAAGCGAAGTGTATTGAAATTGGTTAGTCGAATTATCCCGCAGGTACCTGCGGGGTTTGTATCTTATGTATCGCTCATGTTCAGGGCGCCACCGGCCAGGATGATCTGTTTTTGCCTTGCGGATAAAGTGCAGGTCACATAAAAAGCGGTGCCCTTGGTCTTGTTTCTCATCATCAATATTCCGTCGCCGGCAATCATTCGCTTCGTTTCGGTAACTTCCAGAATGTCTTCCTGATCGATATAATCATAGTCGCTCTCCGTGCTGAAGGTCAGCGGCAGGATGCCGAAGTTGATCAAATTGGCGGCGTGAATCCGTTCAAAAGACTTGGCGATGACTGCGCGGACTCCGAGGTACATCGGGCACAGGGCGGCATGTTCCCGCGAAGAGCCCTGACCGTAGGAATGTCCCGCCACGATAATGTTTTGTTTTCCATCCTGACGGATGGACATGGCCCGTTTGGCGAACGTCGGATCAACATTTTCAAAAACAAATTCGGAGTACTTGGGAATATTGGAACGGTATTTCATCCGCGCGCCGGCCGGAATAATATGATCCGTCGTTATTTTATCGCCAACCTTGATCGTGACCAGTCCGTGGATCGTATCGGCCAGTTCCGGGCTGCGCGGAAGAATGCCGATATTCGGGCCGCGAATGACCTCGAAATCTTTCTTTTTCCTGTCCGGCCGGATGATCATGGAATCATCAATGGAAAATTTCTTCGGCATCGCAACTCTCGGGTAGCGTATTTTCAGATCGCGCGGGTCGGTAAATTTTCCGGTAAGGACTGCGGCAGCGGCTGTTTCCGGACTGACCAGATAAACATTGGCATCCATGGTTCCGGAACGTCCCGGAAAATTGCGGTTGGATGTGCGCAGGGATACCCCTCCGGATTGCGGGCTCTGACTGTTGCCGATGCAGAAACCGCAGGCGTTTTCCATCAGCCTTGCTCCGGAAGCGATCAAAGCAGTCAGATAACCGTCCTCAGACAAAGCTTCCAGCACCTGTCTGGAGCCGGGCGCGATGACAAAACTTACATCAGGGTGAACTGTTTTGCCTTTTAAAATCTTTGCCACGGTGACCAGATCTTTATAAGAAGAATTGGTGCAACTGCCCAGGCAGACCTGATGGACATCAATTTTCTTCATCTTTCTGACCGGGCTGATATTGTCCGGGCTGTGCGGTTTGGCCGTTAAGGGTTCTACCTTGGCCAGATCGATATCGACGACTTTCGCGTAAGGTGCGTCTTTGTCGGCCTTCAGTTCAACAAAATCTCTTTCTCTTTTTTGGGAGCGCAAAAACAGGCGGGTCATCTTATCACTGGGGAAAATGGACGTGGTTACGCCGCACTCCGCACCCATGTTGGCAATGGTGGCCCGCTCGGGAACCGTTAACGATTCCACTCCTTTTCCACCGTATTCGAAGATTGCATTGACATTTCCTTTGGTGGTAAAAATTTCCAGCACTTTCAGAATGACATCCTTGGCGGAAACCCACGGTTTGAGTTTTTCCGTAAGATTGATTTTAATGACTTTGGGGCAGACCAGATAAAAAGGTTTGCCGGCCATCGCCAGGGCGACATCCAGTCCTCCCGCGCCAATGGCGATCATGCCCAGCGCTCCGCATGTCGGCGTGTGGCTGTCCGAACCGATCAGGGTTTTGCCCGGTTTTCCGAACCTTTCCAGATGAACCTGATGGCAGATGCCGTTTCCCGCCCGGGAAAAAACGACACCGTATTTCCGGGCCACGCTTTGCAGATAACGATGGTCGTCTGCGTTTTCAAAACCGATTTGAATGGTGTTGTGATCAATGTAACTGACGGACAGTTCTGTTTTTACCTGGGGAACTTTCATCGCTTCAAATTGCAGGTACGCCATCGTTCCTGTGGCGTCCTGAGTCAGAGTCTGATCAATTTGAATGCCGATTTCCTCACCGCCGATGAGATTCCCGGCGACCAGATGCTGCGCAAGAATTTTTTCAACCAGATTTTTCCCCATTTCCTGTTTCCTTGATGAAAATTAAGATGATAAAGCATTATGCCGCGAGCTTATATAATAAACCCGACAGATAATCAACCGGCAAAAAAAAGAAAACAATAAAAAGATAACGGGCTTTGCTCTTGAACAAAGCCCGTTATCTTTGGTGAACTTTATATAATAAGGATAGGCTTATTTATGCGCCGCTATCGTTTAATTCTTTTACTCTTATCGCGCGCTGGAATCTTTTCTGGTAATAGGGGGTCTCCAGGCTGTCAACCCGGACAGCTTTTCTCTTGGATGATGCGTGGACAAATTCATTGTTTCCTATGTAAATTCCAACATGTCCGAGAGACCGGTTCGTGTGGAAAAAGACCAAGTCGCCTTTTTTGAGATTGTCACGCGTGATGCTGATGCCGACTTTGGCCTGCTCGCGCGCGCTGCGCGGCAGAGTAATGTCAAATATCCGGTAAATCCTTTGCACGAAGGACGAACAATCAATACCCCGCAAAGATTCACCGCCGAACCGGTAAGGAGCGCCGATAAAGCCTGTTGCGACTTTCACCAAGAGTTTCACTTCGTCCGTGCTGTTCCACTTACCCAAAAGCTCTCTTTGGGTTTCCGGTTCATCGGATTGTACGGAATTGTCTAGAAATTTTCCATCATCGGCGAAAGAGATCTCATCTGAATCGGCATCTTCTTCGGTTGCTTCCGGGTCTTCATTTTCTTCAACATCAGCGACACGGACGGGTTTGGTCGGTGAAGACGTAGCCTTGGCCAGGGTGAGCCTTTGTCCGATTTTTAAACTCTTCTGGTTGACGTGATTGAAGGCCATAATTTCTTTTAACGAAACACCTGTATTCCTGGCGATTTTGGCCAGAGTATCGCCTTTTTTAACCTTATAATAAGAAGTTTCCGATTTTGATTGAACAGCGTGTTTTGCTGATTTTTTTGTGGCAATTTTTAAAACTTGATTTTTCTTTAATCTGGTTTGATGGAGATTGTTTGTCTTTTTTATCTGTTGGACACTGACGCCAAACTTTTTAGAAATGCTGTAAAGGGTGTCGCCATTTTTCACTTTGTATTGTGTTGCCAGAGCGTTCGAACTGAAAGTGCTAAGTAATAAAATAAGGACAAAAAGAAATGAAAATTTCAGAACTCGCCGTTTCATAATGAAATGCCTCCTTTTTGAGTGGGGGTATCTTCCTATCAACGGTGTACATCTTTCGCTTTGATATTATAATTGCAATTTAAAAACGAAAATCTATCGACTGTACACACCGAATGTACATTATTAAACAATAATGTACGACCAACAATGTATTTGAAGGATGCTTACTAAAAATTTATTGGCCTGTCAAATTTATTTTGCGTTTTCCAGGGCAAGTGATCCGTTAAGTCATTGTTTGTATTTATGATTTAATAAAAAAGAACCTGTCGGCTAGGGGTAATTTATTATTGGATTTTCTGTCCATTTTCGGTTAAAGCAGTGCCCGGCTTTGAAAATCAGGTTCACGTTATGGATTGACTGAAAGTGATGGCATTTATGAAGACGGACAAAAGAATGATTATGGGGAATTGGAAAATTTTTTTATCAGTACTGACCTTTTCTGTCGGGATTCTTTTTATGATCGATATCGGGCGATATTTTATCTATCCGGGCATGACTGATCTGAAAAATAATCGTCCCGACAAGACGGCTTTTATGGAATACAGAGAAAACGCCTGGCGAAAGGAGGGGGTAAATAAAAAGATAACGAATATCTGGGTGCCCCTGAACAGGATATCACCTTATGCGATGAAGGCGGTGATTATAGCTGAAGATGATAAATTCTGGTCGCACGAAGGTTTTGATTTTGAGGCCATGCAAAAGGCTTTGGAAAAGGACATCAAAAAAAAGAAGTTTAAAGCCGGTGGCAGTACAATTTCCCAGCAGCTGGCGAAAAATCTTTTTCTTTCTCCTTCCAAGAATCCTGTCCGGAAGATCAAGGAAGCGATTTTAACCTGGCGCATGGAAAGAAATTTAAGCAAAAGAAGAATCATGGAGCTTTATCTGAATGTTGCGGAATGGGGTGACGGGGTTTTCGGCATTGAAGCCGCTGCCCGGAAACATTACGGAAAAAGCGCTGCCGCGCTGGGGCCCCGGGAAGCCGCGGTGCTGGCCTCGATCCTGCCCAATCCCATTAAATATAAACCTCATGGTTCGTCAAGGTATGTTGTCAACCGTTCGGAGAGAATTTACCAGATTATGTTGCGCCGGGGCATCGTGATACCTGAGTATGAAGAAGTGATCTCTGAACCTGATGAAAGCGAAGAGGAAACAGAAGAACAGGTTGACCAAAGTGTTCCTGACATGACCGGACAGGCAGGTGAGGCCATGCAGCCGACGGAAGAAAAAAAGGGAGAAACCGTTCCGGAAGAACCGAACGTAAGTCCTGTTCTTCCGGAAACGGAAAATAAAACGAACCCCTGAGGGAACGCAGGCTTATAACATTTCTATAGCTGTGGCCATGGAAACGCCGCCGCCGCCGCAAAGCGTGGCCAATCCAAGTGTCTTGCCGTGTTTTTGCATGGCATGAATCAGCGTAACCATTATCCGGCAGCCCGTGGAGCCGACCGGATGTCCTAAGCCGATACCGCTGCCGTTGATATTGGTGATTTCACGTTTCAATCCGAGTTCTTTTTCACAACCGAGATACTGACCGGCAAAGGCTTCGTTGACTTCGAGCAGGTCAAAAGCGTCAAGGCTCAGTTTCGGGTCGTTTTTAAGCAGGTTCTTTACAGCCGGAACCGGGCTTAAGCCCATCACGGATGGATGACAGCCGCCGCGTCCGCAGGAGCGGATTCTGGCGATCGGTTTCAATCCCAATTCCTTGGCTTTCTCCGCCGACATGATGATCATGGCGGAAGCGCCGTCGTTAAGCCCTGAGGAATTGCCGGCTGTTACCTTGCCGACTTTGGGAATGAATGCCGATGGCAGGGCCTTCAACTGTTCCATCGTCAACCCAGGACGGAAATGTTCGTCTTTGTCAAAGATGATGGGCGGTTTGCCCTTTTTCTGCGGGAGCTCTATCGGTACGATTTCATCTTTGAAGTCACCATTCTTGGTGGCGCGTTCGACATTGTTATGGCTGCGCAGGGCGACCTCGTCCATTTCTTCACGGCTGATGTTCAATAACTGGGCGATCAATTCCGTGGTGTGTCCCATAATGTAGGGTTTGCCCTTTAAACTTTCGAAAGGCTGGCCTGATTTGACGGGACCATCGTCGGACAACGGCATGACATAGGAGCCGCAATGCAGTGCGCGGATCATGGCATCCACAAAAACCGTATCCTGAAGGCGGCATCCCCATCGGGCGCCAAAACTGACATAAGGCACGCCGGACATTTGTTCAACACCGCCGGCCAGAATAACATCGGCCATACCGGCCTGAATCATTGCCGCACCGGAAAGCACGGCTTCCATGCCGGAAATGCACACGCGATTGACGGTTACAGCAGTCACTGTTTCCGGAATACCGGCCAGAAGGGCTCCCACCCTGGCGGTGTTCAGGGTGTTGCAATCTTCAATACAACAGCCGAATCGAACATCATCAATCATCGCCGGTTCTATGCCCGCGCGTTTGATGGCTTCTTTCATGGCGACCGCCGCAATACGGGCTCCGATCATATCTTTCAATGTTCCTCCGAATGTTCCTATCGCTGTTCTGCACGCTGAAACAATGACTACATCCTTCATTTTCCAATCTCCTTATCCTTATAATTATTTTCTTCTTTTAAAGCTTGGTGTTCAGACAGTCTTTACAGAAGTTAGTTTTTCACCTGGGCCGGAAAAAATCTTAAATCCAAAAATTAGAAATTAGCCGGTTGCAGTGTTAAACAATAACAAAAAATATGTCAAATAATAAAATTATCTTGAACAGCACCTGACCTGACCGTGAGTTTTAAAACAATTGATCATTTCAAAAAAGACAAAATTAAAATTGATGAACTTATTTAATGAGTACGAGAGGGGAAAGACCAAAAATACTGCTCGGAGAAAGGTTATTTGGATGACGACAAATTGTGAGCCAGCTGCTTTTCAATAATTTTAATTATTTCCGCTGAGGAAAGAATGCCGCGTTCAATGAAATATTCGCCCAGGGGGCGCTGAAACTTTTTCTGCTTTCCCAGTAGAGCAAACAGCTCGAAAATTGAAATATAACCGGTGCGAAACGCGCATTCGCCGAATTTTTCATCAAAATCACGAATAGTTAGTATTTGCAGAACATCCTGATAGGAAAGCAGCCCCCAGGACGTGGCTATCTGTCCGATCAGGGGACGCTGGCGCCGCTGCCAGCAGATAGCCTCGATCAGCGTTCGCCAGGAAATAAGGCCGGAGTAATATAAAAACTGGCCCAGCATCAAATTTACTTTCGGGATGCCGCCGTTGTAGAAATGGTCGGCATAATTCTTTTGTTTTTTATGCCAGCGGCTTTGGTGGTAAGATCTTTCCCCGGAATTCTGAAAATTCTGGCTTGAATATGTTTGCCGTGTTCTCCAACCGTCGAAATAGGGTGTTTCAAAATTTCTTCTTGTTTCCACAAAAGAAAGCAGTCTTTCATAGGCCTCCCGGACATTGATGAATTCGGCGTTTAAGTCTCTCGCCAATGTGTCCAGGACCACCGCTCTGTCAGGATGTGTTTCCAGCGCTCGCTTGCGATAAGCCGCTTTAATGCCGACCGGTTGCAGATATTCCAGAAAATCAGCGGATACTCTGATTTCCGGGCCAAAAATGGTTTCACAGTCTTGAAAAATTTCTGATGAAATGGATGGAATACCCGGCATTGCCCGTGTCCTCTGGAATATGATGTGCTGTAAAAGTAACAGCATACCTGAGAATTATCAAGGGAAAAAACATCTGTGAAAACTTCCGCTTGTGTTATCAATGCAGAACTTGCCGGAAAATTATTCTGAATGGCGTCTTCTGATGAGGCAAAGATTAAAAGCTTTCTGCTTGGCCATGTTTCATGGTTTGACGATGGTGAGCCAGAGAAACGTTTCTCCGCCGATGTCGTGATATTGTGATGATGCTATCTGGAAGCCTGTTGATTTTAATGTTGCAGTGAGATTTTCTATAAACCAAAAGGATTGTCTTTGTCAAAGTCCGGTGTCAGTTCATCATCGTTGACTGCCTGTATGAAAAGATTATCGAAGCCCAAATGAAGGGCGTAGTCCGTGACCTGTTCGTATTCATTGCGGGTAATTCTGCGCTTCAGAATCGGGTGACGACGCACGTTGGGAATCGGAGTGTATTGAGACATCAGACTTAAGAAGACATTTGAGGAGATTTCTTTTTTAATCAATCTTAAAACTTCTTTCGAGTTTTCTATTTTGCCGGGTAAAACAAGGTGGCGAATAATGATTCCCTTTTGCGCTACGCCGTCTTTCAATTCCAGATCATCACCAACCTGGCGCACCATTTCTTTAATGGAATCAAGAGCAAAACGAGGATATCCCGGCGCGGAAGAAAACATCATGCTGTCTTCCTCCAATCCGCATTTAAAATCCGGCAGATAAATTTCCACCATGCCGTCAAGCAGCTTGATGATTTCCGGATCTTCATAACCGCCGCAATTATAAACGAAGGGTATTGTCAAGCCTTCTGCCCGCGCCAGCAGCAGAGCTTCCATAATCATCGGTGTCTGCGATGTGGGCGTTACCGGTTCAACGTTATGACACTGCCTTTTTTGCAGATCAAGCATGACACCAGCCAGCTGTCTGGAATCCAGTTCTTGCCCAATGACACGGTGAGAAATCTGATAATTCTGACAGTAAATACAGCCTAAATTGCAGGAAGAAAGGAAAATGGTGCCGGCGCCGTTTGTGCCGGAAAGCGGAGGTTCTTCGCCGTGATGAGCCAGCGCGCAATCCATCACGATTCTGTCCGGCAGACGGCAATGGCCCCATTTGCCCTTCGTTCGGTCAACGTGGCAGCGACGCGGACAAAGCACACAATCTTTTAAAATTTCTTTCAGCCGGGAGACTTTTTCTTCTAAATCCATCTTTTAATGGCAAAATAAAGTGCCGTATCAAAGTTGTTCTACCACATCGCGAATCTTACCACTCTCCACCAGTTCCAGAAAATCTTCACCCAGCGGGGCGGATAATTCCACTGCTCTGTGCCAGTTTTTGATTCTTGTTGCCTGATCATGAATCAAAGTCACTAAATCGGTGCGGTCGGGGACCTTCCCGCCGGGAAGACTTTCAACAAACCTCTGCGAAGGAAAAACCATTAAAACATTGTCTAACGCATGTGGTTCCGGATCGCGACTTTTGATTTGCTTGTCCAGCCAGCCGGGGATGATCCTTTCCTGGTGATGAAAGAAAAGCACGATTTCATCTTCTCTGGCGGCATACTGGTGCGTCAGGTGATAGTCAATCAGACCTCCATCGCGATAAACGCCGCGGGGCGCGCCATAAATGTCACGTACACCGTTAATGACCAGAGGAATAGCGCCGGAAGCCAGCACGGCGTATTTAAAATTTACTTCATTTAACTGAACGTAATCACCACGGAAGGATTGCTGCAAACAAAATGCCGGAGGCTTGGAGGCATTATAGAAAACGATCCTTTCTGCGAATTTGTGAATGTTGTTGCGACTGAAATAATTAAATATCAAACACGTTAAAAGTCCTGCTTTCTGCAGCCAGTGATTTTCTGACGCGACCAGACCACGCGCCCGCGCAGTGATAATCACAAGGCGGTATTTCTTGTTGGCGAGAGCAAAAGAAAGCGCGTCATCTTCCAGATAGGCATTGATGATATGGGTTGTTTTTTGCAGTGATGATGCCGGCGTGTCCCGTTTGGTGTATTCAATATTGATATAGGCATCCATGAGTTTCTGGTAGGATTGAATCGCTTCCGGCTGAATCCATGCCGCGAAACGAAACGCGCCCGCGGAGGATCCGACCAGTTGCGCCGGTTTTTGACATCCTAACAGACCTTCCTTCAGAAGCGTCAAATCGAATCCACTGGCGATCAGCCAGCGGGGCCCCACCGCCGGTCCGAAATAGGTCGAGACGGAATCGAAATGAAAACCACCATCCTTGATGATCTGATAGATTTTTTTTCCGGCTTTAATGCGTATTCTGCTCATATTTTCTGTTTGGGCAAAGGCCTTGACACGTGAACTTTTGTCCTGTAGATTTACACAAATTTTTCTTCTGCTAAAATGAAGAATATAAGACTGCCCTTCTTAAACGGGGCAGTTTTTACCAGTAATAAAAGAGAAAATGCAAGTTTATTTTTGAAGGATGGCGTTATGGATATTAAGAGTTCTGTGCAGCAGATAGCCCGCGATGCGCAACTGGCTGCACGAAAGCTCTCCCGAGTGACCGAGACGGAAAAAAACAAGGCTCTTTTGCGCATGGCGGAAGAACTGGAGAAAAATTCTAAATTTCTGCTGGAGGCGAATTTCCAAGATGTCAAGAAGGCCAAAAAAGCAGGCATCTCTAGCGCCATGCTGGATCGTTTGACCCTCAAATCGTCCACGATTGATCAAATGGCCCAAGGCTTGCGGGAAGTGGCCGCCCTGCCGGATCCCGTCGGGAAGGTAACGTCCATGTGGCGAAGGCCCAACGGCCTTTTGGTGGGAAAAATGAGAATCCCCCTGGGCGTCATCGGGATTATTTATGAGTCGCGCCCCAATGTCACTGTCGACGCTTCGGCGCTGTGTCTTAAATCCGGGAATGCAGTGATTTTGCGGGGCGGTTCCGAATCAATCCAATCCAATCTGGCCATTGCGTCCATCCTGCAGAAAGTTCTCAGGGAAACAGCATTGCCGGAAAAAGCAATACAGGTCATCCCGATGACCGACCGTGAAGCGGTGAACGAGATGCTGCATCTGGAAGAATACATTGACTTGATCATTCCCCGTGGCGGTGAAGAATTAATCCGCGCGGTGGTTGCCCAGTCCAGGATACCGGTCATCAAGCATTACAAAGGTGTCTGCCATGTTTTTGTGGATGCCAGCGCCGACATGGCGATGGCCGTCAATATCTGTCTCAACGCCAAAGCTCAGCGTCCGGGTGTGTGCAATGCCCTGGAAACGCTGCTGGTGCATCAGGACATTGCGGGTAAATTTCTGCCGCTGGCGGCCAATAAATTAAGGAAAGCCGGCGTGGTCATCAGGGGTTGTGCAAAAACAAAATTAATCTTGAAAAAGATTCAGAAGGCTCTGGAACATGACTGGTATGCCGAGTATCTGGATTTGATTCTCGCGGTGAAGGTTGTGAAAAATATGGATGAAGCCATCGCGCACATTGAAAAATACGGCTCTTTACATACCGAATCCATTATTACGGATGATTACGCCAATGCCCAGCGCTTTCTAAACGAGGTCAATTCTTCAACCGTGCTGGTCAATGCTTCAACGCGATTCAGTGACGGTTTCGAGCTGGGGCTGGGCGCGGAAATCGGTATTTCCACAACCAAACTGCACGCTTTCGGTCCGATGGGACTGGAGGAATTGACAACAACAAAATTTATCATTTACGGAAACGGACAGGTGAGAACATGAGGTGGGGACTTTTTGGAGGAACTTTTGATCCGATTCACATCGGACATTTACGCGGCGCGGAAGAGATGCTGGAGATTTTCAATCTCAACCGTATTATTTTTGTGCCGTCATCACGGCCGCCGCACAAACTGGAGGCAAAGATAACGCCTTTCAATCACCGTGAGCAGATGATTCGTCTGGCCATTGAAGACAATGTTAATTTTTCATTTTCCGAAGTGGAAAAATTACGCGCCGGCAAATCTTATTCCGTGGAAACGGTGGAATACATACTCAATAAGTATATGGATGATCTGGAGCTGTATTTTATTGTTGGCCAGGATGCTTTTCAGGCGATAACGACCTGGAAAGATTGGGAGAGACTGCTGTTATTGTGTAATTTTGCCGTCATGACCCGTCCTGGATATGACGATTTAAGGCTGGACACCATCCTTCCGAAAGAATTTGCCGCGAAATTCTCCTACGATAAAAAAATAGATGGATTTACGGGACCGACAGGACACACCATTTATTTCCGTCACACAAGTTTTTTGGATATTTCTTCCTCGCGAATGAGACGGATGGTTCAAGAGGGGAAATCCATCAAATATCTGACCATGGATAGAGTCCGTCAATACATTATCAAAAATTCTTTGTACAAAAAATAAGAAAGGAGTGGTTTATGAATTATAAATATATTGAACTGGAGATAAAAGATTATATCGCGATCGTAACGATGGCCAGAGAAAAAAGTCTCAATGCCCTGAGTCTGGAATTTGCATCGGAAATTGCCGGTGTTTTTAAAGAGCTGGCTGCTAAGGATGAAGTGCGGGCTGTTATCTTGCAGAGTAAGGCCAGAATTTTCTGCGCCGGTCTGGATTTAAAAGATGCCGCCGGAGGTTTTACCGGGACAGCCAGAGGGCCGTTTGATATGATTAAAAGATCGCAGCCTCTTTTTGATTGCTGCAATGCGATTGAAGAGTGTCCCAAACCGGTCATTGCCGCGGTGCATGGCCAGTGCATCGGCGGGGGACTGCATATGATTTCCGCCTGTGATATCCGTCTCTGTACCGAGGATGCGAGTTTCTGTCTGAAAGAACCGAAGATCGGGTTATGTGCCGATATGGGCGCGCTGCAACGACTTCCTCTGATCGTCGGCCAGGGATATGCCCGGGAAATCGCTTTCACCGTTGGTTTTTACAATGCCCGGCAGGCTGAAAAAATGGGACTGGTCAATCATGTTTACGCGGACCAGACTGCTCTTTACGCAGCCGCCAGTGAAATGGCCGCGCAAATATCGGAGAATGCTCCTCTCGCCATCGAATGCACGAAGGAAGTTCTCAATTTCAGTCGTTATACGAGCGTCAGCGAGGGCATGGCTCTGGCCATCCAGAAAAATATGTTTCTGCTGACAACCGATGATCTCAAAGAGGCGTTCATGGCTTTCATGGAAAAAAGGCAGCCGGCCTTCAAAGGGAAGTGAAAGACAAGAACCTTAAACCCATTTCACATAAAATAAGAGGGATTGTTCGACGAACAATCCCTCTTATCATTTTGATCTAAATTTTTTTTAACCCTGATACATGCTTTCGATGTCGTCTTTGTATTTTTCGAAGACAATTCTGCGTTTCAGTTTCAAAGTCGGCGTCAGCTCGCCGGACTCAACGCTGAAGGGAGTTTCCATGATCTTGTAGTATTTGATCTGTTCGTAACGAGGCAGCTTTTCGTTGACCTCATCTATCTGTTTTTGGAACAATTCTTTGATCTTCTCATGGGTGATGAGGTCTTTGTTGGAACATTCCGGAATGCCATTATGTTTGCAGTAACGGCGCAGCTCCTGATAATCGGGAACAATCAATGCGCAAATGTATTTTCTCGCATCACCGATGAGACAGGCCTGATCGATAAAAGGTTTGCCGATAATGGCCAGTTCGATGGGATGAGGCGCGATATTCTTGCCGCCGGACGTGACAAACAGTTCTTTCTTGCGGTCGGTAATGAGCAGAAATCCGTCACTGTCAAATTCACCAATGTCTCCCGTCTTAAACCATCCATCTTCCGTGAATGCTTCTTTTGTTGCGTCAGGTAAATTCCAGTATCCTTTGAATACCTGAGGTCCCTTGACGAGTATTTCACCGTCTTCGGCGATTTTTTCTTCTGTCCAGAGAGCCGGTCTGCCCACCGTCCCCGGTTTGATCTGCAGTTTGTGAGCAAGAGTATTGTAGGCCAGGGAAAGACTGAGCGATCGAACAGGATGGGTATAGGGTGATAACCCCTGTGCCTGTTTCGTCACCATGAGATCCACGGTTAAGTCCAGCATCTTCTTTTGAAACCAGCTGGCTTTGCTGATATCAAAACCGGTGCTGAATTCCGGTTCATTAAAATTAATAACAGGTGATGTTTCTGTCAGACCGTAACCTTCGCTAAGTTGAATTCCCAGCGAACGGATAAATACACAAACATCTTTGGAAAGTTTGCCGCCGCCGGATATGCCGAGAACCACGCGGTCCAAGCCGGCTGTTTTTTTAATTTTGTTGAAAACCAGAATGTTGGCTGCGGCGAACTGAAGCAGGTTTATTTGATTCATGCGTGTTGCGGTGGCCATGGCGTCGGAGTATTCTTCGCCCAGTTTCATGGCCCAGTTAAAAATGGACTGAGTTGTCTGGTTCTGTCGGGAGATGATCGATTTTGTCGTATCGTAAATTTTTTCCCACAAGCGGGGAATGCTAATGACGACATTGGGCCTGATTTCCTGAAGATTTTTCGGTATTTTTTCAAAGCTTTCCGCAAAAACAAGAATGCCTCCCTGCTGGAGAGCTCCCACATGGTAGTCACTTGTTCTGCCGAAAACATGACACATGGGTAAATGAACAAGGAAAGTCAGGTGAAGACCAAGTTCCCGTTGGCAACGAACCAGCGTGGAATTGGAAGCCTGATGAAGGTTGGCTACCCAGTTTTTCTGGGTGAGAACGGCGCCTTTCTGTTTGCCGGTTGTCCCCGAGGTATAGATGATGGAAGCAACATCATCGGGTGTGACCGCGTTGATATTTTTCTCCAGCTCTTCGTCACTGATTTTACCCTTGCCCAAGGCAATAATTTCATCGAAAGTATAAACACCTTCAGGCTTTGTCCCTTGCCAGGAGCCCATTGTAATAATCTTGTCAATAGGAACCCCCTCTGCTTTTGCTTTGATGGCCATTTCTCCCCGGGCCTGATTGGAAGCAATGACGATTTTCGATCCGCTGTCCGAGGTCATGTACCCCAGTTCTTCAACGGTCAGCGTGGGATAAAGAGGCACACCGATAGCGCCGCAGGCCTGGATGGCCTGGTCAGCGATGATCCACCGTGGTCTGCTTTCAGAAAAGATGACGATTCTCTCTCCCTTTTTTAATCCCAGGACCAGTAATCCCTTGGCAAAACCCATGGCTTCATCGCGAGTCTCCTTCCAGGTTCGTGAGTGCCATTCGCTGCTCGGATTACCGTTTTTATCAATCTTGGCGCGAAGCAGTTCAACCTGGTCTCCAAAACGAAGCGCCTGATTGTGAAATATACCGCACAAAGTATCTGTTCTATAAGCCATAATCCTACATTCCCCCCTTTAGATAATTTAAATTAACCATCATGAGTCAATGAATAGTTTTTGCATACTTTTTTGTTGGAAGTGCGCTCTTTGCCCTTAAAAAAATCAAGTTCAAATTCCGCGAGATTGAACTGATTTTTATTTGCCCTTGTAAAGAAAACGTTCCAGAAAGCGATGATACGTTGTCCAATCGGAATCGCCATTGTTCGAGGCCGCCATGAATGTCTGAAAAGCATTAAATTTGGCATCCAGATCATCCATGTAGTGGACAACTAAAGCCTCTAAAGTTTTCGGGCGTTTGGGAGAGCCGAATTCGAATTCGCCATGATGACTTAAAATAATATGGCGTAATTCCATTGCTGTTTGGGGGGGGAAGTCAGCAATAGCGGCTATCTCTTTATCAATCATTTGCACTCCTAGCACAATATGACCAATAAGTCTACCTTCATCACTGTAATCAATAATGGTGTCATATGAAAATTCATATATTTTCCCTATATCATGAAGTATGCCTCCTGTGATCAGCATATCTTTTTTCAGTTCCGGATAGTGCGCGGCAACTTTTTCCAGTAAGCGCACTACCGAAAGGGTATGTTCCAGAAGTCCGCCCAGGTAAATATGATGAAAACCTTTGGCTGCGGGAGCTTTCTTAAAAAGCTCCGCCGTCTTTTCATGATGGAAAAAAGACTGCAACAGCTTTTGCAGCGGTTGGGTTTCTATATTTTCAACAAACGCGAGCAGTTCGTTAAACATGACATCCACGTCACCTTTTACCGCGGGTAAATAATCGGAGGGGTCTATGTCTTCCCAGGCGCTTTTCTGAACCTTGACAATTGAAACCTGAATCGCATTTTTATAGTTAGCGGCTTTACCTTCAATGTAAATGATATCGCCTTTTTTAAACTGCTGATCCAATTCAATTGCGTTATCCCAGATTTTGCCATCCAGCTCGCCGGTCTTGTCCTTCAGGCGGACATTCAAATAAGGAGCGCCTTTGATCGAGAAGGCCATATTCTTTTCGGCAGCTAAAAATGTGGAAGCGATCCTGTCTCCCTGTTTAATGTCCTTGAGATAGATTTCTTTTGTCTTCAAATGATGACCCGCCTTTCGTGAGAATAGATGTTCATCCGGCCATGACGCACATAGCCGATCAGCAAAATATTGGCATTGCGTGACAGTGCAACAGCGGTGGCTGTCGGCGCGGAATGAGAAATAATAACCGGTATGCCCATGTTCCAGACTTTATAAACAATTTCGGAGGAGATTCTTCCTGTTGTTAAAATGATTGCCTGATGCAGATTGATTTTCTGCATCAGGGCATAGCCTCCCAGCATATCTATCGTGTTGTGACGACCGATATCTTCGCGCAGAGCGACGATTTTCTTTCCCATCGCCAGAGCTGAGCAATGGGTGCCGCCTGTCTGATTATGCACTTCAGAATTGTTCAGGAGTTCTTCCATGAGGTTGAGAGCCACACGGGTCTTGATCTTAAAATCCGTAGCAGGGCTCAATAGTGTAAGCAAATCCATGTTTGATTTTCCACGTGCGCCGCTGGAAGCGATGTTTTTCACAGATGCCGGTGAGCATTCTGTTTTTTTCTTCAGGATAACATCCACGAGATGCTTTTTTTTGTTCATTTTGATTTCTTCGATGTCGCCACTGCGGGCAATGATTCTTTCCGATCTTAAAAAACCTGTCGCGAGTTCTTCCAGATGAATCCCGGCGCAGGCAATATTCGCCAGTGGCTTGCCGTCAACAAGAACGGCAAGACTCACTTCCTGAATCACCTTGGCGAGCTTTCGGGTAACGGCCGTATTGTCACCGGAAGATATTTTTATGGTTTTGATTATTTTTTTTAAATCACTCATCGATTCTCTCTTAATATGCGGTGATCTCCCACCCTGACGGTCAGTTTGCTGACGTCAAAATATTCCATCAGCGGAATGATATATTTACGGGAAAGGCCGGTCAACTCTTTAAAACTGGCCGGCGTCGCCTTGCCGTCTTTCATCAGCACCGCTCTGTAATCATCGCGCAATTTATTCAGCAATCCGCTGTCGAAACAGAGATCTTCGTTAATTTTTATTAAAGCTCCATCTTTGAGCATCAGTTTGATAATGCTTTGCGCTTTTGTTTTCTGATCTTTAAAATCGTTGATGACATCGTTGAGAGAGGGGGGCGTCAGTCCTGCTTCGTTATAAATCCGTGCAATACTATTACGCAGCGAATCAAGTTCACCTTCCAGTTGCACCTGATGCCCCGTCAGCCGGACATTATCTTTATCGAGAACAATCGTTTCTTGTTTGCCGAGATTGCGCAGCGCCAGATTGAACAGCTTGACCGATATCGCGCGTCCAAGTGTTTCTTTGAGCTGTTCTTTGGAAATACCGCCCTGCAAAGGATTGTTCTGGTGATAAGCGCTCAGGTTTTTCCCGATCAGAGCTTCCAGTTGATTGTAACAGACAGGGGAAATAATGGTGGTGTCTTCGCTGTCCAGCAGGATAGCTTTTCTGCCGGAAAACAACCCTTCCAGCGCTTCACGGATTTTCTTCACATGGACGCCGATCCTGAAGTTCAGCCCGCGCAGATTGATGCCGTTAAAACCGGCTCTCTCCATAATGACAGAAATTTTTTCCGCCAGCGAACCGTCGAGTAAAATGTTCATATCGGCAATAATTTTTTCGTTATGCCTTTTATGTTTTGAAGGGAGGGGATCAATAATCAGGCCGCCGCCAATCGTTGTTACTGGAGAATAACTGCGCAGAACGAAGCGATCGCCGGCGACAATGACATCTTTGTTCGTCAGGATCATTTGAGCAAAGGCTTTTTGTCCCGGCGCCAGTTCGTCTTTGTCCAGCAACGTCAGACGGGCAATGATTTCGCTTGTTCCCGTGTGCAGACGGACGAGAGTTCTGTTCTTCAGATTTTTAGCATTGGCAGCGAGAAATTCAACAAACACATCGAGGCGCTGGGAAGGCCAAACCGTTTTCGGCCGGACAAGCACATTGCCGCGTTCGATGGTTGATTTTTCAACACCCTGAAGGTTAATGGCGGTCCGTTGACCGGCCCAGGCCTCTTCCACAGTCTGGTTATGCACCTGCATACCCCTGATGCGGGTGGTGATATTTCCGGGAAGCACCTGAATTTCTTCACCGGTTTTTATGTGATCGGAAACCAGCGTTCCCGTCACAACAGTACCGAATCCCTTCATGGTAAAGACGCGATCCACAGGCAGCCGAAAAATTCCGTCATCAGCTTTTTCATCGATTTTTCTTGCCGTTTCGTCAATGGCCTTGAGCAGATCGGTAAGGCCTTCCTGCTTGATGGCTGATACCGGCACGATGGGAGCATCTTCCAGGAACGTTCCCTGTAGAAAATCAACAATCTCTGATTGGACCAAGTCCAACCAGTCTTTCTCGACAAGATCAATTTTGGTCAGCGCGACGATGCCTTTGGATATGCCCAACATCGAGCAGATATGTAAATGTTCCTTCGTTTGCGGCATAATGCCCTCATCCGCGGCAATGATCATCAAAACGAAATCAAGGCCCGCAGCGCCGGATACCATATGTTTAATGAATTTTTCATGTCCGGGAACATCCACAATGCCGAGAGTCTGACCGGAAGGAAGAATGAGCGAAGCAAATCCGAGTTCAATCGTAATGCCTCTTTGTTTTTCTTCTTTGAGGCGGTCGGTGTCCACGCCCGTAAGCGCTTTAATAAGTGCGGTTTTTCCGTGATCAACGTGGCCGGCCGTGCCGAGAACGAAATGTTTCATATAATTATCCTGATCATGACGCTGAAAAATAACAAACTCTTCATTTTTTCACAAGGTGATATTTGCCAGGTTAACAAAAATAAAAAGATAGGATGAGTTGATGGAAACGACAGCACAAATTAATCCTTGAAAATGCCGGATAGAATTGTTACAAAATGCGTCGAAAGAGGTATGGATTGCGTATCCTTGGTCTTGATTATGGTGAAAAGAGAATTGGCGTGGCTGTCTGCGATGAATTGGGCATGACCGCTCAAGGTTTGTCCACCATCATCCGGAAAAATAAGCAACATGACAGGGATATTTTAGGCAGGCTGATCCATGATTACAAAGTTGAAAAGATTGTGATCGGTTATCCGGTAAGACTGGATGGATCGGAAGGCATCCAGTGTGAAAAGGTAAATCGCTTTGCCTTATTAATGGAGAAAACCTTTGCTCTTCCCGTTATGAAGTGGCAGGAAACGCTTTCGACAAAAGAAGCGGAAGAAATTCTGATCAACGCCGGTGTCCGCTGGGAAAAAAGAAAGAAAATGGTGGACAAGCTGGCTGCCTGTCTGATTCTCCAGAACTACCTGGATTCAATTGTCCAAAAGTGAATAAATGAATTCACCCTGAAAATGAAAACAAAAGATAAAAATAATAATCAAAAAGAAATACTTCAGGGAAAGAAATCTGCGGGGGGGAATTACAGGCAAAAGCATTGGTGGACAAGGAAATTCCCCGTATTTTTTCGTTTTCTGAATAAATATGTCTCTATTAATAAAACAATTCGCCGCGGTTTGATTCTCATCTTCGCTGCACTTCTCATATTTTTCATTCTTTTTTTGAATTACTCGTTAAGCCCGATTGACAGGAATAATCGCACCGTCATTGTGAATATACCGACCGGTTCCAGTTTTCTGGAGAGTGTGGAAATTTTGAATAGAGCGGGACTGATTAAGAATCGGTTTTTCTTTTTGAGCCTGGCAACCCTTAAAAGAGCCAGGCGTCAGATTCGTGCAGGCGAATATGAAATCAATACGCAGATGATGCCATGGACCATGATTAATAAGCTTGTGCGGGGAGAAATCAAGCAATACAGGGTGTCGATTCCTGAAGATTTATCGTTACGGGATATTGCCGAGCTCCTGGATAAGGACAGATTAATTAACAAAGAAATTTTTTTTGAACTGGCCCAAGACAGGGAATTTTTGCAATCTATGAATATTCAGGCAGATTCTATCGAAGGCTACCTTTTCCCTGAAACGTATTTTTTTAATCGCTCCATGAGCACAAAGTTGATCATGAAAAAAATGGTGGATACCTTCTGGCAGAAAGTAACGCCGGCAATGATTAAAAAGGCGAATGATATCGGGATGAATGTTCATCAACTGGTCACGTTTGCTTCCATGATCGGCAAGGAATCTGCGGACAATGCTGAAAAACCACTTATCGCCGCCGTGTTTAAAAATAGACTGAAGAAGGGGATGCGTTTACAGAGTGATCCGACAGCTGTTTACGATATGTATAAATTTGAGGGTAAAGTTTTACGCAGTCATCTCAGGAGAAGTTCCCCCTATAATACTTATTTAATCAACGGTTTACCGCCGGGGCCGATTGCCAATCCCGGTTTGGATTCGATGAAGGCGACACTGAATCCCGCTTCTGTTGATTATCTTTATTTTGTTTCCAAGCAAAATGGAACGCATCATTTCTCCAGTTCGCTTGCTGAACATAATCTGGCAGTGCAGCGGTATATATATCATGAAAATGAACAAATACAGGAACTTGAAGATAATAATTTGCCTCAGATTGAAGATGATTCATCACAAAAAGTTGAAGGTGAATTATTAGAACAAAAGGATTAAAGAGAACAAGTTTTCATATTAAAGCCTTCCCGAATTTTTTAATTTTCCAACCCCGAATCATTGGCCTTTCCGTTTCCCCTTTTTCCCCTGTAATTTTAAGCCATTTTATTTGAAGAAAGTTTAAATTTCCCCTTGACAAAGGCAACCTGCGCCTCTATAGTTGGCTCGTGGAGTAAAGTGGCTTATCGTGGAGGGAAGTTGATGTCTGTTTTCAGAGGTCAATATCATCACACTATCGATGAAAAAGGAAGAGTAATTTTTCCGTCTAAATTTCGAGAAATATTCTCGGAAGAGTACGAGAACAAGTTGGTTATTACAACTTGGGAACAGTATCTGATGATTTTCCCTTACGATGAATGGCTGATTATTGAGGAGAAGCTGGCCCATCAGTCCAAACTGCGCAAGGAAGTAAGAGCCTTCCAGCGTTTCTTTATGTCCGGAGCGGTTGACTGCAACATCGATGGACAGGGGCGTGTGCTCATTCCCCCGACGTTGCGTGAATACGCCAAACTGGAAAAAGATATCATGCTGATCGGCATGCTGAAGAATATTGAAATCTGGTCGAAAGATCGTTTCGAAGCAGGGCAGAAACAGATTGCCGGTGAAATAGACAACTACACTGACTTCATAGCTGATCTGGGAATTTAAAAGATATGATTGCCGAGTTCTATCACGAGCCGGTAATGCTCAAAGAAGTTGTTGATTCGCTTTTAGTCAGTAAAACGGGAGTCTATGTGGACGGCACAGTGGGTGGCGCCGGTCATGCTTACTCCATACTGAAGGAAACCGAAGCTTTGCTGGTGGGCATTGATTGCGATGAAGATGCCCTTCAGTTTGCAGAACAAAGGCTAGCGGAATTCGGTTCGCGTAAAATTTTAGTAAAAGAAAACTTTGCTAATTTAGACAATATACTAAAAAATTTAAATATAAAAAAAGTTGATGGGGTTTTGCTGGATCTGGGTGTTTCGTCCCGTCAATTGGATGCTTCAGAAAGAGGTTTCAGTTTCAGTCAGCAGGCGCCGCTTGATATGCGCATGGATCGCGGTTCGAAACCCAGCGCTTATGATATTGTCAACACATTTACGCAAAGTGAACTGGAAAAAATTATCAGGCTTTACGGAGAAGAAAAAATGGCGGCAAGAATAGCCAGGGCAATATCAAAAAGAAGACGGGAAGCGCCGATTAGCACAACAACCGAACTCGCGTCCATCGCAGCCTCCTGCATGCCCGGGAAATTCAGGTGGCAGAAGATTCATCCGGCTACAAGAACTTTTCAGGCGATCCGAATTGCCGTCAACCATGAACTCGATCATATCAAACCTGCCATTCATGCCGCTGCCGATGTTTTGAAACCGGGCGGTCGCCTTTGTGTCATCTCTTTTCATTCCCTTGAGGATCGAATCGTGAAAAATGAAATCCACTCCCTGGAAGGGGGATGTATGTGTCCTCCGGGGCTTCCCGTTTGTGTTTGTCAGAGAGAAGCGAAACTCAGGAATCTGTCGAGAAAACCTATTACGCCTTCGCCGGAAGAAATAAACGCCAATCCGCGGGCACGCAGCGCTAAATTACGGGTAGCCGGGAGAATTTAAATGACGCAGTCCGCTCAGTCTGTGGAAACAAGAGTGATGCCGCATCTCAGGGAAACCGAAGAAGCCTCTCTGGGAATCAAGTATCCGACGTTCATCGTTTTCGCCGTCGTCCTGATGATTGTGGCTTTGATCTATGTGGGTTCCCACATTCGCATGACGGAGCTGGAGTATAATATTGCGGCGGAACTGAGCGCACAGCAACAAAAACTGGATGAACAAAAAAAATTAAAGCTGGAATACGCAATGCTGAAATCACCACAAAGGATTGAAAGTATTGTGAGCAGTAAATTGCAGATGACCTATCCGGATAACGCACAAGTTATCGTCTTGAAACAACCGGGAGAATGACATGGGCACTGCGTCAAAAGAAAGACTGAAATTCAGAATCATCATGATTTTCATGATTTTTTTGGTTTTATTTGTCGCGCTGATCTCCCGCGCTTTTCAATTACAGGTTTTATCCGGCCAAAAGCTGAAAAAAATAGCGAACAGACAGCACACCACGGTGCTGCAGTTACAGGCGGAAAGAGGAATCATTTATGATCGCAACGGGGAGAAACTGGCCATATCCATCTTGGCTGATTCCGTCTGCGCCGATCCTTCCAAAATCATCGATCCGGCCACAACTTCGCGGCAGATAGCCAATATTCTGGGTCTGGCCAGAGAGGATGTTCTCAAAAAATTATCTGCGCCCAAAAGTTTCTGCTGGCTGGCCAGAAGAATTTCTCCAGAACAGTCCGCTTCGGTACAAAATGCGGATATCGAAGGAATCTTTCTGGTGCAAGAACCGAAACGTTTTTATCCCAACGGGGAATTAGCCGCACACTTGCTGGGATTTGTCGGTCTGGATGCCCATGGTCTGGAAGGATTGGAGAAAAAGTTTGATGACTCTTTGAAGGGAAAACCGGACAAACTGGCCTGGGCGAGAGATGCGAAGGGTAAAAAACTGTTATGGCGAGTTGAAAAAAATGAGACCCTCCAGGATGATACTGAAAATCTGGTTTTAACCATTGACAACAGGATTCAGTATCTTGTGGAAACCAACCTGAAAGAAGCTGTGCTGGACAAGGGCGCAAAGGGAGGGCTGGCCATCGTGATGGATCCCAAGACGGGAGAAATTCTGGCGCTGGCCAACCAGATGGGGTTTAATCCCAATAACGTTTCAGGTCTTAAACCGGAAAGGTGGCGGAACCACGCTATTGCTGATTATTATGATCCGGGATCAACTTTTAAGCCTTTTTTGGTTGCCGCGGCCATGGAAGAAAAAATTATCAGGGAATCCGATAGATTTTTCTGTGAAAATGGAAATTATAAAGTGGCGAACCGCGTTATTCATGAAGCGCAAAGGAAACGTCATGGAACATTAACCGTGACAGAGATATTGAAATATTCCAGCAATATCGGTTCAGCCAAGATCGCTCAGAAAATGGGTAAGGAAAAATTCCATCATTACATTCAAGATTTTGGTTTTGGATCAAGGACCGGTATCGATTTACCCAGTGAATCACCGGGATTGGTAAGGCCGGTAAAAAACTGGGTGCCCGTTGATACCGCAATGATCGCTTTCGGTCAGGGTATTTCGGTCACCGCGATTCAGTTAATTACAGCTTTTTCAGCCATCGCCAATGACGGCGTTTTGATGAAGCCCTATATTGTCCGAGGTGTTGCCGACCAGAATAATAATCTCATCAAGCTTTATACACCCACCGTGGTGCGTAAAGTTATTTCTCCCGGTACAGCGAAACGCCTTACCACGATGCTGACGGATGTTGTTGGCGCTGAAGATGGCACGGGTAAAAACGCGAAAATGGACAATGTCGCAGTAGCCGGTAAGACAGGAACTTCCCAAAAATTCGATGCGGCCCGCGGGGTGTATTCTTCAGAAAAAGTTCGCACGTCTTTTCTCGGATTTTTCCCCGCAGACAATCCACAGGTTGCGATCCTGGTCATTCTTGATGAACCTCAAAGAGACAAATGGGGAGGCGTCGCATCGGCTCCGGTCTTTAAAAAGATTGGAGAGCAGATACTCAATTGCTTCAAGACTGATATCCGGAAAACGCCTGTGTTTGAAAAAAACAAAATAGAAAAAGTGCAACTGGTTTCGGCTCAGGAAAGTATCGTGCCGCAAAGTGTTATTGCAAGTGATGAATTCTCCATGCCTGATTTTACGGGACTGACGATCAGGGAAGCGATGAAAAAAGCAAAAGCCGAATCCATTGAGTTGAAGATATCAGGCAACGGCTGGGCTGTCCGCCAGTACCCGCCGGCGAACACGCCGCTGGGCAACGAGCGTTTATGCAATATTGTTTTTGAATTAAATAATTGAGGTTCGCGTGCAACTGACTCGGTTACTGAAAGGACTGGACATCATCCATTTTACGGGAAAAGCCGCGGAAGAAGTTTCCGGAGTATTTTTTTCTGCAAGTCAGTGCGTCGAAAATTCTCTTTTTGTTGCGATTCAAGGCCTGATGAATGACGGACACGATTTTATTGATGAGGCGATATCAAAAGGCGCAAAGTTTATTGTTTATGAACGGGATCGGCAGTTTCCATCGTCGGTAGCGGCCCTCAAAGTCGCCGACAGCCGTCACGCTTTGGGCATTATCGCCAGGAATTATTTTAACGATCCGTCGGCGAATCTGACTTTGATTGCGGTCATGGGCACAAACGGAAAGACAACCATTTCTTATCTTCTGGAATCCATTTTGAAGGAAGCGGGCTTTCCATGCGGCGTTTTGGGCACCATCAATTATCGTTACCACGATAAAACCTGTCCGGCGCCTAACACCACCCCCGAATCTTATGCAATGCAGAAAATCATGCGCGACATGGCTGATGAAGGCATTACCCATGTTGTGTCCGAAGTGTCATCTCATGCAGTGGATTTGAAGAGAGTGGATGACTGTGATTTTGATCTGGGTATTTTTACGAATCTCACGCGCGACCATCTTGATTATCATCTGACCATGGAAAATTATTTTCAGGCCAAGAAAAGATTTTTCTCCGAAATCCTGCCGCAAAGCAGGAAGGTTCATCCGCAAAAGATGGTGATCAATGCCGATGATCAATGGGGGCAGAGGATTTTGAATGAGGTATCGCTGCCGGCGCTCACTTACGGAATGGAAAATAACTGGGCCGTCAAACCGGTCAATTATGAATTGTCCCTGAAAGGCATCAGTGCGGAAATTAATCTGGCGGGAGACACTGTCTTCATCAAATCACCCCTCATCGGTAAGTTTAATCTCTACAATATTTTAGCCGCCATGGGAGCGGCTTTTATTTTACAAATTCCTGCCCCGGTTATTCAAAGGGGCATTGAAAAATTATCCAACGTTCCGGGGCGGCTGGAACCGGTGGCTTCTTCGCAGCCATTCAATGTTTTTGTCGATTACGCGCATACGGACGATGCTTTAAGGCGGGTTCTGCAGACGCTGAATGAACTCAGGGGAAAAAGAATCATTACCGTTTTCGGCTGCGGCGGAAACAGAGACAGAGGCAAGCGACCGCTGATGGGAGAAGCGGCTGTAACTTACAGCGATTTAACCATCGTCACTTCCGACAATCCCCGGCTGGAGGATCCTATGGAGATCATTGCTGAAATAGAAACGGGCATTGACAGAAGCAACGTCAGAAAAGTGGAAGCTGACACTTTGCAATTTAACAGCGAACAAAGCTTATATGCGGTGATTCCGGACAGACGCAAAGCGATTGAAGCAGCGATCGGTGCGGCTGAAAAAGACGATATCATTCTCATTGCAGGCAAGGGCCATGAGGATTACCAGATTCTGGGGACGGAAAAGATATCTTTTGATGATCGTGTCGTCGCCCGGAAGATTTTAGAATCAAGGGGTGGATTGCAATAAATTCATGATTAAGAAATCGCCTGTTTTTTCAACAAATGAAGTATTGCAAGCAACTGCCGGAACTTTAATTTCCGGAGCGGCGGAAACCATCTTTCACGGCGTCTGCACCGATTCCCGACTGATTCAAAAAGGGAATCTTTTTGTTGCCCTCAAAGGTGAAAAGTTTGACGGCCATGATTTTGCCGAAACGGCGATCCAGGAAGGTATTTCGGGGCTCCTGATTCAGGATGAAGCAAAAATCAGCCGAACAGGGGCGGATAAAAAAATAGCCGTCATTAAGGTCGCGGACACCATGCGTGCGCTGGGAGAGCTGGCTCATCACTGGAGAAAAAAGTTTTCCATTCCGGTCATCGGATTAACCGGTTCTTCCGGAAAGACGACCACAAAAGAAATGATTGCGGGCATCACGAGCCGGGTGAAAAAAACTTTGAAAACAGAAGGCAATCTTAACAATCTGATTGGATTGCCGCAGACGATATTTCGTCTCACCGACGAACACGAACTGGCGATTCTGGAAATGGGCACGAACACCAGGGGAGAAATCAAAAGACTGACACAAATAGCCGACCCCGATATTGGATTGATTACCAACATCGGTCCGGCGCATCTGGCGGGGTTCGGATCCATGGCTGTTGTCAGAGACGAGAAGAGCGATTTATTTTTCAATATGTCGCCTTCGGGAACCGCGGTGATTAATCTGGATGACGCATTGATCACGGAAACCGCAGAGCAATGGAAGGGAAAGAAAGTAACGTTCAGTATGAGTCCCAACGCTGATGTTACGGTGATGGATATCGAAAAGAACGGGGCGAGGGGAATGCGCTTTGATCTGGTGATGGGCGGTCAAAGACAGAAAACGGAAATAAAGATTGTCGGTCTGCATCATGTGCATAACGCCATGGCGGCAGCGGCTACGGCATTTGCCGCTGGTGTGGATATCCGGACGATCTCAGAAGGACTGGGCGCGTTCCGACCGTTCAGCGGTCGCATGGAAATCATCAAACTGCGTAACGGGGCTTTTCTGATTGACGATTCCTATAATGCCAACCCCGCTTCCGTAAGGGAGGCCCTGATGTCGCTGAAAGATTTGAAATCAAACCACAATGCTTATGTTTTCCTGGGCGATATGCTGGAATTGGGAGAGCAGTCTGAAGAAATGCATAGAAAGATAGGGATGCTGATGGCAACGATCGGCGTCAATGCCCTTTTTCTGAAAGGTGATTTTGCCGGGATAACGGCTGCCGGAGCAAAAGAAGGAGGATTGTCGCCGGATAATATTTTCTTTCTGCCGGAGCAGGATAATGGCATGGTTTATCTGAAAGAACATTTGAAAAAAGGAGACTGGATTCTGATTAAGGGCTCACGGGGCATGAAGATGGAAAAAATCGTGTCTCAAATTTGCGATCATTTCGGTTCAGATAAAATCAGCGAAACTAGTAAAATGACAGATAAGGCGGGAGTGAATTTAGATTGATTTACCATTTATTATATCCGTTACACACAACGATTTCGTTTTTTAACGTGTTTCGTTATATCACGTTTCGGACTATTTTTGCTTCCATTACAGCGCTGCTGTTTTGTCTCATTTTCGGAAAATGGATGATTCAAAAATTGCAGAAAATGCAAATCGGCCAGCAGATTCGGGACGACGGGCCGCAAAGCCATCTGGTGAAGAAGGGAACGCCGACCATGGGCGGCCTGTTAATTATCTTTGCCGTGGTCATTTCCACGTTTCTTTGGGCCAATCTCTCCATTAATTATGTCTGGCTGGTTTTGCTGGTGACGGCAGGATACGGATTGATCGGATTCATTGATGATTACAGCAAGCTCGCCGGTAAGAGTTCGAAAGGGATTTCCGGTAAAACAAGATTGATAGCGGAAATCATTATCGCTTTGTTCGTCAGCATCATTCTTTATTTAAAACCGGGATTTAATCTGCACGTGACGATTCCCTTTTTCAAAACAATTTTACCTGATCTCGGCTGGGGCTATATTCTACTATCCACATTTATTATCGTGGGAGCGGCCAATGCCGTCAATTTAACAGACGGTCTGGATGGATTGGCGATTGGCCCGGTCGTTATCTGTTTTGCCACGTACATCCTGTTTGCCTACTTTGCCGGCAATATCAAAGTGGCGTCGTATTTGCGCGTTGCCTATATTCCCGGCGCCGGCGAACTGGCGGTATTTTGCGGAGCGCTGGTGGGGGCTGGGCTGGGCTTTCTCTGGTTTAACGCTTATCCGGCGGAAGTGTTCATGGGAGATGTCGGTTCGCTTTCATTGGGTGGAGCCCTGGGAACGGTGGCCATCATTACGAAACAGGAAATCCTGCTAGCCATCGTGGGGGGTATCTTTGTTGTGGAAACCTTCTCAGTCATCGCGCAGGTGGGTTATTTTAAGATGACCGGCGGGAAACGGATTTTGCGGATGGCTCCCCTGCATCATCATTTTGAATTGAAGGGCTGGGCGGAACCAAAAGTGATTGTCCGGTTCTGGATTATTTCGATATTGCTGGCTTTGATGGCCATCAGTACGTTGAAGTTAAGGTAGAGCAATGGATTTTAGAGACAAAAAAATAGTCGTGATCGGCATGGGGAAAACCGGCATTGCTGCGGCCGGATTCCTGGGAAGGCAGGGCGCGAAGGTCATCGTGGCGGATGAAAAATCGCCGGATCAATGGGGTGATGCATACGGACTGATTGCCAAGGAAAAGTGGCTGGAGACAGGCGACTATCACAATGTCAATATTTTAAATGGTGCCACGATGGTTGTTCCTTCTCCGGGTATTCCTCCGAACAATCCATTGCTGGTCGAAGCTTTGAAAAGAAACATAGCCGTGGTCAGTGAAATTGAACTGACCTACCGGTTGATCAGGGTTCCGATCATTGCCGTGACAGGCACGAACGGTAAAACGACCACCACGATACTTTTAGGAAAAATTCTTCAGCATTCAGGGAAAAAAGTATTTGTTGGCGGCAATATCGGCAATCCTTTAATCGAATACGCGGAAACAGCTCAGCAGGATGATTTTATTGTGGCGGAAATCAGCAGTTTCCAACTGCAGTGGATAGAACAATTCAAGCCGTTCATTGCCGTGCTTTTGAATATTACCTGCGACCACATCAACTATCACGGTTCGTTTGACGAATACCGCCGCGTCAAGGCCAGCGTATTTGCCCATCAGACAAAAAATGATTTTGCCATTCTGAACGCTGACGATCAGGAACAGGAAGGGATAGCGGAGTCGATCAGCGCTCAGGTCAGCAAATTCAGTTCCAAAAATATTTTACCGGAAGGCATCTTTGTTCGGAATGAGGAAATTGTTTTGAACATTCCGCAGGTGGCCGAAGAAAGTTATCCTTTGGACATGATTCGTCTGCCGGGCGCCCACAATGTGGAAAATGTAATGGCGGCGATCATGGCGGCGCGTCTTTGCAGCTGTTCCCGTGAAGAGATCATCGCGTCGATAAAAGCGTTCCGCGGATTGCCGCACCGCATCGAATTTGCGGGAGAAAAAAAATCAGTCAAATTTTACGATGATTCCAAGGGAACCAATGTCGGTTCGGTGCTGCGGGCGCTGGAAACCTTTGAACAACCGGTGATTTTACTTTTAGGCGGTCGGGACAAAGACGGCGATTTTGAAACCTTGCGACCGTTACTGAAAACAAAAACCAAGAAAGTGATTTTATTCGGCGAAGCGCGGGAACGCATCGCGTCTCTGATCAGCATAGATCAACCTCTCGTGAAAAAAGAAAAATTAAAGGAAGCGGTGGAGAGCGCTTATCAGAACGCGGAGGCCGGTGATATCGTTTTGCTGTCACCCGGGTGCGCGAGTTTTGATGAATTTGCCAATTATAAGGAAAGAGGGAATTATTTCAAGGAAGTGGTGAGGAATCTGTAAATGGAAGCCGCGTATAAAAAAGAGGACAGGATCCCGGACGTTATTCTTCTTTTAGTAACGTTGCTTTTGGTGGTGGTCGGTACGGCGATGATTTATTCATCCAGTTCCATTATTGCCCTGGAGAAATTTAAGGATAGTCAGTTTTTTTTAAAAAAACAACTGGTGTTTGTTTTTCTGGGATTGATTTCCATGATTATCATGACAAAACTTCCTTATGAATACTTAAGAAAATTAGCTTATCCCGGTATCCTGCTGTCCTTCGTGTTATTGACGATGCTGTTTATCCCTTCCGTGGGCATGAGGCGCGGAGGAGCCACCCGCTGGTTGAATTTAGGTGGATTTTCTTTTCAGGTTACCGAGATGGTCAAGATCACAATGGTGATTTTCCTGGCTCATTTGTTGACGCGCAAAGCGTATCAGATCACCCACTTTGCCAAAGGAGTGCTGGTGCCTCTGGGCGTGACAGCCGCCGTCATTTTGCTGATTCTGCTGGAACCGGATTTTGGAACATCGGCGATCATCGCCACCATTTTGCTGATGATGTTGTGCATAGCGGGAGCCCAGATGAAACATCTTTTTTGTCTGGTCGGCGCTTTCATTCCCATCGGTGTAGCGCTGATTTTATATAAGGGATACAGACTGACGCGTTTAACCGCCTTTCTGGATCCCTGGAAAGATGCGGATAATACGGGTTTTCAGATTATCCAGTCACTGATTTCTTTCGGTTCCGGGGGAGCTTTCGGCGTGGGCATCGGCGATGGCATGCAGAAGTTATTTTATCTGCCCGAGCCGCATACGGATTTCATTCTTTCCATCATTGCTGAAGAAAGCGGCTTTATCGGTGTGGCGATCGTCATCGTCATGTTTGCGCTTTTTGCTTTCCGCGGTTTTGTCATCGCTTTAAAAGCGCCCGATCTTTTCGGGACTTTATTGGCGGCCGGTCTGACGATGGTGATTTCTCTGGAAGCTTTCATCAACATTGCCGGTGTGATGGGACTGATTCCGTTGAAGGGGCTGGTTCTGCCTTTTTTAAGTTACGGCGGGACGGCGTTTATTATGAGTATGACGGCGGTGGGTATTCTGCTGAATATTTCCACCCAGACGTCATAAGGGTAATTTCGGTAAGTTTGATTTGACGCGGAGAAAAAGATGCGGATCGTAATTGCGGGAGGAGGCACGGGCGGACATTTATTCCCCGGAATTGCGATTGCTGAAGAATTTTTAAAAAGAGATGACCAGACGCGGATTATTTTTATCGGGACGCAAAGAGGCATTGAAAGCCGGCTGCTCGGTCAACTGGGTTATGAACTCAGGGAAATTGATATTGAAGGCGTCAAGGGACGGGGGATGAAAGCGTTGATGAAAGTCGTTTATCAGATTCCCAAAAGCATGGGCCAGTCCAGACGAATTCTAAAACAGTTTCGACCGGACATGGTTGTGGGCGTCGGCGGTTACGCTTCGGGACCGGCGTTGCTGATGGCTCACTGGATGGGTTTGCCGACAGCGATAGCGGAACAGAATGCCATTCCCGGTGTCACCAATAAGATCCTGGGAAAATTTGCCGATAAAATATTCGTGACGTATGAGCAGACCAGAACATTTTTCCCGCCGGCAAAGGTTGTGTTCAGCGGCAATCCGGTCCGGGCTTCTTTTACCTCCCCGAAGCTGAAAGGGAAACCGGAAAGAACGCATCGTCAACTGCTCATTTTCGGCGGTTCGCAGGGAGCGGAAGCGATCAACAAAAGCGTTATTGAAATGCTGCCGCAATTAAGCGGGATAAAAGATGAAATACGTATTTTACATCAGACCGGCCAGCGGCAACTGGAGGAAGTCAAAAAAGCGTACGGGCAGTTCGGAATTCAGGCGGATGTCCAGTCATTTATTATGGAAATGGCACAGGCTTATGCCGATTCCGACCTGATCATCTGTCGTGCCGGTGCCACCTCGCTGGCGGAGATCACCGCGGCAGGCAAGGCGGCTGTGCTGATTCCGTATCCCTGGGCGGCCAACGATCATCAATTAAAAAACGCTCAGGCTCTGGAGGCGGAAGGTGCGGCCGCCGTCATTCCGGAACGGGAACTCAGCGGCGCCAGATTATTCGATGTTGTGGAGAATTTGCTGCGGGACGGAAAAAAATTAAAACGCATGGAAGAAAATTCAGCGAGAATCAGCAAAATTGATGCAGCAGCGACCATTGTTGATGCCTGCATTCTCTTGATGACGGAAAAGAAAAGTCACCATTAGAAAAGAAAAGAGAAGAGAAGGATTGATGAAAAAAGATAAAGAAAAAAGCCTGATGCAGCGCAAAGTAAAACGCATTCATTTTGTCGGCATCGGTGGCATCGGCATGAGCGGGATTGCGGAAGTGCTGGTCAATCTCGGCTATAATGTGAGCGGTTCCGACGTTCAGCCGTCGGATACGACGGCGCGCCTGCAAAAAATCGGCGCGAAGATCGTGATTGGACATGCGGCGGAAAATATCGGCAATGCCGATGTTGTCGTGACCTCGACGGCGGTAAAGGAAAACAATCCGGAAGTGGTGGAAGCGCACCGGAAAAATATTCCGGTCATTCCGCGTGCGGAAATGCTGGCGGAACTGCTCAAAATGAAGTTTTCAGTCGCCGTTTCCGGCAGTCACGGCAAAACTACAACGACCTCCATGGTTGCCACCATCCTGGCGCAGGGTGACCTGGATCCGACCATGGTGATTGGCGGGAAACTGGCCAGCATCGGCAGTAATGCCCGCCTGGGGGATGGAGAAATCATTGTGGCGGAAGCCGATGAAAGTGACGGATCCTTCCTGAAATTATCGCCGACCATCGCGGTGATTACCAACATCGACCGCGAGCATCTGGATTATTATCCCGGCATCACCGAAATCAAGGATGCGTTTCTCAAATTCGCCAACATCGTTCCTTTTTACGGCTGCACAGTTGTCTGTGTCGATAATGTGCACGTGCAGGAAATCATTCCTTCGATAAAACGCAGAATGATCACCTACGGCATTGAAACGCCTGCGGATTATAGTGCTGTGGATATTAAATTTTCGAAGAGAAAAACCTGCTACACCCTGGCTTATAAAGGCGAAAAACTGGGCCAAATGGAATTGACCGTTCCCGGCCTGTTCAATGTTTACAATTCGCTGGCGGCGATCGCCGTGGCGAGAGAACTGAATCTGGATATCGCAACGATCAAAGAAGGGTTGAAGAGCTTTTCCGGCGTGCAACGACGGATGGAAATCAAGGGAAGAGTGGGTGAAATAACCGTTGTTGATGATTACGGTCATCATCCGACAGAAATAAAAGAGACGCTTGCGGCCATGCGGCAGATCTGGCAGGATCGTTTGATTGTTGTCTTTCAGCCGCACCGTTATACCCGGACGAAAGCGCTGTTTGACGAGTTTACCCAGGCTTTCCGTGCGGTGGATATCTTAATCTTAAACGATATCTATCCGGCCAGCGAAGAACCGATTGAAGGCATCAATTCCGCAGCGCTTGGCGAAGCGATCAGAAAAGCAGGACCAAAGCATGTAGAGTATATTCCAAGCGCGGAAGCAACCGTCGAATATCTCCTCAAAACAGTCCAAGAAAAGGATACTGTGGCGACAATCGGCGCCGGGAGCATTTACAAAATTGGTGAAGCGTTCATCAAAGCCTTGGTGGCAAGGGAAACAGAAAAGAAATGACCGGCGGAAATGAAATTAAAGAAGCGCTCGGAGATATCGATGCCGGAAAGGTATTGTTTGATGAAAGAATGTCCGCTCATACCTCGCTGAAAGTCGGAGGAAGCGCTGACGCACTCATATGGATAGAAAATGAAAATCAACTGATGGCGATTGTCCACAGGCTGAGGGAAAAGAACATAAAATTTTTTCCGGCGGGAAATTTGACCAACATCATTGTGCGGGACGGTGGATACAGGGGAGCAATTTTGCTGATGACGGGGATGAAAGATATCCGTTGCGAACAGACATCCGCAGACCGTTATATGGTTTCGGCCATGGCCGGCGTTTCTCTGGCAAAAGTTGTTCAACAGTCGTTAGCGGAGGTACTGACCGGCCTGGAGTTTTGCGCCGGAATTCCCGGCAGCGTCGGCGGCGCCGTCTGGATGAATGCCGGGGCTTACGGCAAAGAAATGAAAGATGTCATTCAAGAGGTCGATATACTGGATTCCTCATCCATAAAAAGAACAATGCGCAGAGGAGAAATATCTTTCAGCTACCGTCATACGGATTTCCCCGACGATACAATCATCCTGAGCGCTCAATTTCAGTTAGAAAAGGGCGAACGCGCGAGGATTAAGAACAGAATAAACGAAATTATGCAATGGCGTCAGGAAAAACACCCGCTGGAGTATCCCAGCGCCGGATCCGTTTTCAAGAATCTGCCGGGAATGCCGGCCGGTAAAATCATTGAAGAGATGGGTCTCAAGGGCATGACGGTGGGAGGAGCGCAAGTATCGCCCAAACATGCCAATTTTATTATTAACCGGGGCGAGGCCACCGCTGGGGACATTCTGAGCCTGATTGAACTGATTCAATCCAGGGCCAGGCAGGAAAAGGGCGTGGAGCTGGAAACGGAAGTTGTGATTATCGGAGAAAATTAATGATCAGAAAAAGAATGCGCAAGAAATCGGAAATTGTAAAAAAGCAAAACAGGATGCGCCGCCGCCTGAGTAATGTTTCCGGTGATTTGTTTGCCGCGGGGGTTTTATTGTCGGCGGCGGTATGTCTGACCATCGCCTTTATTTATTCATACAGCTTGATTGTCAGCAGCCCTTATTTCCAGATTCAGGAAATATCCGTGCGGGGATTAAAGGAGCTGACTGAAAAGGATATTCTCGCTTCGGCGAACATCAAGCCGCTGCAGAATATTCTGTCCGTCAATACGGACGCCGTAAGGCGCCGGATTGCCGCCAATCAGTGGGTGGAAAATGTTTATGTCGGCAGAGAATTTCCCGGGAAGCTTGTTGTGCAAGTGCAGGAAAGAACCCCGCTGGCCCTGGTGAAACAGTCTGATGATTTTTATCT
>JBATES010000166.1:0-2123 GCA_049664145.1 Smithella sp.
CGCCTGGCAGATGTTGTTAAGGGAGTGAAATTCGTTAACGGTATTGAAGAAAAACGGATCGCCGCCTAAATCCCATACACAACTATTGACTATAGCTCTTCATACATTCCATAATTCCCTCTTATTAATCTAACCGCATACTATTAAAGGATGAATTAAAACTTCTGATTACTTTCGGTTGTTGGCAGGCTAGTTGCAACTGCTGTCGGTATGATGTTGGTCATAATACGGGTGTCCTTACTTAAGAAGCGCATGGAATTGTCACAGATCATTACTTCGCTGTGCGGTTCCATACCGAGGCAGAAGGGATGCCGGTCCAGCAGATAAATCAAAAACCTAAAGGAGAACAGTATGAAATCGAGCAATCAAGACAAAGTAGAAGGTAAGTTTCACGAAGTGAAGGGTAAGGTCAAGGAGGTTGCCGGGAAATTAAGCGATGACCCAAATTTGGAAGCCGAAGGCACCGGTGAAAAGATAGCCGGTAAAGTTCAGGAAAAGGTCGGTCAGGTCAAGAAGGTTTTGGGAAAATAGTGGGGGTGGCGGTTACTATTGGAGGAGACGACGGTAGGTGTCACTTCTCACATTATTTTGAGACAAAAAATTCACGATAGTTTGAACAGAAGGATGAAAGGAGAAACCCATGAAAAGTTTTAAAATATTTCGCAATCAAGAAGGGAAAATTGGTTACATCCTACTGTGGCTGTTAGGCGTTCCGATTCCTATTTTGATTGTGATATATCTGGTGCGTGGCTGCACATGACAGGAGCGAAACCCCTGAAGGAAACATTTTGATCATAACTATACGATTTTGTTATAATTTATATATCATCGGACTTTCTTCTTGGTAATGCATAATCAAACCATTCAGGAAGAAAGGGGGATGTAGGAAAATATGAAGATCAGCAAAGCGAAAAGAGCGGCCAAAGGTTTACAACTCAACTCAACAACTATCAACGAGAGGTTAAAGGAGAAGGATATGACAACAGTAGCGAGCAAGAATACAGCGGAAAAGTACGGTGTCGTCTCGGCATCCAAAATCATCGGCGAGGCGGTAGTCAATCGCCAGAATGAAGATTTGGGCAAGATCCACGAACTGGTGATCGACGCCAAGGAAGGTCGCGTGGCCTACGCGGTTCTCTCCTTCGGCGGCTTTTTGGGTATGGGGAACAAACTGTTCGCCATGCCTTGGAAGGCATTCGAGTTCGCCAAGACTGAGAACAAACTCATCCTCAACGTGGACAAGGAGAAGCTGAAGGCCGCTCCCGGGTTTGATCCAGACGTCAAGTGGCCAGATTTCGCGGACAGGAACTGGGGAAGCACCATTTACAAATACTACGGATACGACCCCTACTGGAACCTATAGGATAGACGATTCGGGCGCTCGCTGATTTCGATTACCTCTGAATCGGCGAGCGCCCTTCCAAGCGTGAGGCAACCAAATCTGTCCCTCCGAGACAGATGCACAGCGCCGCCACGAGCCGAAGTTCGAGCGGTTAGAATCGCGCCAGAGCGCGTCATTGAAGCATGTGACGAGGGGATATCGTTCACAGTAGTTGATTGGACTTATTTCCGGTAGGGAATAATAAATGGAAGAAGAGAGAATTTAATATGGAAGAGCATGAAAAACCACAATGTCATTTCTTCATGGGATTATTGATTGGAGGAACGCTGGGCGCATTGGCAGGCATTTTCTTCGCACCAAAATCCGGAAAAGAGCTGAGGGCTGATATCAAAGAGAAAGGGAGTGAGGTCTTAAAGGATATAAAGGAAATTTATGCCGATGCCGGTACAAAAGCAAAAGAGATCATTGGGGAAGTCAAGCATCAAGCGAAGGATTTGAAGAAGGAAGCCGAAGGCACCGGTGAAAAGATAGCCGGTAAAGTTCAGGAAAAGGTCGGTCAGGTCAAGAAGGTTTTGGGAGCCTAGTGGTAGCTTCGTATCATTGACCAAGATAGGTGATGAACCCAAGATCAAGTCGAAGACGCGGTCAATGAAAGAACCAGAAACTGAAACAGAAGTTTGGCAATTTATAGCAAACGATTTAAATAAGTGGGCATAGTTCTTTTATCTTTTTTGGTTTCCAGCGTTGCGATCTTTTAAAAACGGCATGATCGAGGTCGGAG
>JBATES010000167.1:0-3206 GCA_049664145.1 Smithella sp.
CGTTATCCAGGTTATTTTGAAAAGCCGCTTCGTAGATACTGCCCCCGAGATGAGGAATCTCTTTCAGAGGAATTTCCATCTTTTCCTGTTTGTCCGCTGATCCGGTAAATAAAATCAGTTTATTTCCTGCCACATGACCCTTGGCATTAAAGCTGAAAAGGCTGGAATTCAGATTAAAATTAAATGACGCAATCGTCATATCGGAGTTTAGATCGCCTTCTGTCAGGATGTTGAGCGCCTGTGTCACGCCCATCATGTTAATTTCCATCAGGACTTTCTCTTTGAAATGAAACTGGTTGTCCTTTTTCGTCAGCGTTCGATGGATAAATCCAATCTTTTGATTATTTTGAAATATATTCATCCAGATGTCTTGAGGCTGTTGTGATTTGGAAAATTGCACATTGATGACCGGTTCATGATCTTTTTGAAAAAAATCGAGACGGATGAAGAGCAGAGAAAAAAAAGCGATGGTGACTCCTGCTCCTAAAACATAATTCCATTTTATTTTATGCATAAAAAGATAAACCTAAGAAATCGTAATCATTGGTAAATAATATACATATTCCCTTCTTCGTATGCAACAGCAAATCGATAATTATTTCCATTTGTTTTTGTATAAAAATTAAAGATTTATTGACAAGTGTAATCAATTGATATATCAAAAAAAATCATTTTACGGGCAACCGTCTGATGATAAATTCGTTTGTAATTTATTTATCTTATATTAATTTTAAATGCTCTTAAGAAAAAATAATTCTTTATGAAACATGACAGTATTATCGCTCCCGAAGGTTATCCTTTTATAGTTTTCTCTCTCATTATTACCGTTTTTGTCGCCATTCTGGGCAAAAACTGCTGGTTGCTAAGCTTTTTTGCTTTGTTGACCGTTTTTATCGTCTGGTTTTTCCGTAATCCGGAAAGGTTTTTTCAGGAGGAGGAAAAAGTCTTAATCTCTCCCGCTGATGGCAAGGTCATCAAAATAGAAAATGCCGAAGGCCCGGGGACAATATCCGGAAAATTTAAGAAAATCAGTATCTTTATGAATGTTTTTAACGTTCATGTGAATCGCGCGCCTTACGGAGGAACCATCGAGACGATTCATTACAACGAAGGTAAATTTTTATCAGCTAATCTGGATAAGGCGTCGCTTGATAACGAGCGCAATGCATTAATGATTCGTACCGGAGAGGGACGCATGATCTGGACTGTTCAGATCGCCGGTTTGATTGCACGCCGTATCGTTTGCTGGGTCAAACCGGGTGACAGGATCGGAAAGGGTGAACGATTTGGTTTAATTTGTTTCGGTTCACGTGTGGATATCTATTTGCCGGAAGATTCAAAAATATCAGTAAAACTGAATGATAAGGTTAAGGCGGGGCAAACCATTTTGGGTTATTTGTCATGAGTATGGAAAATTCTCCTCAGCGAATCCGTATGAAAAGAGGCATTTATCTTCTGCCGAATTTGTTTACGTCGGCCAGCCTGTTTTGCGGATTCTATTCCATGATAGCTTCTTTTAAAGAGCATTTTGTGCCGGCAGCCATTGCCATTCTTGTCTCTGTTGTTTTCGACGGCCTGGACGGCCGAATTGCTCGTCTGACCAATACAACCAGCAAATTCGGCGCGGAATATGATTCCTTGGCCGATGCAATAGCTTTTGGTGTTGCGCCGGCTCTTCTAGCATATAGCTGGTCTTTGTCCATTTACGGGAAATGGGGATGGATCGTTTCTTTCCTGTTTGTTCTCTGCGGCGCCCTGCGATTGGCCCGCTTCAACATTCAAATCGGGATTATTGAAAGTAGTGTTTTCAACGGGCTGCCCATTCCCGCCGCTGCTTCAGTTGTCGCAACCACAATCATTTTTTTTGATTACGTCGGCGCTGAAGGAAAATTTCATAATTTTTTTATAATGATTTTTGTTATTGCCATATCCTTGTTAATGGTCAGCAGTGTCAAGTATTACAGTTTTAAGGATATGTCCCTCCTGGTGCGCAAACCGTTCACGATTTTCTTCTGGTCAACGGTTTTACTGATTATCGTTGTTGCCGAGCCGGAAATCATGTTTTTTGTTATCATTTTAGGTTATGCGATTTCCGGTCCGATCTGGTGGGTTTTAAAACTTTTTGCAAAAGATAAACCAGCTGGAAATAACGCCGGTACCAACGAAATAAAATGATAACGTATTTTATTGAAATAATATGAGATTAACCGGAGGTGAGTTCAGGGGTAGAACTTTACGTTTTCCATCGGGATCGAAAGAAAGACCGACATCAGATTTTTTAAGAGAAACGCTTTTTAATTTATTGGGGACACAACAGGATAAATCATTTCTCGATCTCTTTGCCGGATCGGGAAGTGTCGGTCTGGAAGCAGCCAGTCGCGGCGCGGGCGAAATTTATTTTATCGAAAAGAACGTGAAGCTGGCGGAGGTCATTAAAAAAAATATTCAAGAATGTTGTCTGGAAAATACATGTACTATAATCAACAGTGATGTTGAGAAAGGATTAGGGCAGCTTTTTAAGAAAAAATTTGTTTTTGACGTTATATTTGCCGATCCTCCTTACAACCGCAATTTAGTTGGAAAAACACTGGAGCTCTTAAACAAAAATGAAATATTTAACAAGGATAGCGTAATTGTAATACAGCATTCAATCAAAGAAGGTTGTTCTGAGTTTTCGGGTAATAATATTTATTGGATAGACCAAAGAAAATACGGCGAGAACGCCTTGACTTTTTTTAAATGGAGAGAAAATGATGCAGGATAATTTTACAAAGAGAATCGCAATTTACCCTGGTTCGTTTGACCCGATTACCAACGGTCATGTGGATATTATCAAAAGAGCAGTGCGGATGTTTGATGAAATTATCGTGCTGATCGCTTTTAATCCCAATAAAACATATCTTTTTCCGGTTGAAGAAAGAATGGAAATGATCCGGGAGATTTTTAAAGAAGTGCCGGAAGTCAGGGTCGATTGTTATTCCGGCCTTTTAGTTGATTACATGAAAATGAGCGGTGGGAATATCATTTTGCGCGGGATGCGGGCTCTTGCGGATTTTGAATATGAATTTCAGATGGCTTTGATGAATCGTCGTCAGACAAAAAACATCGAAACCGTCTTTCTGATGAGCGGATTCAAATGGTTTTATACAAGTTCGAAATTGATCAAAGAAGTGGCCAGTCTCGGAGGATCTGTAAAGGGGCTGGTG
>JBATES010000168.1:0-1844 GCA_049664145.1 Smithella sp.
CAAATTATTTCTAATATTTCAATAAGTTATTGTTGATTGCGAGGCCAATCTATGGTATGGTTCGTTTATCCAAACAAAAACAACCAATCGAAAGGCCTCGCATGCTCATCTTACACGACCTGCTTAAAAAACTCAAAAATGAATTCACAAAATCTCGTAAAGCCGATGAACTTGGCATCTGGTTTGTCTACACCCTCCTGGCCATCATCATCCCGTTTACGTCTTCTAAAACCTCAAATATCTTGCGATGCCTTAACTCCCTTTTCGGCTTTACCGGCATTCGCAAAAAACGATTTTACAGGTTCATGGCATCGCCCAAGATCCCCTGGCAACGGCTTTGGAAATGTCTGTGGAGGCTGATTCCCGAGCCATTGACCAACGGTCGGCTCATCCTGGTACTTGATGATTACATTAATCCCAAGACAGGGAAAAACATATTCGGATGCGCCAAGGTCTTTGATCATGCCGCTAAACAAAATCAGTCAAAATACCCGTGGGCGCAAAACGTTGTCGTCCTTGGGTTGTTAAAAATGGTTAAAGGACGCTGGGCCTGTCTGCCCTTGAGCCATCGTTTCTATCATTTAAAGAAAACCATTGAACACGGAAAACTGGCATCAATCAAGCCTGAAATCAAATTTGAAACCAAACTCGAACAGGCGGTTCATATGATAACTGATGTTGCCGAAACTTTTCCTCAAACCAAAATTTTAGCGACAACTGATTCATGGTTCGGCAACAATTCTCTTTTTAATCCGCTGCGTCAGAAACTCGGCCAAACGTTTCATCTCTTGTCCCGTTTACGTGTCAACAGCAACATTTTCGATCTGCCTGACGCGTATGCGCCAAAAAGTCCCGGACGCCCCAAAAAATATGGTAAGAAACTGGGCAACGCCGCATCTCTGGCTGCGGAGTACCTGCCCCTTGCAAAAGAATATGATGTCAATCTGTATGGCCGTACCCGGACGGTCCAGGCCTTTGATCGTGTCGTGATGCTCAAAACCCTCAAAACCGAAGTCAGAGTCGTGTGGGTGTATCGCAAGACCCAGTGGGTCGCATTTTTTTCCACAGACTTGACGCTTTCCGTACAGGAAATTATCGAATATTACGGTGCTCGGTGGAAAATCGAAGCCGCTTTCAAAGAGCTTAAACAGGATATCGGCAGCGCCGAAACGCAGACCCGGCATCCCAATGCCGTCATGAACCACCTGCACTTTTGCATTATGGCCACTACGCTGACCTGGGTTTACGCAAGCCGACTTGAAAAAACACCAAATCGGCGGCATACTGTCCAAGGTCGAAACCATTTTGCCTTTTCCGATGTTCGCAGGTTGATCACGGAAGCGGCATTGGACGATAATTTTAGTAGTCTTTTCCCAGTACCACAAAAATCCGTCGTTAATTCTCTAATAGCCGTACTACTACGCATGGCGGCATGACGCTTTTTGGGGAAACTTCAGTTATGATATATCATTGATAATAAATGATTTAAATCCAAATAGTGCGGAAACTGAATAGGCCGGAGCATCCGGATTTTAGTGGAGACATATGTCTCCACTAAAACCACCCCCAGGGCGAGAACCGCCGGAAAACGGGAAAAATGTAATTTTATCCCTTATTTACGTCTTGTTATAATATTTTTGATACAACGCCACGGTATCCGGAACCGACCACAGACGCCGGATGAGGTAGCCGCATACATGGCCGATCACCCACAACGCATTGTGGAATCCGGCTTTCTCCCATCGCCGGGTGGAAACCAGGGCCCCGCTGAACAGAAACGTCTGTTTTCCCAGCCGGTGCAGCCTGATGGACAATTCCACATCCTCCATCAGGGGAATGGCGGG
>JBATES010000169.1:0-5563 GCA_049664145.1 Smithella sp.
GCTCAAATCACGGGTATGAACCTTAAAGCAAGCTTTGGAAACAAATTCCGCAGCAAGCTGCGGGGTATTATACCCTCCGCTTCGCGGGATTGTTCGACTTGCAAATTTCAATACACTTCGTTTTTGAAATTTGAGTCTCACAATAAATCAACGAACGGATTTGTTTTTGCTTTTTTCCCGTGTATTAAGAACTTCGTTCAAACTGCCTGTACGATAACCTTGTAGATCCAGAGCGCAATACTTAAAACCGATTTTCCGGAATTTTTCGCTTATGTCATCCATCAGTTTCAGATTGAAAAATTTTCGCCTTTCCCCTTCCGCCACTTCAATTCTGGCCGTGTCATTGTGAAAACGCACCCGTACCTGCCGGAAACCGATATTGATAAGGTACTGTTCCGCTTTATCGACCATGGTCAGTTTGTCACGAGTTATTTTTTCACCGTAAGGAAACCTTGAAGCCAGACAGGCAAAGGACTGTTTATGCCAGGTGGGCAAGCCCATTTTTTTTGATAATTTTCGAATGGTATCTTTGCTGAAACCGGCATCCTGAAGCGGACTGATAATTCCCAACTCTTTGATTGCCCGCATCCCGGGGCGGTAATCGTCCAGATCATCGACATTGGACCCTTCGGCAATCCACTGAATACGATGTTTTCCGGCCACCGCCTTGAATTTGGAAAACAGTTCGTATTTGCATAAATAACACCGTTCGGGTTGATTATCGGCAAATCCTGTGATTTTCAATTCATCGGTTTTGATGACAACATGCTTAATTCCGGCGTCGTGCGTAAAATCAGACGCTTCCTTAAATTCCCGTTCGGGAAAAGTTGCCGACCGGGCGGTCATAGCGATGACTTTATTTTTCAAGACATCATGGGCAACTTTCAAAAGAAAGGTGCTGTCCACACCACCCGAATAAGCCACGGCCAGAGAACCTGTTTTTTCAAGATTGGTTTGGAGTTGTTTTAATGAGTCTTGATATTCCACAAGCATACTCTATTTATATCTCTGAAGCGACAAGGGCAGTTCCAAATTATTTTCTTCCAACAATTTTTTATTAGTCAGGACATCCTGAGTCCGGCCATCGGCGACCACCATACCTTCTTTGACGACTATGCAGCGCTGGCAGACATCCATAATCAAATCCAGGTCGTGTGACGCAATTATTTTCGAGTGTACGAAGGTTTTCAATAGATTGATCAGCAATCGCCTTGAGCGGGGGTCAAGATTGGCACCCGGTTCGTCCATGGCCAGAATATCCGGTTCCATGGCGATGACAGAGGCGATAGCCACAGCGCTTTTCTGACCGCAGGAAAGGTGATGCGGTGGTTTATTTTTCAACTCCAGTCCGCTGACCAGATTAAGTGCATATTCAACTCTTTCCCGCACCGCAGCTTCATCCAGGCCCAGATTGAGCGGTCCGAAGGCGACATCTTCGTAAACAGTCGGCATGAAGAGCTGATCATCGGGATTCTGAAAAACGATGCCGACTTTCCTGCGGATTTCCTGCTGCGTCTTTTTCGTCAGATAAACATCGCCGATGTTCACTGTTCCCGAAGTCGGCATGAGGTAACCGTTCATGTGCATCAGCAATGTGGACTTGCCGGCTCCGTTGGCGCCAATGATCCCCACCGATTCGCCATGCGTGATCCGGAAAGAAATATCCTTCAGCGCCTGAGTCCCATCCGGATAGCGAAAGGAAACATTTTTAAACTCGACTATATGATGGCTCATGAAAACACTCCCTGAAAAAACCGGCCCAGTATTTCGGTTGCCGGATAGAACCTGAAAACGAAAAGCAGAACGACGGCGGATACGGCAAAGACGACATCGCCCGATTTAATCTGAAAACGTTTAAGCGTGGGCATGTCGCCCTGAAATCCTCGACACAACATGGCGTTATACACCCGTTCCGCTCTTTCGACTGTACGGAGAAAAAGGGTTCCCACAAGGCGGATAAAAATCTTAATGCCTTTGCCGCGTTCTCCGAAAGAGCGCATGTTCCTAGCCCGGACGATGCGCATGGTTTCTTCCAT
This sequence comes from Smithella sp., assembly GCA_049664145.1. Classification (GTDB taxonomy): domain Bacteria; phylum Desulfobacterota; class Syntrophia; order Syntrophales; family Smithellaceae; genus Smithella. The sequence continues at coordinate 2,037 of JBATES010000169.1, forward strand.
GAGGACAAAAATATAGCGGTAAAGAAAAAGAAGCTGTGAAACAAAAATCGAGGGTAGCCCCAACTGACTCAAGGCATGGCAGACGCCGGGAAAAGAGGTGGTAGCGACAAGCAGCAGAGCGGTACTGACGGTGAGCGTGAACTTGATCAGGATAGAAATAAAAGAAAGCCATCCTGCTGAAATAGTGAGTCCATTAAAAATTGATATCTGCCCCGAATCCAAAAGCGGATTAAAGATGCCGATAAAGACAGCGAAAGGAGAAACGAGAAGAACTTTTTTGAAAATGAACATAAACGGAATTTCGCCCAGCGTCATCAGAAGGACCGGATAAAGAAAAAAAGGCACCAGAGCGAAAGTTTCGTACTTGGAAAAGGAAATGACCGTAAAAAGAAAAAGCAGGGTAATGACCAATTTGACTCTTGGATCCAACCGATGAATGAAGGTGTTTTTATAGGAAAGCTGATCCAAGAATCCGATATTATAATATTGTATATCAAAAGACATGGTTTTGGTCCGACAAGAGCTTTAAAAATTGGTTTTAAATATCATACGCCCTGACAGTAAATCCAGTTATTTTCTACCAGGGTGTGCGTTGGGTATTTCTTGAAAAGGCTATTGTTTCTTGAAGCACCGGATTCCGAAACCGATGAGGACAATAAACGTCAGTACAATAGTCGCCCCGACAATGCCGGCTACGGACGTGCCGGGTTCAATTCCCGGCCAGGCAGGCGGCGCTTCTCCGGTGTTTTGCTCACCTGTCACCGGTTTGAAACCATAATCGGGGAAAAATGCCGTCTTGTCCTGAACATCTTTTAGAGCGGCTGCGATACCGCTTGCTTGTTCTTCCAGTTCGCCCTTGCCGGTCACCTTTTCAATGGACCATTCCAGTCCGTCGGGGTGCGCTGAGGCAAACCAGGAAAGCGCTCCTCCGGTTATTACCGCCAGAATCACAAAACCGACCAGAACATTTTTGATGGAAAGGCCGGCATCCAGTGGACGAGCGGCGATACTGGCTTCCAGAATTTCCGGCCGGGCCTGTTTCACATAAAGAATGACGCCGGCCGTGATCAGGCCCTCCATCAGACCGATGGCCAGATGAATCGGCTGCATCATCAGAACAAATGTCCCGAAGGGCAGTTCGCTCTTGCCGGACAAAAGCGTTTCCAGAACCACTGAAAAAGCGCCCAACTGCAGGGCAATGATTACGCTGACAATCGCGGCAATGAATATTCGCTTTGTGTTTGTCGAGTCTCCGGCGATGGGTTTATACATCAACGGGTAGGCGATAAAACAGGGATAAATTCCCAGATTCCATATATTACAACCCAGGGCAAGCAGTCCGCCGTCGGCGAAAAAAAGCGCCTGCACCACAAGCACCGAGGCAATGGACAGAAAGGCCGCGTACGGTCCCAGAATAACGGCCAGAATCATTCCTCCACCGATGTGCCCGCTGGAACCTGTTCCCGGAATGGTTAAATTGATCATCTGAGCCGCAAAAATAAACGCGCCCATGATTCCCATAAGCGGAATGGTCTTGTTATCCAGATTTTCTTTAAGCTTTTTTGATGAATATCCGATGGCCGCGACTGATCCGGCCCACATCGTTGCTCCCACTGTTGGAGAGAGTAAAGCGTCAGGCATGTGCATGATAAATATTCCTTTAGAACATTCGATTGTTGCAAATCATTTGCTTCAGTATCTTCATTTCTAGGGTGATGGCCATTTAATTCCAGTTGAGAATTTCTTTTTCTTTTGTGTCTACGTCATCAGTAATCAGCACATGTGCCGCTTGATCTATCCTGTTGTGCTACAATTGCAAAATAAGTGGCACGACCATGCAAAATAGTCAAGCTTTTGAACAAAAGAAGTTGCGGAAGATATCCCTTGTTTTAAAGAGGTAGATCAGGCAGGTAATTGATTAAAGAATATAATCCAAAAGAGACTAACCTGAAATTTGAGAGCTTGGGGAAAAGCTGACTTCGTTTTTTGATACCAATGACACGAAAGACTTCTTTCAGATATTCTTTGACAGTATATTCAGAGATACCGAGTTTTTCGGCAATTTTTCTATTGGGATTTCCGGTGGCAGCAAGAAGAGCCACCTCTTGTTTCCTGGGCGTTATAGCGTATTTCTTCATGGATTTTTTTATAAACAGAGTATCCGACAGAGGATAAATCATAATGAGTTGCGAGGTGGAAAGCTTGAAGTTCCCCTTTCTTTTGACATAATAAGATTTTGAACGAATGGTTAAAAATGCCGATTGATTGCCTTCAAGCTTTTGGATTAATTTCTTTAGAGAATAATTCTTTAAAAACGACTTTGCCGTCTGATTTGCGTAAAACAATGCAGGGTTTTTCCCGAAATAGTCATTGATTAAAATTACACCCTCATCATCACAGGAATCATATATTTTGATAATATCATCTTTTGTTTTTTTTGCGGAAAGAACTGACATGGAGATGTCCGTAGCGATGGTCAGCATTAAAACCTTGTCATCGATTCTGATCCTTTTGAAACTTAGCAATATGTGACGTTCTTCATTCTTATGGGTCTTAACGTTCAGAAAAATATTTTCAGCGCTTCCTTTTTCTTTCATTTGAGAGAAAATATTATCTACTGCTTCAGGGCTCAAATGTCCTAATTGAGATAATTTCTTTTCGATAACCTCTTTGTGCTTGTAGCCATAAAACTTTAAGTAGGCTTCATTGACTTCCACAATTGAGCCATCATCCGGATTAAAGATGCACATCGGATTTGGTGATTTCCAAAAGACTTCATTAATGAATGGGCTAATAGGCATTTTTGTCTTCATTATATTTGAAAATGTCAATTCTAAAAATAAAACCCGAAATAAATATTTAGAGTATTTATATTACAAAAAACATAGCAATAAAACAAATTATTTTTGGTTGAATATATACCGCAATAAATTCAACCCTTTAAATATTTACAAGTAGTTAAATCAGAAGAGAAATCGTCCCTTTGCTCTGTTTTTAATAACAGACGTCTTGGTGCTTTTAAAAATCGGAGGAGCTGAAATCATCAATATATAAATCGACACCAGACATATTAAAAAAAATAATATTTTCATGAAATGTCATTGACAGAAAAATTAATTTATTATAGTTCAACCCCTCGAATGAGGGGATAGATAAAAAATGAATTTTGTTTTTGCATGAAACGAAAAGCAAATTAAAAAATGGGCATGTTGCACCCGAATGAACAGCCTTAGCTTATTAATAATAAGGAGGATGTATGGCAAAAGGAAATAATTCCGAATACCGAAAAAGGGTTGACAAGTATTACAAAGACCTGATGAAGCATTGTCAACTGCAGATGGAAAAAGTTGAAAATACTTTACCTGAACCCAGAGAAGATTTTCATGCACTTTTGAAAGACCGGGGTATCAGCCGAAGAGATTTCGTAAAATGGACATCGGCAATGACTGCTGCTTTGATGCTGCCGCCCATTTTTAAACCGTTGGTCGCCAAAGCGGCGGAAAACTTCAGCCGTCTTCCCATCATCT
>JBATES010000170.1:0-1845 GCA_049664145.1 Smithella sp.
CTTCTTCACAGCTTACAAATTCGAGCCGGTAGCAACTTGGGAATCAGTCCAACCGAAACAATATAAAGCTCTTCTGGCCAACATCCGCACGATAAAGAATCTCGATCAACTCAAAGCCATCGGCAAAGATATTTTCGAACACGGCAGACTCAATCACGACCAGAGCGGGGTGTTCTTGATAAGACCTTGCTTTCTTTGGAAGTGAGTATAGGAAAGCCACACTTGTATGTCAAGGAAATCTTGACCACAAAATGTAGGGTGCTGCTCTAATGACCGCGTTGAAGGTACTCTGCAACATCCGTCCTTATGGTAAATCTGCTCACCTTTTGATCTGTTCACCCGCCATAAAGGTCGTTTCAGTCCCAATTCGGACAAACCTCTCCGGCACGCCTTATTTTATTTTTTAAAAATGCGTTATGACTGAATGTATTCATCCCAGGTGTATTCTGGGTCGCCGTAGATAGTATCGTTGTGTGGTTGGATTTGGAGATTGGCAGCGGCGTATTCCCGGTTTGGCGGGTCATGGATTTTCGGCGGCGGCCTTGATCTGACCAGCCAGATGCCCAAATGTTTGAGGATGTCGCGGATGACCTGCGCATCTTCGATGAAGCTGATGATCCGCATTTTCCCCTGACACTTTGGACAGACCAGGGGATCAACTTCGTATATCTTCTGGATCAGTCGTGCCCAACTTTTCCTGAATGCCTTTTCGTTTCCCTGTGGTTCAAGGATGCAGGGGACGGCATCATCTTTGCCTGCCTTCTGCCGTTTTCCCCGTGCGACGTTGCTGTAATATCCGTAGTACCGCACCATCTGTTCGCCACGATTCGGGATGTGCGTACACATTGCGGCCAGCCATTCCATCGCGGGGAAGACCTTGTTTGTCTTTCTGTCCTTTCCCGTATAGACAACAGTCCCCTCCTGTTCCAGATACTGCATCCGCTCCTGAGAGAAGGATGCCCTAATGATATAACGCGCCAGATTTTCCATAGCTGTATCATCAGTGGGCGAGATGCGGTTGCCGCAGAAGACGTGAAAACCGGAATGTTTCCATGAAGAGTGCATGGCGATCAATTCGCGGGTAATTTTCCCTTTGGCGAGAAGCATTTTGAAAACATTGTGCCGGAAGATGGCCTCCAGCTTTTTCAGTTCCAGAGGCGGAGCAACGCGGAACATGCCCTTTTCGCCATAGAAGCAGCCATCGGTTACGAGAATGTGGCAGTGCGGATTGAATCCAAGGAAATCACCAAACGTCTGCATGGCGATGACAGCACCGGGGATTGGGGTATTTTCAGGGACGGCATCCTGAATGAAGATCTTCAACGATTCCCAGGCGCAGCGGCTGAGGGCGGCAAGAAGCTTTCGATCATACAGAAAATAGCGACGAAGAATCTTCGGGATGCTAAAGACAAAATGCCGGTGAGGAATCTTTTTGAGGACTTCCACACAAAGCCGTTCTCCGAATTCCACCACGCGTTTCTGATGGCAGGACGGGCAGAAGTGCCTGCGCTTACAGGAGAATGCCAGTAAGTATTCGTGTCCGCAGTCTTTGCATTTCACACGGGCAAAACCGTGTTGCAGATCGCCGCAATCCAGATAACGGTAGATCACCTGTGCGATATAAGGCCGCCAGAAACCATACTGTCGTGAGAACTGTTCGTCATAGTCCTGCACAAAGGTTTCAAAATAATCCTCTACACAATGGTAATAATCCGAATCTTGCGGGTGGCGGGGCCGGTAAACGGCGGCTGGCAATGGCATGTCTTCCTCGCTTCACAGGGTGGATAAATCCATCCCGAAGCGATAAGACATAGTAGAACGATCGTTCTATTGTCAAGAGAAATA
>JBATES010000171.1:0-18830 GCA_049664145.1 Smithella sp.
GGGGTAAGCTAGACGTGAAAAAAACTGTATGTAAAAACTCCAACGATTTCTATTTGTGTAAATTCTCTAAAAAATCTTTTCAAACTTTAATGCACTCAAGATAATGAGAAAAGAATTTTAAAATAAATCTTGAAAGAGTAACGTTATTTCTTATTATTAGAAACAGAACGATAAATGTTTAATTTGTGCTTTTTCAGCAATCGCAGCGAATCGCAAATCTGTTTATTGAAATCTGAAAGATTCAATTCTTCAGGCGTTGCTGAGTCAATGCGTAAGGCGATATCGCGTAGTTTCTCGAAATAAGCTTTGCGAAGGGGCTGGCTACGCCAAACGGCAACAGAAGTTATAAGAAAGCCTGCAACAAGCACCGAAAGGCCCGCAAGGAGGATACCCTTCATTAACATCTTTGGCTCTTTTCTGCGGGTGAGGGTGAAAATAAAGATCCAGGCAAGAGCTACTAATCCAAAAATACTGACGCATGTATAACTGGACATCATGGCGTAATATGTGCTGCCTAATCCGAATCTTCCAAGGGTTACAAAGCACAAATGAAAAAATGTCTGCATGATGAGGAAAAATGGCAAATATGTTCTTTTATACATGAGAGATTTGAAAAAAAGAATTATAGCCATGATATAAAATAGCAGGATGACCAGTCCGATGAACACTATGCTATCGAATGAAAATAAATTGTAAGTGAAAAAGGCATCTATGCCTATGACGCTGGCACCAAAGGCGGTCAACAGAAACCGCGCAGCTTCTGTCGGATTTGATATAATCTCAGACAAGAAAAAGGTTTTATAATTTGGCAAATAATCATTGTGGTTAATGTTAAACAAGTAAAGAAATGCAGTCAAAGCCAGAAAGATACTAATTATCAACGCACGATTCCAAAAATCTTTTGTCAATTGGGTACGATGAGTTAAAATATAACATAAAAATGTCGAACCCAGTGCCGGCGCAAAAGCGAAGATGGCTGTCCCTCCAAAAACCAGTACGGCTAAGGCGGACACGAGAAATGCTGAAGGCAAGTATTTCCAATCTTTGGTCATAAATAATTCCAAACTGATAAAACTTGCAATAATAAACGGCATGGGTATCTGGAAATTTAACCCGTATCCAAACATGAGGGCATAATATTGTATGATATTGAAAATGATCAAATTGAGAAAAAGAAAAGTTGCTGCGATAAATTCCGTCGAACAATCCGGCGTTAAGCTTTTCCTGTATTCACGATAAATTAATAGAGCAGAAATTAACAAAAGGAAGGGAATCAGAAAAACGAAAATTTTGGAATTTAGGGAGAACCATTTAATATTGGCAAGTAGCAGGAGATTATATCCGAGAAATCTTATTTTACCAACTGGTCGCCATAGGTCGGCAAAGGTGATGTTGCCGTTGAGATAACTCTCAATAAATCCTCCTTTAATCAAAAATGTATCATCGTGATAAACATAATCCGTGGCAGTATTAAATACATATATAAAGACTAATACAAAGGGAATCATTAGAGAAGAAAGGAAGATTATCTTGGCTCTCATAAAAAGCTCTTTTGTATGCAATTATTATAGAAAGATAATATTAATAAATTAAATAAGTTAAGTATTATCAGCCTGTTTTTTTAATAAGTGGATTTACTTTTTTCTTATGTGTTTTATGCGGCTGATGCGCTTTAGGCTGTTTCCCTCCGCGACGGACAACTTTTTTCGGTTTAAGTTTTATTACATATTCCTTGGACGCAAGATATTTATCCGCAAAGGAAACGACAAAAGACTCTTTGAATTTTGGTGGCACCAGGGTCAGCGGCCACATGTGTTTGACGACAATATCCTTTTCGATTTCATTCAATGAAAAATGCTTTGTCGCATTTTGCAGGGCTATTTTCGGATGTTCAATGCCGTGAAATTTGTCTTCGGCGAGATCGGGCACGTCATGATTCCGCCAATCATACAAAAAGAAATCATGCAGCAGTGCGCCGCGGGCCGTTGATTGATAATCAAGCTTCAGAAACTTGCTTGCCCTGTAGGAGAAATAAGAAACAGCCATGACATGTTCATAAATAGAAGAGGTATGATGATAGTGCTCTTTAAGCTTCAAAAATTCTTCGTGTTCGTAAATATCTTTAATTATTTCATAAAATTCATCTTCAAAAGGTTTGCGTCCTTCGATATTCTGCCTGATTTGGTTCATAATGGACTTTAAAAATGTATTAATTCTACCCTTAATCTCTCTGTCAATATTGCTATCGATGTATTCGCTCAAATGAGGGAATGCTGTACGAAGACGTCTTAAAGAATTAAATATTTTTTCAATTTCAGCATTGCTCAAGTTGAAATATTCAGCATAGAGATAAGCGATCTTTTTCCTGAAGGCAGAAATCGAAACAATGGAAAAGACAAAATCCGTTAGGCCATACACCAAAAGGACAACTGCAAAATTGTTTAAAAATGATTCCTCAATAAAACGCACATATCGCAATACAAAAGGATGAATAAAGGTGACGAACACCACGGCCATGATGGTCCAGAACGTAGAAAAAAGAAGACATACTCTGCCGTGAAGATTAAATTTATTGTTCGAATAGTCCCATAATTTCAATTTGAATATTTTTCCGAACAAAAAACCGGTGACATATTCAATGGCAGTCAAAATGATGCCATAAGCGACAACTTTTATGGGCAATGGCCAGTGCTGGATTACGAATTCCAGTAAAATAATAATGGCAGAACCGAATCCGTAAAGGGGTATGAATGGACCGTACAAGAAGCCGGCATTAATGAGTTGACGCTGCGTAAATGAACGGTAGGTAACCTCTATAATCCATCCCAGAAAAGCGTAAATCGCGAATAAAACAATGATTTGAGGTATCGTAAAATAATCTAATATCATCAGATATCTTCATTACAGTTTCAGATTTTATATGAAAATTTTTGAAAATTTATAATATTAGAGGCCTGCTGTCAATTAATCTCTTCCGTTGCGATTTATCGCCACAAAAAACGGCGCGTGGTTGGACGTAAAGAATTCCGGTGTGCGTTTGATGATGGGGGATATTGCCGGGTGCTTTTTAAAAGTTTTTCCCAGGAAATTACGCACGACCGGTCTGTGCCAGCCAAGTGGATGTTTGAAGTTCCGGTAAAGAGATAAATCGCCTTCATAAAAATCATGTGTGGCCAACGCCTGCGCTTCGGCACTTCGCGCAGGCAGATTAAAGATTGCCAGGTTTAAAAAATCAATACAGTCGTGATGGCGGGCAGCAAAGTCCATGGTTTTGAGCGCGCTTTCTTCGTTTTCCGGCGGTGTGCCAAAAAGAAAATAACAGTAAGTGGCTATTCCCGATTTTTTCAGAGTTTTTAAAGCCGCGGAAGCCACGGCCAGATCAATGCCTTTGTTGAGTTTATCCAGAACATTTTGATCGCCGGATTCCAGTCCCAGTTTCAACATGACACAGCCACTGCGTTTCATGGCCAAACAAAAATCTTCATCAACCAGATGTTGAGTGACCCGCGTAAAACCATACCAGGACGCTCCGGGCGGATTTTGCGACAGAGCTTTTAGTATGGATGGTGAAATAGAACTGTCCAGAATATGAATCAATGATGGCTTTATTTGCGCGGTTAGTTTCTGTAAATCGTCGGTGACTTGAGATACATCCAAAGGCCGATAGGCATTGCCTTCCGCTTTTTCCGGACAGAAGGCGCATTGATGCCAGTAGCAGCCTCTCGCGCTGCTGTAGGGTATAACTCTGCCAGGCGAAAGATATTGATCCCATTGAAAGTCATGGTAAGCCGGTGGCGAATTATTGGAACCTCGTTCAACGTTGCAAATTTCCAGCAATTTCTTTTCGCCGGCGCCATCCACGATTTCATCTGCAAGACCGCTAAAAGTATTCTTGTTTACGCCAAGCTTTATCCAGGAGGTAATCAGCGATCCACCCAGAATGATTTTCTGCGATGAATGAAGTTGCTTGATGAAGCCGATCATGGCAAAAGCACAAAGCACCTGACTCAGATAATTTATGGAAAAACCGATGAATTCAGGATTTTTGTTCAGTGCGTTGCCTAGACGAATTTGAAAACAAGGATAAAAAGGATTCGTTTGCGGCTTTTCGGCGGCGGCCAACAAATCGCCGCTTTTCACCGGTGAAAGCTGTTTGTCCTGATAATCAGCCAGCGACAACTCGATGTGAAAAGACTTACCGGCGGCATTTAGAAGACGATTTATATCCATAACCGTTCTTTGATAACGACTTTGTTTACGATAGGTGTCGATGTCTTTGATAACCGAGAGATTCAGTTCAAGATTTTTACGGGCGCGAGTTGTCCATCTGTCGGTTGATACGTTTTTATCAGCTTCATCACGGAGCAAAAAAAGAATGCCTTCCAGATTGGCGTCAATAACTTCGTGTGTAATTTGATTTTCAGTCAAGCACGCGGATAATCTGGCAAGGCCTGCGGGCGGTTCCGAACATTTAACAACCGGCGGATGAATCAGTATGATTTTGGGGGTCATATTTTAATTATCATTGAAGTCATTTTCTGTTTTCTTAATATTTAATTTACGCTTAAGCAAGATTGATTTTAAGCATTCCTTTACGCTTGACAGCCCTGGCGCTTTACGTAATAGTGCAGTTGAATTTATAAAATCGATGGTTATTTTTTTGCAAGATATTTTGAATTTTAAGATCGCATTGATTGAGCGGTAATTTGTGGAAATAAAGTTTAATAATTATATTTTAAAAAAAGTTTTGATTGTAGCTGTTGTGCTTCTTCTGCTTTCATCAGCTACAGTATTATTTGCGGCAGACAAATATCCCTCGCCACGGGGAGCCGTCAATGATTTTGCCAATGTCATTGATGCGGATAATGCCTCAAAAATGGAAGCACTGGCGCAGGAAGTATTGCAGAAAACCGGCACAGCTATTGTGGTGGCAACAGTCCCTTCCATCGGCGAAAATGAAGATTACAATATGTACGCTAATGGTCTTTATCAGGCCTGGGGTATCGGCAAAAAAGGTGAAGATAAAGGCGTTTTAATTTTCCTCACCGTGAAGGAAAGAAAAATCCGTATCGAAACAGGTTACGGCGTAGAAGGCATTCTACCGGATGGACGGGTTGGCGAGATACTGGACAAATATGTTATTGCGTTTCTGAAAGAGGGCAATTACGGCAAGGGTCTTTATAACGCGATGTATGCCTGTGCCGCTTACATCGCCAAAGATGCCAATGTTCAGTTAAGCGGATCAACCCCGCCTTACCCGTCAAATGTGAACTCCATCAAAAGAAACATCAGCATTTTCGAAATCATTTTCTTTTTTATTGCCGCCGCTATTCTTCTGGGAACAAGAACGGGCAGAGAAATGCTTCCATGGCTGTTGATGATGTTCCTGAGTGGCGGTCGCGGTGGCGGAGGAGGAGGTTTCGGCGGCGGATTCGGGGGATTTGGCGGCGGCGGTAGCGGCGGCGGCGGCGCCGGCCGAAGCTTCTAAGCGAACATTTTAGGGGGTATGAAATGGCAAAAATACCGGACAAACCACAAGACATTTTTGTTCCTTTAACGCAAGACTACTTGAAAGTATTCGGTAACGATCTGGTCTCTCTGATTATTTACGGGAGTGCGGCCGGCGGTTATTATGTAAAGGGCAAATCGGATATCAACCTGCTTGTTGTATTGACGCCGGACGCTGTGGACAGGCTGGACGATTTTATGGATGTTGTTAAAAACTGGCGTAAGCGTCGCGTTGCAACTCCCTGGGTGATGACGAAAGAGTTCATCGAAAACTCTCTGGATTGTTATCCGATAGAATTTCTGAATTTGCAGACCAACCATATTTTGATTCATGGTAAAGATGTGCTGGCGCCGCTACAGTTCAAACCGGAGGACTTGCGCTTACAGATTGAGAAAGAACTGAAAGGCAAATTGATTCTACTTCGACAGAGCTATCTGGAAACCGAAGGGAGCGAGCGACAAATCAGGCAACTGATCAACAGGTCATTAATGGCTTTCGTTTCTATTTTTAACGCTCTGATTTATCTGAAACAGATTGCGGTGCCGCATAAGAGACGAGACACGATCAAGGAACTGGCCAAACTTATAAAATTCGACGCGGAGATATTTCTAACTTGCCTTGACATGAAAGAAGGTGTGGATAAACTCTCCAGAAAGGAGATGGCTGGTGTTTTCAAAAAATATCTGCGTGAGGTAGAAAATATTTGCAATATCGTTGATGCTTTGTAATTATAAATTCAACATTATAGAGGAGGTAAAAAATGGATTCCAAAAAGAAAGCAATCATTGTTGTTCTGGTATTAATAGGACTGCTGGTTGTCGGGGCTTATTCTTTCTTTGCCGGCAACTACAACAAGTTTGTGCAACTCGATCAAGGTGTCAAAAGCGCGTGGGCCCAGGTGGAGAATCAATTGCAGCGGCGCTTTGACTTGATTCCCAATCTGGTGGAAGCGGTCAAGGGCTATGCCAAGCAGGAAAAAGATGTGATGATTGAAGTGACCAACGCCCGGTCCCGGGTCGGCGGTGCGGGCACGGTTCCCGATAAAATTGCGGCCAATAACGAACTTTCGGGCGCTTTGAGCAGACTGCTGGTGGTGATGGAAAAATATCCTGATCTGAAATCCAATCAGAATTTTCTGCATTTGCAGGATGAACTGGCGGGGACGGAAAACAGAATTGCCGTGGAAAGAATGAGATACAACGAAGCGGTCAAAATTTATAATCAGGCAATCAAATCATTTCCGGCCAATCTGCTTGCCGGTATGTTCGGCTTTAAAGAAGGTACGTTCTTTGACGCTCCCAAAGAAGCCAAGCAGGCTCCCAAAGTGCAATTCTAACCATTATTTTTAATGAATTTAATCGAGCCCCGAACTTTATAAAAATAAGGTTCGGGGTTTGTCTTGAAAATAAGAATATCATTGATACTCAATCATGGGCGTCAGAATGGGAGCCATCATTTTCAGAATCTGTACCGGCAAGGAACTTGTAAATCCATAATCAGCGGCCATGGCGCCGGGCACGTAGGCTGAGATGGTCCCAAAGAATCTATCCCCAATAAAAAACACAAATACAGCAGCGCGGTTGATAACACGGGATTCTATCAGCTGTTGTTTTTGTCCATAGATGTCGTAACGGTTATCACCTGTGCCGGTTTTTCCACCGACCGTTATCGAGGTTCCGTCGCTGCGAATAAAGGATTCGCGTATCTGCTGCGCGGTTCCTTTTTCAGCAACGTCGACTAAGGCACTGCGCAAAACAGCGGCAATTTCGGGTGATAAAACCTTCTGTCCTGTAGATTCCTTCCGCTGCATGATCGTTTCATAGGGAGTTTGGGAAGCAAAACGAATCTTGTCGATTCGCGCGATCGGGTATTGGACACCGTTATTCAGAATGATACCGACCAATTCTGCCAGAGATGCCGGCCTGTCGGCCGAACTGCCGATGGCGGTGGCATAAGAAGAAACCAGAGAATCAAACGGATAGCCTAGCCTTTTCCATGTCCTGTGAATTTCTAAAAACGCCTCGACCTCCAGCAGACTCCGAATTCTAATGTCTTGAGAGTTTTTAAAGTGCGTTTTAAAGAGCCATTGATAAACTTCCTGGCGTTCCTTCGCACTGGTTTGTATGATTTCGGATCGCACAGCAGCGGGATGCTCCTGAAGATACGCGACGAGCCAGAGTTCCAGGGGATGAATGCCGGCAATATAACCCCGATCTTGAAGATCCCACTTGTCAGGGCCATAGGTTTCATAAAGATTTTGTAACTCCTGTGTGGAAAGCGTGTGTGAGGGTATCCGTGACTTCAGAAACAGGAAAAATTCGTCAAAGCTGGACGCCGGTTTGACAAGGCGATAAACAGCGGTTAAACGAGCGGGAGTTTGGTGCACGCTCTGCAACAGAAGCTCCAGTTGCTCTTCCGTTTTTTTCTCCTGATACTTTTTATAAAAACGATTGAGGAAAATCTGTCCTTCCTGATCGGCAAACCGTGCCAGATAATCCTGCCGTGCCGGATTCGTGACGTCGGCAAGAATCTTAGCCGTCGAACCGGGCACATTAAACATATAATAGCGGACAATGTCGCGCATCAGCCTGATGAAAACGAGGTTGACGGATTTCTGGAAACCTTCCCGGACGGAAAATATTTTTGCGTCATCTGATTTTTCGAAGTTATGGAAGACGTGCTGACCGCCACCCGTAAAGAAGGTTTCTCTAGAGCTTGCAGAGTAACGACGCTCCATAGCTGCCTCCAACATTGCGGACAGAGAACGATCTTTAGCGGCAGTCAGATAATCCAGTGCCCATCGTGTCAGTCGATCAACTTCGTCAGTCTTAACTGCGCGAAGCTTTGCCTGCGGTAATCCGGCATAGCGATCGTGCAGCTCGGCGATAATTTCCAGATAGGTCACCAAGGTCCGAAGTTTCGCCGTTGACCCCAACTCAATCTTGACCCCTTCATTGATATCAAAAGGCTGTTCATAGTTGTCGGTCTGAATGCGCAGAAGGTTTGCATTGCCGACACGTTCGTAAAGCGTGAAGCTGTAAATGACATTATTGGGATCGCCGCGATCCAGAAGACGTGATTTGCGCAGTCCGGACTCTTCCACGAAATTGGCGTCCTTCAATTTAAGCAAAAGTTGACTGACTGCTTCCTGCGTTGCACCATTCAAGGTACTTTTCACGGACAAATCCAAACGGTCCAGATCGTATAATTGAGACACGCCCAAAATACCGCTTAGCTGACGACGGATTGCATTGGCTGCTTTGCGGCCAACGAACGAAACCGGCGGCAAATCCGGCGGTCCTTCCCGAAAACTGAGTTTTAGTTGCAGAGCTTTGTCGCGCAGCGCGGGTGTGATGACTTCTGCCCTGCCGAGCATATGCAGGTAATCGTTCGTTATGGATTCCAGCGCATGGCGATTGTTGACCAGGTAGAAAGACGGACGGCGTTGCGCGATAAATAAACTCAAAATTTGTTTGTAAGCTCTGGCTCTGTCAACATCATCCGCTCTGCAACCCTTACAGAGCATTTTGTTGATGGCATTAAAATCAGCGCCATAGACAGCCCACAAACCATCGCCTATTCCGTTAACCTCGCCATATCCGGGAATGGCGGCCAAAGGAACGGAATTAACGTAGTCGATAACAAGTTGACGACGCAGGAAAGTCGTGTTCTGGCCGTAAAGATAGGCCCTCAAGGACGCGGAGTACATTTGCCTCAACTTCTCGCGGGCGGATGATGTTTGACCATCAGGAGAATGACGAAATTTTTCAAGCTGTGTGGCCAGCGTACTACCGCCCGCAAACCGGTGATCCGGGTTGAAAATACTGATCCCCCTGTCAATGAAGGCTTTCGCCAGCCGGTCCCATTCTACCGCCGGATTGCGTTTCGGATAACGATCATCCAGTAATTCCTGATTTTCTATAAAGAGCAGCGTATTGACGATCAATGGTGGAACGGATTCAAAATTACGATAAACCCGTTCAGGATATTGAGCTTTAAAAAGAGTCTGGCCGTCATTGGAAAGAATGGTGAGTCCCGCCTGATTTTTCTCACGAAAGCTCGGATAAAGACCTCTGGCGATCATCTCGCTGAGTTTTGCGGAAGGACGGGCCTGTGCTTCAACCTGATATCCTTGAGTGCTTAAATTTTTCAAAAAGTCCGGCAGGCGTGTGTAACCCAAGCGTTTGTCATAGGGGCCGTCCTGGGGAAAGCGAAGGGCGTCGTTGGGCCCGGGTTTTACCGAAAAAGAGAGGTTTTGCGCAAACCTTGAGAGGTATAAAGCCTCAAAATAGAACGTTTTATATTCTACAACCCCTAACACCACAAGGATTGCTGCAGCAATCAGGACAAATATTCCCGCGAACAGGCGCCAGCGCTTAGACCGACCAAAATTATGACTCATTGTCTTAGTTCTTTCTCTGCTCAAACGTTTAAATAACAATTATGTTGTCGAGCTTTGCTGTTAATATCAAATAGAATTTTATTTAATCTATGCCGACACTTTAGCATATGTTAAATCATAGTTCAGCTATTTTAATGTTTTCATCACATTATAATCGGATAATGAAATGTGTCTTGACTTTTTTGTCATTTAAAGACATTTTAAAGACAAACGTTCAATAGAAATTTAATAGCGCAACCGCTAATTTGCCCCCTTGAAAGTGAGGCTCTGTGCAACGATAAATGCAACTGCATTTTGAAAAGGTGTAGCGGGGAACATTGTAATCATTCTTCAAGATTTGCAAGGGAAAAACGTGGCCGGATTTTTGAGCAGCTTAAAAAAGTTATTCAATCGTCGACGTCACAAGCGTTATTTCGTCAAGGATGGTACCTTAGTCGTCGTATCTCCCGGCAATGTCGAGAATCCGGAAAAGGTCGTTCAACTCGTAGACATCAGTAACGGAGGCATGGCTTTCGTTTATCAGGGATCTCCGGCTGAAATTGAAAAATCAAGTTTACTCCAGGTTGTTACCCAGAAACCACCTTATAGAACAGAAAGCATCAGATTCGATACGGTTTCCGACGAGCCTGTTGCTGAAGACGCACAAACTTCAGAACAGTTCCGGCGAAGAGGCGTCAAATTCAGGTGGATGGGATTCTTTGACGAAACAGCTTTTAAGAACTTAATCGATGAAATAAAGATTTGTGAAAAATAAATCCTCGGGTCAGTTGCTTTTATTTTTTTTATTCACCGTATCACAACGCCCTCAAAGTCATTTTTTTCTTTTTAATCATTAATACTGCTATTTTGCTTTCAATGAAGCAGAAAAGAAATTTTTTTTCAATGGGCATTGTTCTTAAAAGAAGCGCCCATCATTTGCTTTTTCAGCAAGTGATGGGCGCCTTTTACAGATTAAATTTTTTCTGAAATACTATGGGGTGTACTTCCAGAAATCTTTATAAACCCCGGACGGCGTCATGGAAGTTGCCGTCTGCGTACCCGAACAACCCCATCCTGTCCCTACGAAGTGACTCGTGCTGTTCAGAGAAAAAGCGGCCGCTTCAGTTCGCGTGCCAGTAACTTCTCCACCGTCGTAGTAGGCTTTCTGTGTCCATTGATTCGTGGCCGCATTATATTCCCAGAAATCGCTGAAAGCATAACAGACCTGACCGCAAGGACAATCTTCTCCACAAGGATCATAACACGGAATGTATCCCAGTCCGACATAGCCGTTGCTGCACTGGCAATACAAGGCTACCGCTTCAGCTCTCAATCCACCTGCGAAATCGGCCTTTCTTGTCCAGGTATTTGCTGTCGGATTGAATTCGTAGAAATCTTGATAATATTGGGCTGCTGCTGTACCGCTCCTTCCGGTCCCAACATAACCTTTGGTGCTAATGGACAAGCCGACGGCTTCAGCTCTTGCTGTCCCCGGGAAATCCGTCTTTTTTGTCCAGGTATCCGCTGCGGTGTCGTATTCGTAGAAATCTTTGTAATAATTTGTTCCATCATATCCTGTCCCCACGTAGCCCTTGCCTGCGGTTGCTGAGCTCATTATGGAAAAACCGACTGCGTCAGCCCGTTCGTCTACACCCGCTCCGGTCGGTGTCGTTGCGCCAAGATCGGCTTTTAACGTCCAGACATTGGTCGCAGGATCATATTCCCAGAAATCATTGTAATAATTTGTTCCATCATATCCTGTTCCCACGTAGCCCTTGGTCCCAATGGAAAAAGCGACGGCAGATTTTCGCGCCAAAGCTGGCACTCCCGCTGCTGTAACGCCGAAATTGGCCTTCTGTGTCCAGGTGTTGGCCGCAGCATCATATTCCCAGAAATCACTGTAATATGTGGTGCCATTCCATCCTGTTCCCATGTATCCCTTGCCCGTACTCATGATGCCAAAAGCAACTGCCTCTGAACGCGCTGCTGCCACAGCTCCACCAAAATCTGCCTTCTGTGTCCAGGAGCCGCCTAAATTCGCTGTTACAGTTACCGTGTAATTCTGTGTCGAAGCATCAGCCGCTGTGACTGTATAAACGACCGGTAATGCAAAATTGTTGCTGGTCTCTCCGCTTATCTGCACCATCGAATCGACTTTGACATTGGCGCCGGTTGTCGAGAATGTCGGTATGAGAGCCGACAAATCTTTGCCCCAGAGCACGTTTACCGCAATCGTTTTCGCTGTTTCATTGATCGTCCCGACATTTGATCCGATAGAAAATTCCGTAATTGCTTTTGCCGATGATGTCGCCACGACAACGGTAACGGTATAGGTTACCGATGAGCCATTTTCAGCAATGACCTTATAAGCCACGGGTGAAGAGAAGTTATTGATTGTCGTACCGCTAACCTGATTTGTCGAACCCACTTCAACCTTTTCGCCGGTTGTTGTGAATGTCGCCACCATTGAGGTTACATTGGTGCCAAAAGGTACATTCACGGCGATAGTCTTTGCCGTTTCGTTAATGGTTCCGTTAGATCCGGCGATAGAATAGGCTGTAATCGCTTTTGCCGATGAGTCATTATCATCATCGTCACTACTGCAGGCTGTTAACGTAAATGCAACGATCAACACCAAACCAAGTATTAACCACAATTTTCGTTTCATCATTTTCCTCCCCTCATTATTGTTTTTGTTAATTTGTTTTTACTCAACAGGCTTGCACTTCATGAAGCCCGTTACTATTGAAATTGATTATAGTTTGATCTAACGAAATGAATATACGTAATATTTAATTGTGTGTCAATAAATATTCAATAAAAAAGAGGAGATGTCTGCCATAGATTTCCTAAGTAAATCGTGGTAGTCGAAATATTAAAATAATCTGTTGCACGATAGTGCCGTCATGCGAAAAAAGGTCTTAAAAAAGAAAGCCAATCTTCAAACGTCGAATTCTATGCTGGTGGCTCAGTGGCATCCGATCAGGAATGGTGAACTGATGCCCGAAGATGTCACGCCGGGTTCCAATAAAAAAGTCTGGTGGCAGTGTCCCCGGGGTCATGAGTGGGAGACGACCGTCGGCAATAGAAGTAACGGACAGGGATGTCCCTACTGTGCCAATCAGAAAGTCAATAATGAAAATTGTCTGATGACAGTCAATCCTCTGCTCGCGCAACAGTGGCATCCGACAAAAAATGAAAACATGACCCCCGGAGACCTGACGCCATATTCCAACAAAAAAGTCTGGTGGCAATGCGTAAGAGGTCACGAATGGATTACCACGGTCAGCAACAGGAGTAACGGACAGGGGTGTCCCTATTGCGTCAACCAGAAGGTCAACGATGAAAACTGCCTGCTAACAGTGAATCCGCCGCTGGCTGCGGAATGGCACCCGACAAAGAACGGCGGGCTGAGCCCCGGAGATGTCACGCCGGGTTCTAATAAGAAAGTCTGGTGGCAGTGCGCGCGCGGTCATGAATGGATTACGACCGTGAACAACAGAAGCCATAAGCACGGCTGTCCTCATTGTTACAAGTTGGAAAGGAGACTCTATAAAAAATATAAGTTCAAATTACGAAAAATCGGCTACCCCTATTCCGGCAACAAGACTGATTGAGATACGGATTGAATCTTTTTTGCTTGACGCATTACAGCATTTTTTACTATCTTTCCGGAACATATTAAGAAAAGGCACTTCTGATGATTGAAAATCTGGTGAATAATTTATCCGTATATCTGGAAAGCTCACTGCTTTTAGCATTTGTGGCTTCCTATGTGGGCGGCGTTATCATCAGTTTCACGCCCTGCACGTATCCTTTAATTCCGGTTACGGTGGGATTTATCGGCGCGCAGGGTTCATCATCCAGAGTTCGGGGATTTCTACTTTCACTTTTTTACGTTTCAGGAATAGCCGTAACCTATGCGGCTCTGGGCGGCGTCGCCGCATTATCGGGAAGGTTGTTCGGCCAGATGCAGACAACGCCGCTGACTTATTTTATTATGGCCAACCTCTGTCTGGTGATGGGATTGTCCATGCTGGATGTTTTTAATATTACGCTGCCTGTTCCTCAAAAGCTGATGAAATTTTCCGGCCGGGGTGATAAGAAAGGGTTTCTAAATAGTTTCCTCGTGGGAGCCGTGTCCGGCGTTGTCATCGGTCCCTGTACAGCTCCCGCGCTAGGCGTTTTGCTGGGTTATGTGGCAGTAAAGACAAATGTTTTGCTGGGCATGGGGCTGCTATTTGTTTTTGCCTTCGGCCTGGGAACATTGCTGCTGATCATCGGCACATTTGCCGGTTTTATTGCCGCCCTGCCCAAATCGGGAGCATGGATGAACAAAATAAAGTATGTATCCGGGTTAATATTAATTGGCGCGGCGGAATATTTCCTGTATGTTGCGGGAACGCTATCCATATAAAAGAGAAAAAAATGAAGAGAAAATTTGTGTTAACTTTAGCATGCCTGTTTGTTTTTATCACCATTGTGCTCGCCTTCGGACAATATAAACCGGGTATGTTTTCCAGACGGGATAAGATTCAGGCGCCTGATTTTACCCTCAAGGACATTTCCGGAAAAACATTCAGACTCAGTTCTTTACGGGGGAATCCGATACTGATTTTTTTTGGCGCTACCTGGTGTGCCGCCTGTCGCGGTGAAATGCCCTATTATAAATATCTTTACCAGAAATATGCCCAGCAGGGATTGAAGTTTTTATATATTGATGTCAACGAGTCAACGCAAAGGGTGGTTCGTTTTGCTAAAGAGAACTCGTTTCCCTATCTTGTGCTGATAGATGAAGACGGCAGCGTTGCTTCTGAATACAACATAATCGGCGTGCCCACAGTCATGCTTTTGGATAAAGAACGCAACATCATCGGGATCAGCCACCGCGTGGCTGATTTGAATGTGGACAAGTTTTTTCCGGCGATAAAGTAACCCGAAAGAATATATATTGATGAGGTAAGAACCATGACTGAACAAAACTGGCTGCAGAATTTAACAAGATCGGATTCCGACAAATGGATTGGCGGCGTTTGCGGCGGCCTGGGTGCAAGCTCACCCGTTCCTGCCTGGGCGTGGCGTCTGCTTTTTATGACACTGGTTATTTGTTTCGGTACCGGCATATTATTGTATGTCTTGCTGTGGATATTTGTTCCGGCCAAATCAAATAAAGGAATTTAATATGAAATTGCAAAACGATATTTACATTTACGAATGGACCAACTCTTTTGAAAATAACTGCAACAGTTTTTACATCGGCGGTGGCGTGAATGCCCTGATTGATCCTGGCCTGACAGGTTATGTTCCCGATTTGATGGACCGGATGTCCTCCGACGGTATCAAAAAAGAAGATATCCGTTACGTCATCAACACCCACTCACACCCTGACCATTTTCAGGGATCGGAGATTTTTGATCAGGAAAAAATCAAGGTCGGGTTGCACACGAAAGAAATCGAATTTTTAAAAGGCGAGGGGGGAGAGTTGTACAGTCTTTTCGGAATCAACGCTCCCCGCATGAACGTAAATTTCCCAATGGAAGAAGGCGATCTGGCTTTAGGAGATCAGATATTCAAAATTATCCTCGCACCCGGCCATTCTCCCGGTTCCATCGGCCTTTACTGGCCCGAACAGAAAGCCTTGTTCTGCGGCGATGTGATTTTTGATCAAAGTGTCGGGCGCACCGATTTTCCCGGCGGAGATGGCGCCCTTTTAAAGAAAAGCATCTTGAATTTTGCCAAACTCGATCTAGAGTGGATTTTCCCAGGTCACATGGGCATCTTGAACGGCAACGGCGCTATTCAGAAGAACTTCAATTTAATTGTCAAGGGCATCTTCCCTTACATATAAAATTTGTCTAACGGAGAAAAACTTTTTTATGGCCAACGAAGGAAACAAAGTCATTTACTCCATGATTGGAGTAAGCAAAATATACGAAAAAAAACCGGTCCTCAAGGACATTTACCTGTCTTATTTTTATGGCGCAAAGATTGGCGTCCTTGGTTTGAACGGTTCCGGCAAAAGCTCTCTGCTGAAAATTCTGGCCGGCGTGGACACCGAATTTTTAGGAAAAACAATTCTCTCGCCCGGTTACACAATTGGTTATCTGGAACAGGAACCTCATCTGGATGATAACAAAACCGTACGGCAAATTGTGGAGCAGGGCGTGCAGGGCACGATGGATCTGATTCAGGAATACAATGAAATAAATGAAAAGTTTGCCGAACCGATGTCGGACGACGAAATGGCCAAGCTTTGCGAAAGACAGGGCACCGTGCAGGAAAAGCTCGATGCGCTGGATGCCTGGGATATTGATTCCCGGCTGGAAATGGCTATGGACGCCCTGCGCTGTCCGCCTGGCGATACGCTCGTGAATGTTCTCTCCGGTGGTGAAAGACGTCGCGTCGCTCTGTGCCGCCTGCTTTTGCAGAAACCGGATATCCTTCTTTTGGATGAGCCGACCAACCATCTGGATGCTGAGTCCGTCGCCTGGCTGGAACATCATCTGCAAAAATACGAAGGCACCATTATCGCCGTCACGCACGACCGCTATTTTCTGGATAACGTGGCTGGCTGGATTCTGGAACTCGACCGCGGGCAGGGCATTCCCTGGCAGGGGAATTATTCCTCATGGCTGGAACAAAAACAGAACCGCCTGAAAAACGAAGAAAAGGCGGAAGGCGACCGGATCAAAACATTGGAGCGCGAACTGGAATGGATTCGCATGTCGCCCAAAGGAAGACACGCCAAATCCAAGGCGCGTATCAGTGCTTACGAAGAACTGCTGGGAAAAACGATGGATAAAGAATCCGGCGCGCGCGAAATTTTTATCGCTCCAGGTCCGCGATTGGGAGATCTGGTCATTGAAACTAAAGATGTGAACAAAGGTTATGGCGAAAACCTTCTGGTGGAGGACATGACTTTTTCATTGCCGCCCGGCGGTATTATCGGTGTCATCGGCCCCAACGGTGCCGGTAAAACGACTCTTTTCAGAATGATCACCGGACAGGAAAAACCGGATTCCGGTGCCGTTCGCATCGGCGATACGGTCAAGCTGGCTTATGTTGACCAGAGCCGCGATTCGCTCGATCCCAACAAAAATATCTGGGAAATGATTTCCGACGGACAGGATATCATTCCTATCGGCAACCGGCAAATTAACTCGCGCGCTTATGTGTCGCGCTACAATTTCTCCGGCACTGATCAGCAAAAGAAAGTGGGAACACTTTCGGGCGGTGAACGCAATCGTGTTCATCTGGCGCGCATGCTCAAGGAAGGCGGCAATGTTCTTTTGCTGGACGAGCCGACCAACGATCTGGACGTCAACACACTGCGCGCGTTGGAAGATGCGCTGGAAAGCTTTGCAGGATGTGTCGTCGTCATCAGCCACGACCGGTGGTTTTTGGACAGAATCTGCACGCATATTCTGGCGTTTGAAGGAGAAAGCAAGGTGCTTTTCTTCGACGGCAATTATTCTGAATACGAAGAAGATCGCAAAAAGAGACTGGGCTCAGCTGCCAGTCAACCACATCGTATCAAATACCGCCAGCTCACCCGCAGATAAGAGGACAACTGCATTCTTTTTTTCAAAAAAAGACAAGGAGTTGGTTTTTTTTATCAAAAAAAATATTGTTGAAGAAAATTTTTTTGCTTTCTGCCGTTACCTGGGAATGTTGAATTCTTCATGCACGCCCATAAACTCCATAGTGGCAATGAGTACCGGTGTGCCGGTTTCCGACATGAACTGGGTATATACTGAACGCCCTCTCCATGATAATGCCACGGATGCAGTTGCAAAAATAAAAAAATATTATGAAAAATTAAATCTTCGTTTCTGGTGGTGGGTTTCCCCGGTCGCGCAATCGCCGGAAACGGACAGAATATTAAAGGATGCGGGATTTCGTCTCTACACAAAGGCCACATGCATGGCTGCCGATTTACAGGATTCCCTATCAGATTCTGACTGCGCAGATAATATTAAAATAATTTCTGTGAAAAATAATCAGGACTTGCTTGTATGGAAAGATATTTCTTTTGCCGGTTTTGAAATCCCGGATAGCGCCAGAAAGCAATACGAAAGATTTGTTTTGTCTTTTGATTTAAGTGCAAAATCGCCTCAAAAGCTTTTTGTAGCCTGTTTTAATGAAAAACCGGTGGCTTCTTCGATGCTTTTTGTCCATGAAAACACAGCCGGAATATATTACGTGTCAACTCTTCCCGCATACAGAAATAAAGGATGTGGTTTAAAAATAACTCTGGCAGCCATGAAAGAAGCGAGGGATGCAGGATTTAAAGATATCATTTTGCAGGCAACGCCAATGGGCCTTCCCGTTTATAAAAAAGCCGGTTTCCGTGAATATTGCCAAGCACACATTTACGAGCTTTAAATTTGAAATAGTATTCACTAAATTTCATACTATTTTCTAAATCTCAGCATCCCGGAATTCTATTAAGCTGTCAGAATCAAACAATATTTTATTGACAAACATCATTTGATTATTATAGTACTACCAAAATTTGAAGTTTGACTGTTGAAGAAACGTAAATTCTTATTATTATTAATAATATCGGAGGTTTATAGACTAATATGGAAAATAAAAATCGTAAAACATTTTTTATGTTCCTGATGGCGTTTCTAATCGCCTTTTTTATCGTTTCCTTTGTGGAAGTATTAAGATCTTCATTTCTGCCTTCCGGAGCTCCGGAAATTCCTGCGGCAGTTGCTGTAGAAGGAATAACTCCCGGCTCTTTTTCAGATTTGGCTGAACGAGTTAAACCGGCAGTGGTAAATATAAGTACCACAAAGTTATTAAAAGGCAGAAGCTTGGGTAATCCGTTTGGCCAGTCTCCATTTCGTGATTATTTTGGAGATGATTTCTTTAATCGTTTTTTCGGAGATGTGCCTGAGCGTGATTTCAAACAGAGAAGTCTTGGCTCGGGGT
>JBATES010000172.1:0-2645 GCA_049664145.1 Smithella sp.
AGTCGTTCGGACGCGGTTCCATGACGAACCACTACTGTGATTTAAAAAATGCGGATGTTATTCTCATTATGGGCAGCAATGCTGCCGAACATCACCCCATCGCTTTCAAGTGGATCATGAGAGCGAAGGAAAAGGGAGCAACCGTTATCCATGTTGATCCCCGTTATACAAGAACATCCGCCCGCTGCGATTTCCATGTGCCGCTTCGTTCCGGCACGGATATCGCTTTCCTGGGCGGCATGATCAAATATATTCTGGATAACAAACTTTATTTTGCTGACTATGTTAAAAATTACACCAACGCTTCATTTATCGTTGGCCAGGACTACACTTTCAATGATGGTCTTTTCTCCGGTTATGATGCCAAAACACGCAAGTATGATAAAGCAACATGGGTGCTGGAAAAAGACGACGCTGGAATTCCCAAGCGGGATATGAGTCTGTCCGATCCGCGCTGTGTTTTTCAGATGTTGAAAAAACATTACTCCCGTTACACATTGGATAAGGTCTCCAGCATCACTGGCGTTTCGAAAGAAAACCTCCTCAAGGTTTATAAGGCCTACAGTGCTACCGGCGTTCCGGACAAAGCCGGCACGGAATGTTACGCTTTGGGCTGGACACACCATACCGTCGGTAGTCAGAACATCCGCGCCATGTCGATCATTCAGCTGCTTTTAGGCAATATGGGCATCGCGGGCGGCGGCATCAACGCGCTGCGCGGCGAACCGAACGTTCAGGGTTCCACGGACCATTGCATTTTATACGGAAATCTGCCCGGCTATCTGAAGATGATTTCTGCTTCATGCGACACGATGGAACATTATCTGAAAAAATATACGCCGGAATCCAAGGATCCGCAGTCGGCCAACTACTATCAGAATTACCCAAAATTCTTTGTCAGCTTCCTGAAATCGTTATGGGATAAAAAAGCAACGAAGGAAAATGACTTTGGCTATGATTGGCTGCCCAAGATCGATGATGGGAAACACTATTCCACGATGCACATGTTTGATGCGATGTATGAGGGCAAAGTGAAGGGATTCTTCGCCATTGGCGCGGATCCGGCCGTCAGCACGCCGAACAGCAACAAAGTTCGCAAAGCGCTTCAAAATCTGGACTGGCTGATCGGTGAAAATATCTTTGACAATGAGACCTACCAGTTCTGGAGAGGTCCCGGCGTCGATCCTAAAAAGATCAAGACGGAATGCTTCCTCCTGCCCGCTTCCGCGACCATGGAAAAGGAAGGCTCGCAGAGCAATTCCGGCCGTTGGGTGCAGTGGAAATACAAGGCCGCCGAATCTCCCGGCGATGCCCTTCCCGTCGGCGAAATAGAAATCAAGATTATGGAGACGGTCCAAAAACTCTATGCCAAAGAGGGCGGCGTATGTCCCGAACCCATTCTGAATCTCAAGTGGGATTACTTAAACGAGAAAGGACACTTTGACGTTATCAAAGTCGCTCATCAGATCAACGGTGTCTTCCTGGAAGATACCGTTATCGAAGATAAGGCCAAGAAAACAAAGACCTTGTACAAAAAAGGCCAACTGGTGCCGGGTTTCGGTAATCTCCAGGTTGACGGTAAGACAGCATGCGGCAACTGGTGCATATCCGGCAGCTACACCGCGGAAGGCCTTAACAGAATGGCATCACGAGGCAAGGAAGATCCGACCGGACTGGGACTCTTCCCCAACTGGGCTTTCGCCTGGCCGGTCAACCGCCGCATTCTTTACAACCGCGCGTCCTGCGATGTAAACGGCAAACCGTACAACCCCAAACGTCCCATTTTGGAATGGAAGGCCGATAAATGGGTGGGCGATGTGCCGGACGGCCCCTGGCCACCACAGGCCAATAAGGAAAAAGGGAAATATCCCTTCATTATGAAGACCGACGGCGTGGGCGCATTGTTCGGTCCCGGTATGGTCGAAGGTCCTTTCCCCGAGCACTACGAGCCGCTGGAAGGACCGCTGGCGAAGAATCCGATGTCGGGACAGCTCATCAATCCGGCTATCGAGATCTTCGATAAGAATAAAGATGTGGACAAGATAGCCAGGGCAAGCGAAAAATTCCCGTATGTCTGCACGACATATTCCTGCACGGAGCACTGGTGCACCGGCGCATTAACCCGATGGCAGGCATGGCTCCTCGAAATGCAGCCGGAATTGTATGTGGAAATCGGCGACAAGCTCGCTTCCGAAAAAGGCATTAAAAACGGCGACCGGGTTAAGGTTTCCTCCATTCGTGGTGAAGCGCCCTGCGTGGCCATGGTGACCAAACGCTTCAAGCCTTTTACGGTTGAAGGAAAAACGGTGCATCAGGTCGGCATGCCCTTCAATTACGGCTGGCTCTTTCCCAAGGACAGCACCAGTGACAGCACGAATGTATTAACCCCAACCGTTGGCGACGCGAACACCTTCTGCCCCGAGTATAAGGCGTTCATGGTCAACGTAGAAAAGTTGTAGGAGGGAAGCGACGATGAATAAACAACCTGAACTCGTAAAATTGATTGACACCACCCTGTGCACTGCCTGCCGGGGATGCCAGGTAGCCTGTAAGCAGTGGAATGAACTGCCCGGCTTTCGAACCAAACAGCTGGGCACCTACCAGAATCCTCCTGATTTACAGTGGAATACCTGGACGCTGATCCG
>JBATES010000173.1:0-3528 GCA_049664145.1 Smithella sp.
AGTTGAATCATTTCTCGCGACTCATAGTTTGATCGCTTCTTCCGACAAACTTCCTCACTAAAATGCATCCAAAAGTTTTCTTTCTATTAAAAAATGAAAAATGTTCTGCCAACTGATAGAAATTTCAACATCTCGCTTTATATGAGGAAATCGAATTTTTCTCTTGAATTTTTCGCTGCAAACCTTTCTTTGCGCAAATAAAGCTTGACTATTGTCCGCTATTGATGTAGAGTCTCTGCAACTTCGGCGTCTGTAGAAAAAAGACACGGAGGAAAGAGTTGAATTTAGACATTTTGAAGCACATAGGTTAGCCACCAGTACTTTAGGGTCTTGGTGGCTTTTTAGGTTCTGTCATCGTGCTGATTCGACTTTTGAAAATTTATGAAAGGAGGATTAGAACTATGTCAGAAGGTAAAGTAAAGTGGTTCAACGAAAGCAAAGGCTTTGGCTTCATCGAGAATGAAGAGGGCGGCGATGTATTTGTACATTTCAGCTCGATTCAGGGCGAAGGCTTCAAGACACTCAATGAAGGCCAGCGTGTAAGCTTTGATGTTGCTCAGGGCAAAAAAGGCCAGGAAGCAACCAATGTCAGAGCGATCTAGTTTTTGTTGAAAAAAACAAATAAATAAGCACTCCGCGAATGAGCATTCATTCCGGAGTGCTTTTTTATGCCTTTTTCAATAATCCAAACGATTCCTTCCGCAAATGAAAATATACGGAAAATTTGCTCCGTTTGTGTTATTATCACGAACACAGTAAACAAATTATTTCAATTGAAGGAGAATGTCGTTATGCCCAGTAAACTAAGCAAAGAAGCGGACGGAACCGGCATCGTTGTTACTTTCTCTGGAATTGTTGAAGCAGGTGAAGTCGATAAACTTCAGTCGAAAATTCACGCCGATGAATCCTATCCGCAGTTGCGTTATCAGATATGGGATTTTTCAAGAGCAGAAGAAATCAATATTTCTATTGATCAAATTCAGCATTTTGCCACGCAGACCGCGATTGCCTCAACTGAAAACCCTAAATTAAGGATAGCCATCATTCCCCGCAAGACGTCTCATAACATCCTGGGAAAGACGTTTCACACTTTTGAAAATCTTTGGGGAACCAATGAATCGAAGAGTTTCGGAGATATCGATACCGCCAGAGAATGGTGTATGAGCCGCAAAAAGTAAGACAGTCATCACGCATCACCATTGAATTTTTGAAATGATCTCGAACAGATTTCAGCGATTGATCTGCTCTGAATAATGCTCTCAACTCCGCATCTGTCCCATTTTCATCACGGAACTTGTTCGAACGCATCAGCGCAACCCGCCCCGCAGAAACTCATCGGCACGCCGGGCTTCCTCGATAAGTTTTTGAACTTTTCTCATATCTTTTTTAAAGCGGACAGGCCGACCCTGCTTATCCACAGCGTTGGTTTTAGTGCAACTGTCCACGCCTGCCGGTTTTACAGTTGTAATGGCTTCGAAAACATTTTCATCGGAAATACCTCCCGCCAGAATAACCGGTATCGGACTGGTTGTAATGATTGACCGGGCGATATTCCAGTCACAAACTGCACCGGTGATCCCGACATAGCCATCGACAGGTTGTCCGCATTGATCCCCCGGTTTGCCGATCAGCGTATCGATGAGAAAATAATCCGAAACCGGCGCGAAGAGTTCGGCAAAACGCAGAATGTTTTTTTGAATCTTGTCCGCCTGAGAAACACCCGTTTGGGGCACGGAAAGCGAACGCATAATTTTGATCTGGAGAAACCGTTTTCTTACCTCCGCTTGCAACGCAAGCAACGTGTCACATTCACGGGCAACTGCAGTTTGATTTTCTGGAAAGGGGGAAAGCGCTTCGCAGAAATGAATAAAGTCCGGTTGGTAGTAATCAAGCGCCTGAAAAATTTCTACCGGATCTTTAAAAATCGGGATCAGGCCGCTTCTGGCCCCCGCCTGCTGTATTACCTTAACCGTTTTTCGGGTGGTTGCGTTTTTGAGTTGAGTCGAATCAGTGAGAACGCTGCCGATATGATCCACTCCCAAATCGACCAAGGCTTCAGCCTCATTGGGCTTTTGTACCTCATAAATTTGTATGATTGTTTTTTTCATGCGGGAAGGCATATCATTTCAGATGAAACAGAGCAAGACATTGTCCCGCATTCCCCAAAGTGGCCTTTGGGGAATGCGAGCTCATACAGAATTATTTCTTACTTGCCTAACCGGGTAGCGGCTGCAAGAGAGTTGGCGCCGCCTGGCGTTTGGCCTCACTTGCTGCGGGTAACGGTTGCGGCTTGGCGTGTGCGATTCTTCCGGCCACATTGACATAATGACGTCCCCGGAAAACCAGCTCTATCGCCGTGGGCAGGGCGAGCAATCCGAATCTTGACGACCGGATAATAAACCATAACGCGTGGATACCGAACGGAGAAAAGAAAAGCCTGGCCAGTTCCAGCATCATCTTCGTTTTGCGGGGATAATTGGTCAATTTTGATTTCGCCAGTTTCTTTTTCCACGGCTCCGCCCCGCCAAGCTTTGTTATTTTAAGATCGGGCAGCCTGCTGATGAGGGTTGAGGCGCGGGCGAAATAGTTTTTGGGCGCATAGGTTTGAGCGATCACCCGTCTGTAGCCTTCAACCAGTTTTTCAGCCGGCATGACGGGTACAAAGTTGAGCACGGTATCGACGTTATCGCCGCTGTGCGGATTGTCCTGACTGATGATCCGGCCTTCCCGTTCCAACCGTTTGAAAAGGTCGGTGTTCGGCATGGCGGCAAGCAGTCCCACCATGCTCTGGGCAATGCCGTTTTGCCGGATGAAGGTCAATTGGTTATCGAACGCGTCCTCTTTATCCGTATCGAAGCCAAGGATAAATCCGCCCATGACCTCTATGCCGGAACGCTGTATCTTCTCGATTGCTTTGTTCATATCGCAGGCGGCGTTCTGGTTTTTGTTGGCGGCGCGCAGCGTCGCGCTGTCCGGCGATTCGATGCCTACAAATACGGACGTGAATCCCGAACGCGTCATTAAATCCAAAAGCTCGTCATCTTTGGCCAGGTCAATGCTCGCTTCAGTGAACAGCATATACGGATAGTTGTGTTCCTCCTGCCACCCCGCCAGGAGTCGGAGCATTTCTTTGACGACCTTCCGGTTGGCAATAAAATTGTCGTCCACGATAAACAGGCGTCCACGGTAGCCGGTCGCGTGCAGGTCTTCAACCTCGCGCATGAATTGCGCGGGAGACT
This sequence comes from Smithella sp., assembly GCA_049664145.1. GTDB lineage: Bacteria > Desulfobacterota > Syntrophia > Syntrophales > Smithellaceae > Smithella. The sequence continues at coordinate 3,240 of JBATES010000173.1, forward strand.
TGGTGCGCGGAACGCGTCCGAACATCTGGACGATATCGCAGAATTCGCAGTTGAACGGGCATCCGCGGGAAAACTGAAGAGCCATGGAAGCGTAATTATCCGGCTGTATCAGATCAAAGCGCGGCGACGGGGTAAGGTCCAAGGCCGGTTTTTCTTTATTGTCATATACTTTTTTCGCTTCGCCCCGCGCGTAGTCCCACAGGAATTCGGGAAGGTTATTTTCAGCCTCATAAAGAATCAGATGATCGATCTTATCCGATTCCAGGTAGTCTCCCGGTCTGCCGTAGGC